>WGOB01000040.1 GCA_016124255.1 Alphaproteobacteria bacterium | reverse complement strand
CGGGGGGATGCTCATGTCGTTGTCGTTGAGGATGACGAGGAGCCGCTTGGTGGTCTCGGCGGCGTTGTTCATGGCCTCATAGGCCATGCCCGCGCTCATCGAGCCGTCGCCGATGACGGCGATGACGTGGTTGTCGTCGCCGCGGATGTCGCGCGCGACGCAGAAGCCGAGCGCGGCCGAGATCGAGGTGGCCGCGTGCGCGGCGCCGAAGGGGTCGTATGCGCTCTCGGCGCGCTTGGTGAAGCCGGAGAGGCCCCCGCCCTGGCGGATGGTGCGCATCCGATCGCGCCGGCCGGTGAGGATCTTGTGCGGATAGGCCTGGTGGCCGACGTCCCAGATGAGCACGTCGCGCGGGGTGTCGAAGATGTAGTGGAGCGCGACCGTGAGTTCGACGACGCCGAGCCCCGCGCCCAGGTGCCCCCCGGTGTGGGAGACCGCGTCCACCATCTCGGCGCGCACTTCGTCGGCCACCTCCTGGAGGCGGCGATGTTCGACGGCGCGCAGATCGGCGGGGGACTGGATGGCGTCGAGCAGGGGCGTGGATGGCACCGGCATGTCCTTCGCACGGGCCCGGGCGCGGAACATCCGTGCGCCCGACGGCCGGCGGCTTAACGCAGCCTAACGCCCTCAATGTTGCCGATCCATGACGAAATCGACAATAGCCGCCAAGAGCTTGGCCCTGGGGCCGAAGATCGCGAGGTGGCCTTTCGCCTGCGCCGCGAGGAGCTGCATCCGCTCGCGCGCGGGCGCCGCGCCGAGCACGGTCACGAAGTTCACTTTTCCCGCAGCGGCGTCCTTCTGAACGGCCTTGCCGGTGACGTCGGGGCGGCCCTGGAGGTCGAGGAGATCGTCCGCCAGCTGGAATGCGAGGCCGACATCGTGGCCGTAGCGCTGGAGGGCGTGGCGCGCATCGTCCGGCGCACAGCCGATCAGCGCGCCCGCCTCGACCGAGAAATTGATCAGCGCCCCGGTCTTCAGCCGGTTCATCCGGGTGATCGCGATGAGGTCGTTGCCGACATCCTTGCCCGCCATGTCGAGCGCCTGGCCCGCAATCATGCCCTGCGGGCCGGTCGCCTTGGCGAGGCCCGTGATCAGCTTGCACCGCATCTGCGGATCGGGATGGGTGGCGGGCTCCGCCAGAAGCTCGAACGCGAAGGTGAGCAGCGCATCGCCGGCGAGCAGCGCCGTCGCCTCGTCGAACTCGACATGGACGGTGGGCGCGCCGCGCCTTGTGTCGTCGTCGTCCATGCACGGCAGATCGTCGTGGACGAGCGAGAACGAATGCACGCATTCCACCGCCGCGGCGACGCGCAGGAGCGCCTGTTCGTCGGCGTCGAAAATCCGCCCCGCCTCGAGCAGCAGGAACGGACGCAGCCGCTTGCCCCCGCCGAGCGCGGCGTAGCGCATGGCGGACAGAAGCCGCGTCTCGGGCCCCTGCGCGCGCGGCAGGAGCCGGTCGAGCGCCACGGTGATCCGGTCGGCCGTCTCCACGAGCCGTTGTTCGATCTCAGCCATCGCGCGCGCCTAGCATGCGTCGCGGAGGAAGGAAACGCGGATAAGCGCGCCGCCACGGCGATTCCGGGCAAGAAAAAAGGCCTGCGCCGTCCTGGAACGGACGTTGGCGCAGGCCCGATAGAGTTTAGTCCGTATCCGGATTATTCGGCGGCTTCCGCCGACCCTTCCGCGCCCTCGCCTTCGCGCAGCGCCGCCAGGCGCAGATTGAACGCCTCGTTCTGCTGCGCTTCGCGGGCGATCGCGTTGTAGGTGGGGCCGTCCAGGCCATGGCGCTCAAGGATCGGCACAACCGCCGCCTCGATCGCCGTGCGCGCCGCGGCCTGCTGCTCGGGCGTGCCGGTCCGCAACGCGTCGGTGTGCGGCGCGATTGCGGGGCCGATTTCAGCTTCCGCGGCGATGAAGGATTCGAGCTGCGCGTCCGTCATCGCCGTCGGGGCCGGCATGGCGGGCGCGGCGGCCGTTTCTGCAGGCGCCGGCGCGGGCTGAGCCGGTTGCGCCGGCTGTGCGGTCTGCGCGGGCGCAGGCGCGGCGGCGGCCGCCGCCGGCGCAGGCGCCGCGACGTCGTTGGACGACGCGCACGCCGTTGCGCCGAGGGCGAGGGTCGCAGCCGCTGCTGCCGTCAGGTGCGAAAGCTTCATTCCAGACTTCTCCAAACTCTTTTTCGGGAACCGGCGCGCAACGCGCCCGGAGTCGATACGCCTGGGGGCGGCGATGGTTCCGAAAAAATAGCCTGGAGGCGCAGGGGCGGCGATGGTTCCGAAAAAATAGCCTGGAGGCGCAGGGGCGGCGCTGGCGCTCGACCTGACGTTGCGGCTTGCGCGACGCCGGCGCCATCGTCGCGCAGGCCGGCGCCCCAATTCCACCGCTAGTCTTCCGTAACACCTCCGGCCGCACAATCAGGCTTGGGAAAATGCCCGGCCGGCCCTATGGGGGCCGCTGGATGCTTGAGGGAGACGTATGGCCGGGGTCGTGATCATCCACGCCCAGCAGGATTCAGCGCCCGCGCACGCGCTGGCGACGAAGCTGCGCGCGCTCGGCCACGAGACCGCCACGGACCTGACGCCGCGCCTGATGCGCGGCGCCATGGGCGGCGCCGAGGTCGCGGTGGCGCTCTGGTCGCCGCGCTCGGCCGGCAACGCCGACTTGGTCGCCGAGGCCCGCCACGCCCGCGGCGCCGGCAAGCTCATCCATGCGCGGATGCACAATACCCCCGCGCCCGAACTCTTCCGGGGCGATCCCTCGATTGATCTGACAGGCTGGCGCGGCGACGACGCGTTCGCCGGCTGGCTCAACCTCAAGGCCGCGATCGAGGGCGTGCTGCTCGCCGCCCAGGAGAACGAGGACGCCGCGCGCGCCGCCGAGGAGGCCGCCGCGTTCGATGCGTTCGGCGATTACGAGCCTGAGCCGCCGCCGCCCCCGCCGGCGCCACATTACGCGCCCCCGCGCCGGCCCGCGCCTGAGCCAGCCCCGGCTTATGTCGAGCCTGAGATTGCGCCGGACGATCCGGCGCACAGCGAAGCGGCTTCCGATTGGGCTGCGCTCGAACGCGCCGCGGACGCAAGCGATGTCGGCCGGGCGCGACGGACCGAGTATGAGCCGACGTCCGACGAGGGACCAAGATTCAGCGCGTATGGAGAAGGCCGCAGCGGCTATGAACCGCGGCCGCCGCGTCGCTACGATAATGACTACGAGGCCCGCCAAAGCGGAGAGGAAAAGTCCCGCGGCGGATCCTCGATGCGGCTGGCGATCGTCGGCGTGGTCACCTTTCTGGTCGTCGCCGGCATCGGCATCGGCGGCTATTCGATGATCCAGTCCGGACGGACCTCGGCTGCAGCCGAAGCCGGCTGGTCAGGTCTCGACAAGAGCGATCCCCTGGCGCTGCGCGCGTTCCTCGACGGCGAGCCGGGCAAGTATCGCCAGCCTGCAGAGGCGGCGCTAGAGGGCCTTGAGATCGACTATCTCGGCCGCGCGCGCGAGACCGACACCGTGCAGGCCTACCAATCGTTCCTGGCGTCATTCCCCGAGACCCGCCACTCAGCTGAGATCAGCGGCCGCATGGCGATGCTGCGCCAGCGCGAACGCGATCTGGGGCTGGCGCCCCCGCTGCTCGAAGAAGAGAAGACGCCGGAAGAAACTGCAGCCGTGCTGGAGACCGCGCCGGTGGCCGATGAGCCGATCCCGGCGGCGCCCGTTGCGCCCGAGCCCGCGCTGCCTGGCGGGCCGGTTCTGTTGACGCCGCAGACGGAGGATCCCCCGCCGCCCGCCGAGTCCGACGCCCCCGCAGCCGCGGAAGCGCAACAGCGCACGGCCCAGGAACTCCGCCTGCAGATCATGCAAGGGAATTAGCGGGCCACGTTATTGCGTCGCTCCGATCAAACCTCCATCCAGGGATTTCGCAGATGGCGAATGAACGCGCCATGCCCGCCCCTTCGCGCACGTTCTAGTACATTCGCCCGCCGCTGGGCGCGGGGCGATCCACGGTGACGAGGACGACCTCGCCGTTGCGGTCCGGGAAGCCGAGGCACAGCACCTCGCTCATGAACTTCCCGATCTGCTTCGGCTCGAAGTTCACGACGGCGGCGACGCGGCGCCCGATCAATTCGCCGAGCGCGTAATTCCTGACGATCTGCGCGGAGCTCTTCTTGACGCCGAGCGGTTCGCCGAAATCGATCCAGAGCTGATAGGCCGCCTTCTTGGCGTTTTCGAACGCCTGCGCCTTCACGATGGTGCCGAGGCGGATGTCGACCTTGAGGAAATCGTCGAACGAAATCGTCGACGGCCGCGGCGCGTCTTGTTTCGGCGCGCTCATCGGTCGAGCTTTGCGGGTTCGAGCTTGGGACCTTCGCTGGTCATGACGATCTGCTCGACCTTGAGCTGGGCGTCCTTGAGCTTGGCTTCGCACTGCGTCTTCAGCGCCGCGCCGCGGGCGTAGAGGCGGATCGAATCTTCAAGCGCGACGTCGCCGCGTTCGAGGTGCTGGACGATGCGCTCAAGCTCGGCCACGGCCTGCTCATAGGACAGCGTGGCGGGATCGGCTTCGTTGGTCATGGACTCGCTCCTTGGCCGTGAAAATAGGCCCCTGGAGGCGCGCGAACAATCGCGGTCACCCGTCAGCGGGAAGCGTGCGCGGCCGGCGCCGGCGCTCGTAGCGCCGGTAAGTCCAGTAATCGTCTCCGTGGTCCTCCACACATCGCCAGCCCTGCGCCAGCAGCACCGGGCGCATCATGCGGTTGAACCAGCCATGGCCGCACAGGAGCACGTTCTCGCCGCGCAAGGCGTGGGAGGCGAGGGTCGCAGCGGCGGCTTCCGCCCGAAGCTCCGCCTGGGCGCGGGATTCCGCGCCGTGGCGCAGCCCCGCCCACCAGGTGATCCGGGCCCACACGCCCCAATGGTCGGGCCGGCGCCGGCCCCAGAGCTTGGGCGGCGGCATCGGCGCCTCCACGAACACCGGGTCCCGGACGATCGCCCTGCCCTGTGCGACGGCCTCGGCGGTCTCGATCGCGCGCGGCAGCACCGAGGCGAAGATGACGTGGGCCTGGGACGCGATGGTGAGCAGCCGCTCGGGGGGCTTTTGATCCTCGATCAGCCCGGAGCGGTCATATTCCGCCCACCAGTGCTCGTAGTCGCGCCAATCGATGCGGACGGCGCGGTCGCTCTTGGGCTTGCCGTGACGGGCGAGCACGATCCAGCCGGGCGCTGCGGCCAGGAGGTGGTCGCGCAATCCCGCGTCTTGTTCGCTCATCCGCCGTCCCCGGCGCACGCCCCAGGCTCCTCCCCGAACCCGTCAGGCGCGCGTCAGCGCGCCCGCATAGGCCTGAGTCGAGCGGGTCAGCGCTCCCAAGTCGTATCCGCCTTCCAGGGTGGAGACAATCTTGCCCGCGCAAAGGCTTAACGCCGCAGCCGAGAGCCGCTCCCCGGCCCAGGCGTAATCGGCGTCGGTGAGGCGCATCTGGGCCAGCGGATCGGCCTCGTGGGCGTCGAAGCCGGCGGAAACGAAAATCATCTCCGGCGCGAAATCATGAAGCGCTGGAAGCACCTCGCGCTCCATGGCGGCGCGCCACTCCGCTGAGCCGGCCCCAGGCGGCAGCGGCGCGTTCAAGATGTTGCCGGCGGGCCCGCGTTCGTGCGCGAGGCCGGTGCCGGGATAGAGCGGCGATTGGTGCGTGGAGGCGAAGAAGAGCCGCGGATCCTTCTGCGCGGTCGCCTGGGTGCCGTTGCCGTGATGGACGTCGAAATCGATCACCGCGACGCGCGCGAGGCCGTGCGCTTCCAACGCGTGCAATGCGCCGACCGCGACATTGTTGAAGATGCAGAAGCCCATCGGCTGCGCCGGCTCGGCGTGATGGCCGGGCGGACGCACGGCGCAGAACGCCTGCGCGTCTTCGCCGGCTGTCACCGCGTCCACCGCGGCGACGACGGCGCCGGCCGCACGCCACGCCGCTTCGCGCGTGCCATCGGAGAGGAACGTGTCCGCGTCGAGCGCGGCGAGCCCTTCGCCAGGTTTCGGAAACGCCTCCTCCATGGCGTCGACGAGACCCCTGGGGTGCACGCGTTCGACCTGCGCGCGCGTGGCGAGCGGCGCATCCCGCACAGGCAGGCCCAGCGGCTCAAGCCCGCGCAGGACGGCCTCCAGGCGCGCCGGGCGTTCGGGATGACCGGGCGGCGGCGCGTGCGCGAGCATGGCGGGATGGGTGAAGAGAAGCATGGCGGTGATATAGTCCCATCAGTCGCGTGCGGCGACCGCTTCGACTTCCACCAGGTAGTCCGGGCTGACGAGCGCGGGAATATAGACCGCAGTCGATGCGGGGCGATGATCGCCCAGATGTTTGCGCCGCGCGGCGCGCACGGCGTCGCCGTCGACGCCCGCGACCATGAACGTGGTGAGCTTCACGATGTTGCGCGCCCCCATGCCATGCGCGTCGAGAATGGCGATGATGTTGGCGAACACCTGATCGGCCTGTTCTGCAGCGCCCGATGGCGTTGATCCATCCGGCCGCATGCCGATCTGGCCGGAAATGAAAAGCATCTCCGCCCCCGCCTTCACCGTCGCGGCGTGGCTGTAGAGCCCGGCGGGCGCATGGACGGAAGATGGATTGTCGAAATCAGGCATGGCGTGGTCCCCAAGGAATGATCAGAGCAGCCCCAGCGACGCCGTCAGCAGACCGAAGGCGATGAAGAGGCAGAGCGGCGAATAATAGAGGCGGTTGAGCCGCTCGAACGGCGTGCCCTTGGCGTAGGCGAAGACGGCGGGAAACGCGTAGGTGATCATCCCGCGCACCGCAAAGACGAGCGCCATCAGGAAATAACCCGCGTTTACCAGCGAAAACGGCGCGCCGAGAGAGAGGCCGCCGCGATCGGCGGCCACCAGCCAGGCGCCGAACGCAAGCCCGAACGCCACGAGCGCGGACGCCTGCAGGCTCGGCATGCGCCCGCTTCTGGTGCGCCCGACCACCATGGCGACTAGGCTCTCTTCGTCCCTGCCGGGCCATCGCCCGCCGAGCCCCCAATAGAGATGCAGCGCCGCAAGCGTGAGAAGAATGATGACGAGCGCCGTCGCCATGCCGCTCATGAGGCGCTCTTCCATCTCGCGCGCCACTGATCGCGCGTCATTTCCCAATAGACGCTTTGGCGGATCGAGCCGTCCGCGCGCACGACGTCGCGCCCGCCCATGCGGGTGAAGCCGGCGGCGTCGATGCCGCGCTGCGAGCGGATGTTGTCGAGCGCGGCGGTGAGGCAGATGAGGCGCAGGCCGAGGTCCTCGAACATCCAGTCGAACATGTCGCGCATATTGGCGGAGCCCTGCCCCGAATTCTGGCGATCAGCGCGGACGGCGCCGGCGAGTTCGCCGGACGCATGCTGCGGCCAGATCGCGACATCGGCGTAGGAGACGATCTCGTCGCCGTCGTAGACGAATGTGAGCACCGCTTCGCCGGCCGCATGTCTCTCCAGGCGCCCTTCGATCCAGGCGCGGACATTGGCCTGCGTGAACGGACGCGGCAGATCATAGATCGGGCCGGAGGCGGCGTCGTCGGCGAAGAAGGCGGCCGCCGCGGCTGCGTCCTCTGTGCGCGCGAGACGGCGCTCGCCGGTGGGCGAGGCCATGTTTGCGGAGGCCCGCACGGCGGCGCGGATCGCCGCCTCTTCCTCCGGCGTGGCGTGCAGCAGGGTTTTTGGCGGCGCGCTCATGGCTAGCGCCACGCCGCGGTGAACGCTTTCACGTACGGTGTGAAATCCTCCGGCATCGTCGCATGCGTCGACGCGCCGGGCGGGATCGCGCCGGGCTGAGCGCTGCGTGCATAGAGGTGCAGGTTCGGCGTCAGCCACGATGTGTCGTCGAGCGTGCCAGGGCGGAGACTGACGAGGCCTGGCCGCGTCTTCGGCTTCGATGCGAGGCGTACATAGCACGCGCTGCAATAGAGATGCGTCGTGTGCGAACCGCTGGGCGTCGGCTGCACGGACTCCACAGGCGCGCCCGCGACGATCGCGAAATCCGCTTCGCGCACTTGCATGTTCATGCTGTAGGCGCTGCCCGTGCGCTTCTGGCAGTCGAGGCAATGGCACGCGGTGAGCAGAAACGGCCGCTCCCGCACCGCGTAGCGCAGCGCGCCGCACAAGCAGCCGCCGGTCAGCGGAAGCCGACTCACGACGCTGTCGCAGCCGCCAGCGTGACGCCGGAGGGAAGCTTCGCGCTGTCGGGAACGAAGAAATCGGGGAACAGATCCTTCGTCGGATCGACGCGGTATTTGTCGAAATCGCGCTCGCCCGCCTCGTAAAGTAGGACGTCATCGATGAAGAAATTGCCGGTGCACTCTGCGCTTCTGCGGTTGAAAATCACGTAGGCGGCGTCGGCCATGATGTCGGGCGTCCGGCAGTGCGCCATGCCTTCCTCGCCGGCGAGCGCATTCTTGATCGCGGCGGTCGCCACCGCCGTCCGCGGCCAGAGCGCGTTGAACGCAATGCCGTCGTCGCGAAACTCCTCAGCCATGCCGAGCACGCACATCGACATGCCGAACTTCGCCATCGTGTAGGCGACGTGGCCGGCGAACCATTTGGCGCTCATGTCGAGCGGGGGCGAAAGATTGAGCACGTGGGGATTGGCGGCCTGCTTCAGATGCGGGATGCACGCGCGCGACGTGACGTACGTGCCGCGCGTGTTGATCTGATGCATGAGATCGTAGCGCTTCATGTCCGTCTGCAGCGTGCCGGTCAGCTGGATCGCGGAGGCGTTGTTGACGCAGATGTCGATCCCGCCGAAGCGCGCGACCGTATCGGCGACGGCCTGCTGCACATTGGCTTCGTCGCGCACGTCGACGATGAGCGGCAGCGCCTGCCCGCCCGCGGCTTCGATCTCTTCGGCGGCGGTGTAGATCGTGCCGGGCAGCTTCGGGTGCGGTTCGGCGGTCTTGGCCGCGATCGCGACATTGGCGCCGTCGCGCGCCGCGCGCAGCGCGATCGCAAGGCCGATGCCGCGGCTCGCGCCGGTGATGAACAGGGTCTTGCCCTTCAGGCTCATGCGTAATCCTCCCGGAGGGGCTTATAGCCCTGAAATGGCCTCATTGGCGCCCGGTCCCGACGCTTTGACGACGCGCGGCGCGCAGCCTAGATTCAGCGCTGCAGGGACAAGCATAGGGCCGCCAAAGGCCCAGCAGGAGAACACACATGCGGAAATTCGCGACGGCCGCCGCGGGCGCGCTGGCGGCGGCGCTGTTGGTCGCGGGCGCCGTGACGGGCGGCGCTGCGGCGCAAACCGGGCGAGGCTTCAGCGACGGCCAGGGCCGGCTGAGCTTCACCTATCCCAATTCGGGCTGGGACGCGAACGACCCGCGGGAACCCCAGGCCGGCATGCTCTATGTCCAGACGTCGACCGGATCGGACCTCTGCCACATCTTTTCGATCCAGCGCGACACCCTCGCCGATCGCTCCGTAGCGGATGTGCGCCGCGCGTTCGCCACGCCCATCGCCGCCTCCGGCTGGGAAGCGCTGGCTGCGGACGCTGGCCGGCGCGCCGGCTCCAGCGAAACGCCGACCGTGGTTGAGACGCGCGTCGATGAAAGCGGCTTCTGGCCGGTGCAGCGGGCGCAGTTCCAGGTCGGCGGGCTGGCGATCTACGCCGCGCTCCAGGGCCGCCCGGGGATCGAGATCCAGTCCTTTTGCCATGTGTGGCCGGAACTGGCCGGCGAGGAGCAGCCGAACGTGGCGGCCTATGACCGCCTGATCGGCTCGATCGCCACCGGCCGCGACGCCGAATGGCGCGCGAGCTTCGACGCAGCGGCTTCGGCGACGCCCGCGCAACCGGAAGCGCAATGATCCAGTGACGGCGCGCCCGCGGACGGCGCGCCGTTTACGAGGCTTTCACGGCGCCGCGCGCAGAGCTTTGGGCGATGACGGCGCTCGCCTTCCCCCATCGTCGCGACGTCGCAATCGCGGCGCCGCTCGCGGCCGCCGTCACGCTTGCCGCAGGATTGGCCTCGCCGGCGCTTGCCGCGCTGTGTGCGGCGGCTGCGCTGTCGTTTGCGCTGGCGCGCGGCGCGCTGGCGTTCGATCTGCGCGGCGTCGCGGGCCCGGCGCTGGCGATGCTGATCGTCGGTGTCGCCTGGGGCCTCGGCGCAGCGGTCGGCGCGTTCTTTGTCTGGCGCGTGCTGGCGGACGCGGGCTGGTCGGCGCAGGAAGGCCAACGTCTCGCGCGCGTGGCCGGCCGTGCCGAGCGCGGGCTCAAGCGCGCGCATTATTTTGCGACGCCGGTCCTGGCGCTTGCGGTCGCGGCCTACACCGCCCCGCACCTCCTGCTTGGCCTGCCCCTCGATCTGCCGCATGCGCCGCTGATCGCGCCGCTCGTGTTCGGCTTCGCGGCGGCGGCGATGCTGTTCGACTGGGGGATGCGGCGGCTGACGGACTGGCGCCTCGGCGTTCGCGACGGCGGCACCGTGCGCCATGCGGCGGCGCATCATGTGCTCTTTCTCGCCGCCTATGTCGCGTCGCCGGATCTGTCTGCGGGCGTGATGGCGATGATCGTCTGGCGCCTCGCGCGCGGCGAGACGCGCTACGCCAACTTCACCGCGGTGCCGTAGGCGAGCACTTCGGTGGCCTGGCCGCCAGCGGCGTCGGTGGTTTCAAAGCGCAGACCGACCACGGCGTCCGCGCCCATCGCCTTGGCGTTGTCCATCATGCGGTCGAGCGCTTGTTCGCGGCTCTCCGCGAGCAGCTTGGTGTATTCGTGCACTTCTCCCCCGATCACCATGCGGAAGCCGGCCACGATATCGCGCCCGATGAAGCGCGACCGCACCACATTGCCGCGCGCCAGGCCGACGATGGCGCCGATAGAGCGGCCCGGAACGTCAAAAGTGGTGGAGAGGATCATGCAGAGCTCCAATAGGATTTAAACTCACCGCTCGACATTGCGGTAGCGGCGCTCTTCTTTATCGCCGGTCTGGTCGGCGATGACGCGGATGGCGAGCCAGATCCCGCCGATCAGCGACAAGATCACGCCGGCGACGACCGCGAACATGATCCCGATGAACGCGCCCAGACCGCCGACGACGGCGACCGGGGAGCCGCCCGACAGCGCCGCGGTGAAGGCGACGCCGACGCCGAGGAATTGCGCCAGGAAGATGAGCCCTATGCCGATGCACAGGCACAGGAGCGCAGAATTGGAGCGCCGTTCGGGGTTTGGCTTCTCTGTCGCAGACGGATCAGGCGCGTTCATAGAGGGTTGCTCCATCAGGACCGGACGCCGCGCGCACGCGCCCGCGCCCAATCAGGCAATTGAGATGCGCGATCGTTTCGCCCGTCGCCATGCCGATGAGATCGTCGTCGATCTTGCGCGCGAAGATGGCGCCGAAGAGGTCGACGGCCCGCTTGGGCTCGGCCAGGCGCTGTTCGAGGCGCGAGAGCGCGCGCTCGTGCCCGTTGATCAGATCATCGAGCCGCGCGTGGGCGCCGGTGAACGGCTCGTTGTGCGCCGGCAGCACCAGCACGTCGCCCGGAATGTTGACCTTGAGCTTGGCGCAGGAGCGCAGCCAATCCGTGAGCGGATCGGCTTCAGGTTCTGTCGGGAAGACGGAGACGTTTGACGAGATGCGCGGCAAGAGCTGATCGCCGGAGATCAGAATGTTGAGCGCTTCGTTGTAGAGGCATGCATGCTCCGGCGAATGGCCGCAGCCGGTGATGACGCGCCATGTGTGCGCGCCAATCTCGACGGCGTCGCCGTCTTCGAGGCGGCGGTAGGCGTCGGGCAGCCGCGAGACCCCCTTGCCGAACCCGCCGAAGCGCACGCGATAGGAATCGAGCTGATCCTCGTTCCAGCCCGCAGCACGGAAGAAGCGCTCGCCTTCGTCCAGCGCCTCGCGGCCGGTGTCTGCGACCAGCATGCGGCAGGTCGTGTATTCGAGCCGCGTGATCCACAGCCGGCATTGGAATTTGCGTGTGATCCAGCCGGCGAGGCCGATGTGATCGGGATGCATGTGGGTGACGATCACGCGCGTGACCGGTTTCCCCTTAAGCGCCGGGCTGGCGAAGATCGCCCGCCAGTGCGTGCGCGATTCATCGAGCGCGACGCCGGTGTCGACGATGGTCCAGCCCTCGCCGTCCTCCAGAAGCCAGAGATTGATCCATTTGAGCGCGAACGGCAGCGGCATGCGCACCCAGAGCACGCCGGGCGCAACCGCTTTCGTCTCGCCCGCCGCCGGCGGCTCGCCGCACGGATAGGCAAGCTTCGGGCGCGCCTCCGCCTCCTCCAGACCGTCCATCGCGCTCATGGGTTGCTCCTTGAGGGCGAGTCTACGCGGCGCATGCTGCCCCTGGAAGAGGGATGCGGGCCCGCCCTTCGCCCGCATGGGCGGGAGAAGGACTTCACCCAGCCTCCGGATCCCTTAGCCCTAGTCCCTGATCCCTAGTTGGCCTTCGGCTGGGGCACGACGCGCAGGTAGGGCTTCAGCGTCTTCCAGCCGTCCGGGAAGCGCTGCTTGGCTTCGTCGTCGCCGACGGCGGGCACGATGATCACGTCTTCGCCGTTCTTCCAGTTCGCCGGCGTGGCGACCTTGTGCTGCGCGGTGAGCTGGCAGGAATCCACCAGGCGCAGCACCTCGTCGAAATTGCGCCCACTCGACATCGGATAGACGAGCGCCGCTTTGATGAGCTTGTCGGGCCCGATGATGTAGACGACGCGCACGGTCTGGTTGGTCGCGGCGGTGCGCCCTTGCGCGCTCGACCCTGCATCCGCCGGCAGCATGTGGTAGAGTTTAGAGACGTTGAGATCGTGATCGCCGATCAGCGGATAGGACGGCAGGAACCCGGTCACGTCCTTGATGTCGCCGACCCAGCGATTGTGATCATCGACCGGATCGACCGAGAGGCCGATCACCTTCACGTCGCGTTTGGCGAAGTCCGGCTCAAGCTTGGCGAGCGCGCCGAGCTCGGTGGTGCAGACGGGCGTGAAGTCCTTGGGGTGCGAAAACAGAATGCCCCAGGACGATCCGAGCCATTCGTGGAATTTGATCCGGCCCTTGGTGGTGTCGGCTTCAAAATCGGGGGCGGCATCGCCGATGCGCAGCGACATGTGCGTCTCCTCAGTGTGATGTGAGCTTGGCCTAGCACATGGCGTGCGCGGCCACTATCGCCAAGTCGCCATGTCGGCGCGGCCCCGATGCACCCGACGTTATAGCGCAAGGTCCAAAAGCCGCTCGTCGTCGAGCTGGCGGGCGCCAGCGTAGATGCGCCCAAGCGCCGCCGGCGCCGCCGACAACACCTGCGTTTCATAGAACGCCGCCAGCGCCGTTTTCTCCGGATCGCCGCTGGCGCGTGCGCCGCGCGCAAGCAGCATGCCGCCGGCGACATCGCCTGCAAGTTTGAGGTACGCGGCCGCGCCCGCGAGCGCGTCGCGCCGATCGGCGGCGACGATGAAATCTGTGGCCGCCGCCAGCGCATCGGCGGCGGCGGCGAGATGCGGCGCCCCGTCCGCTTCGCGCTGCGCGTCTGCGATCAGCGCGCGCATCGCCGCGCCGCTGTCCGCCTGCACCTTGCGCCCGACGAGATCGATGGCCTGGATGCCGTTCGTGCCCTCGTAGATCGGCGCGATGCGCGCGTCGCGATAGAATTGCGCCGCGCCGCCTTCTTCGACGAACCCCATGCCGCCGTGCACTTGCACGCCGAGGCTGGCGGCTTCAACGCCCCACTCGGTGGACCACGCCTTCGCAATCGGCGTCAACAGGTCTTCGCGCGCTTTGGCGGCCGCGCGCGCTTCGTCATCCTCCAGCCGCGCGGCGCAATCGGCCGCCAGCCCCGTCGCGTAGCAGATCGCACGCGCGGCGAGCGTCTTGGCCTTCATCGTGATCAGCATGCGGCGCACATCGGGATGCGCAATGATCAGCGATCCGCCCTGCACGCGCGTCTTGGCGTAGGCGAGCGCCTTCTGATAGGCCGCGTCCGCGATCGCGACGCCTTCCAGCCCCACATTGAGGCGCGCGGAATTCATCATCGTGAACATCGCCGAGAGGCCGCGATTTTCCGCCCCTACGAGCCACGCTGTCGCGCCTTCGAACGCCATCGTGCAGGTGGGCGAAGCATGGATGCCCAGCTTTTCCTCCAGGCCGATGCAGCGCACCGCGTTGCGCATCCCGTCGGGCAGCATCTTTGGCGCGAGGAAGAGCGAAATCCCGCGCGACCCCGCCGGCGCATCCGGCATGCGCGCAAGCACGAGGTGAATAATGTTGTCCGTCAGGTCGTGCTCGCCCCAGGTGATGAAGATCTTCTGCCCGGTGAGGCGGAATGATCCGTCTACGGAGGGAACGGCCTTGGTCGTGAGCGCGCCGAGATCGGAGCCCGCCTGCGGCTCGGTCAGATTCATCGTGCCGGTCCACGCGCCGCTGACCAGCGGCGCAAGGTAGGCGCGCTTCTGGTGTTCTGTTCCATGCTGATGCAGCGCTTCGATCGCGCCCATCGTCAGCATCGGGCAGAGGCCGAAGCTCATGTTCGCCGCGTGCATCGGCTCGAACGCGGCGAGCGCGACGGCGCCGGGAAGGCCCTGGCCGCCATAGGCCGGATCGGCGGCGAGCGAGAGCCAGCCGCCCGCGGCGAACGCTTCGTAGGCGGCCCTGAACCCCGCCGCGGAGATGACCGCGCCGTCCTCCAGGCGCACGCCTTCAAGGTCCGCGGGGCGATTGAGCGGGGCGAGCGTGTCCGCCGCGAAGCCGCCGGCGCTTTCAAGGATCGCGGCGAGCGTGTCAGGGTCGAGGTCCGCGGCGAGATCGAACGCGGACCAAAGCCCCGCGCACTGCTCCAGTGCGAAGCGGATGTCCCGGACGGGCGCGACGTAACTCATGCGACTCCTCCAGCGCCCCACCATAGCCGCCGGACACGTTTGCGCGAGGCCGGTGACGGACGCGCCCGGCATGGTAGCAGGAACGCATGCGCCTACGTCTCCTTGCCGCCGCCGCCTTCTTGCCGCTGCTCCCGCTCAGCGCGCCCGCGCAGGTCCCGCCCGGGCTGCCGTTGGGGGAGAACGTCGCGCTCGATCCCGCCGAGGCGCCGGCGGGCGCGTACGCGATCGATCCGCAGCATGCGTCGGTGGTCTGGCGGATCCGGCACCAAAGCCTTGGGCTCTTCGTCGGGCGGTTCGACCGGATCGCGGGAACGCTGCGTTTCGACCCCGCCGCGCCGGAAAATTCCGCGCTGGACGTGCAGGTGGAGGCGGCTTCGGTCTCGACCAATGTCTATGACGATCCCGCCGCGCGCGACTTCGACGCACGCCTCGCCGATGCGATGGGCGCGGACGATGCGCCGTTCATCCGCTTCGTTTCAACGGCCGTCACCCGCACCGGACCGACGACGGGGCTGATCGAGGGCGCGCTGAGCATGAACGGCGAAACCCGTCCCGCGACATTCGAGGCGACGTTCCACGGCGGGCGCAGTGTGCTCATTCCGCGCGGCGGCAAGTACGTGCTTGCGTTTTCGGCGCGCGCCATCATCAATCGCCGCGACTGGAACGTGGGGCGCGGCGTGTTCAACACTTTCACCGGCGATCTTGTGGAGATCATCGTCGACGCCGAGTTCGTGCAGCAATGAGCGCGGCGCCCGCGCCGTCGCGCTATGCGGCGGTGGCGATCCTGCTGCACTGGGCCATCGCGGCGTCGATCGTGCTCAACGCCGCGATCGGCTGGACGATGGAGGGCGTGTTCGGCGCCTATCAATTGCACAAATCGATCGGGCTGACGTTGCTGCTGCTCAGCCTCGCGCGCCTGGCGTGGCGGATCGGCCATCCCGCGCCCCCGCTGCCGGACACGATGAAGAACTGGGAGAAGGCGCTCGCGCACGCGACGCACTGGGCCTTCTACGCGCTGATGATCGCGATTCCGTTCTCAGGCTGGGTGTTCGTCGCCACGCAGTGGAATGACGGGCGCCCGCTGCCGGTGCAGACGGTGTATTTCGGGCTCTTTCCCGTTCCCCATCTCTTCGGTCTCGATGCAGCGCCGATCGAAACGCGCGCGCAGGTCTCCGACGCCGGCAGCGAGGCCCACGCGCTTTTCGTGTGGGCGATGCTGGCGCTCCTGGCGCTGCACGCGGCGGCGGCGCTGAAGCATCATCTCTTCGATCGCGACGAGGTGTTGGCGCGGATGCTCCCGGGGCTGCGCGCGAGCGAGAACCAGCCGCGGCGCCGCGCGGCGTTGGCGGGCGGCTTTGGCGTGATTGCGGTGGCGCTCGCAGCGCTTGTGGCGACACGGTTGGCGATGCCGGTCCCGGCGCAAACGCCAGTGGCGCAGGCCGAGAGCGCGATCGTCGCGGAGATCCAAGAGGAAGAGGCCGCGCCCGCCGCGCCGATGGAGGATGTCGCGGCGCCGGCCGCGCCGATGGAGGATGTCGCGGCGCCGGCCGCGCCGACGGTAGTGGAAGAAGCGGCGCCGGCGCCGGCGCCGCCCGCGCCGCTCTGGACCATCGACATGGACGAGAGCGCGATCAATTTCGCCGCTTCGTTGACCGGCGCGCCGGCGCGCGGGCGCTTCGCACGCTGGCGTGGCGAAATTCGCGCCGACCCCGCCAATCCGGCCGCGGCGGAGGCGCGCTTCGTGGTGGAGACCGCGTCCGCCAGCATCGGCGTCCCGGAAATCCAGCAATCGCTTGTCGCAGCCGAAGGCTTCGATCCCGACAATCATCCGCAGGCGACGTTTGTGCTGTCGCAGTTCGCGCGCAGCGGCGCCACCTACACCGCCCAGGGCGCGCTGACCGTGAAAGGCCGCAGCGCACGCGTCTCGATCCCGGTGACGCTCGCGATCACGGGCGGTCGCGCCGAGGCGACCGCACGCTTCACCCTCCAGCGCGACGTCTTCGATCTCGGCATGGAGTCCGATCCGGGGTTCGATTTCATCGGCCGCGACGTGACGGTCGACGTCCGTATTGTCGCGACGCGATGAGGATCGCATTGGCCGAGGGCGCCGCGATCGCGGATGCGGCCACGATCCTCCAGCGCGGCGGCCTTGTCGCGATGCCGACGGAAACCGTCTACGGCCTCGCGGCGGACGCGACCAACCCCCGCGCCGTGGCGCATCTGTTCGCGGTGAAAGGGCGCCCGCACTTCAATCCGCTGATCGCCCACGTCCCGGACCTTGGCGCCGCGCGGCGCGAGGCGGCGTTTCATCCGCGGGCCGAAGAACTGGCGCGCGCGTTCTGGCCCGGCCCGCTGACGCTCGTTGCGCCCCGCGCCGCGGACGGACGCGTGTGCGATCTCGCCTGCGCCGGGCTCGCCACGATCGCGGTGCGCGCGCCGGCGCATCCAGCAGCGCAGGCGCTGATCGCAGCGTTCGGGGCGCCGCTCGCGGCGCCGAGCGCCAATCGCTCCGGGCGCGTGAGCCCGACGACGGCGCAGCATGTCGCCGCCGATCTTGGCGACGATGTCGATCTCATCCTCGATGGCGGCCCCTCAAGGCTTGGGCTTGAATCGACCATCGTCGCGATCGCGCCGGACGGACGCGGGACGCTGCTGCGCCCCGGCGCGATCGCACGCAGCGACATCGAGGCGATCACCGGGCCGCTGGCGGCGCCCGGAGATGGCGTGGACGCGCCCGGCATGCTCAGCGCCCATTACGCACCGCGCGCGCGGCTGCGGCTGAACGTCGAAGCGCCGCACCCGGACGAACTTTATCTTGGCTTTGGCGTGCACGCACACGGAGAACGCACGCTCTCCGCGCGCGGCGATCTTGAGGAGGCGGCCGCCAATCTCTACGCGATGCTGCGCGCGCTCGATGCGACCGGCGCCGAGGCGATCGCCGTCGCGCCGATCCCACACACGGGCCTGGGCGAGGCGATCAACGACCGCCTTCAGCGGGCGGCGTTTCGTCCGGCTTAGCGGCGGGCGCGGAAGAACGCGCGGAGCAGCGCCGCGGAGTCCGCCGCCGCGACGCCCGACGCGATCGCCGGGCGCCAATGGCACGTCGGCTGCTCGAAGAACCGCGGACCATGGGCGACCGCGCCGCCCTTCTCGTCATCGGCGCCGTAGACCAGACGCGCGATGCGCGCGTTGGCGATGGCGCCGGCGCACATCGCGCACGGCTCCAGCGTCACATAGAGCGTGAGCCCCTCGCGCAGGCGATAATTGCCGAGCGCGGCGGCGGCGGCGCGGATCGCGAGGATTTCCGCGTGCGCGGTGGGATCATGCAGGCCGATCGGGGCGTTGTGCGCTTCAGCGACGATTTCGCCGGCGGCTTCGTCCACGATCACGGCGCCGACGGGCGTTTCGCCCGCATCCGCCGCGCGCCGCGCGCAGGCGAGCGCGCGGTCCATGTACGCGGCGTCGCTCATGGCTGGATCAGGAGATCGTCGAGCACCTCGCCGACGACGAGCGTCTCAACCTCGCTGTCCTGCAGCGCATCGGTATAGAGCCGGCGCGCCTCGGGATCGTCATACGGCATGCGCTGTGCGCGGTTCTCCTCGAAGCGCGCGCGATCGGGCCATTGCGCGTAGGCGAAATATTCTCCGGGGGCGATCTTGTGCAGGCGCGAGCCGAGCCCGCCGAGGTCGCGGCGGATGGCGCGGGTGCCCTTGCGCCAGCCCTCTTCGAACTTGGCTTCGAGGCCCGGTTTGATCTTCCAGCGATAGACGACGGCGAACATGGGCTGCTCCGCCACGAGGGCAGTAAGGGAATAAGGCAGTAGGACTTACATAGCGCTGCAATTCCTATTGCCCTACCGCCGTACTGCCCTACTGCCTCCTGCGATGCCCTCTCCGCCCCCCCCTGCGCCGCCTCCTGGCGAACGGATCGCGAAGGCGTTGGCGCGCGCCGGCGTGTGCTCGCGGCGGGATGCGGAGAAGCTGATAGACGCCGGCCGCGTGAGCGTGAACGGGCGCGTGCTCGCCTCCCCCGCCTTCAACGTGACGGCGCAGGACGTGATCGCGGTCGACGGCCGGCGGGTGCGCGCGGCGGCGCCGACGCGGGTCTGGCGCTACCACAAGCCGCCGGGGCTGGTCACGACGCACCGCGATCCCCAGGGCCGCAAGACCGTGTTCGAGACCTTGCCGCTGTCGCTGCCGCGCGTGATCTCGGTCGGCCGGCTCGATCTCAACAGCGAAGGCCTGCTGCTGCTCACCAATGACGGCGCGTTGGCCCGGCGCCTGGAACTGCCGTCAACGGGCTTGGTGCGGCGCTATCGCGCGCGCGCGTTCGGGGCGGTTGCGCAGGCCGACCTGGACGCCTTGCGCGAGGGCGTGGAGATCGCGGGCGTGCGCTACGGCCCGATCGATGCGCAGCTTGACCGCAAACAGGGCGGCAACGCGTGGATCAACATTTCCATCAGCGAAGGCAAGAACCGTGAAGTGCGCCGCGTGCTGGAATCGCTGGGGCTGAAGGTGAACCGGCTCATTCGCACCGCATACGGACCGTTCGCGCTCGGCACGCTGAAGATCGGCGACGTCGAAGAAGTGCCGAAGAAGCTGATCATCTAGCGCCCCGACGCCGGAGCGGAGACCCCGTCGCCGAGGCGCGCGATGGTCTGCGGGCCCCGGACTTGCGCTGCGCGCAATCCGGGGAACGGTGGGTGAGCACAACTCCACCGCGACCTAGGCGGCGGGACAAACACGTTCCGACGGGCATGGCCGGCGCCGGCGATCGGCGCGCCGCCACGACGGGGTCTCCGTCACGGCGCAGGCGCGCACCAAAACGCCACGTGGATCACGGGGCGATTCCCCCCTCCACGCACACGGCCGGCGACGGCCCTTCGCGCGCCGCGACAGCCCCGCTCGCCGTCACGGCGCCGGCGCGCAAACAATCAGTGCGCGGCGGCGGCGGGGGCGTGACCGCCGGTCATCCAGGACGGCATGCCGGGAATGAAGTCCGGGAACCAGACGTGGAGGTCTTCCCACATCATCCGCGCGGCCGCGAGAAGGATGATCACGATGCCGACGAGCGCGATCCAGCGATAGCGTTCGATCACGCGCGCGATGAAGCTCGCCGCCACGCCCATCAGCACGACTGACAGGATGAGCCCGAACACCATGATCCACATGTTGTGACGCGCGACCGCCGCGACCGCGAGCACGTTGTCGAGCGACATCGAGACGTCTGCGATCACCACAGTCAGCAGCGCGCCCGCGAACGTGGCGGGCGCCGCGACCTTCTTGGCGGCGCCTGCGGCGATGCCTGCGCCCGTGTCGGGATCGCCGACCGTGATCGACGCTTCGTGGGCCTGGTAATCCTGCCACATGCGCCAGGCGACCCACACCAGCAACAGCCCGCCCAGGAACAGGATGCCGGTGATCGCGGTGAGATTGAAGATCATCAGCGTGATGACCGCGAAGATGATGCGCAGAACGAGCGCCATCACAACGCCCAGGAAGATCACCTGGCGGCGGCGCTGCTCATCGAGACGCGAGGCGGCAAGGCCCACGGCGACGGCGTTGTCGCCGGCGAGCGCGAGGTCGATGAGAATGACGGAGACGAACGCCGTGATGTCAGCAATCATGGAATCCACGGACGCGCGCCCCTCGTGATGATCCGCCGCTGGCCGTGTGCGACGCCCTTACGCGGCTAGATCGGCCGCGCGCGTTTGCAGGTCAAGGCCGGCGCCCCGCGACCATCAGCGCACGGCGCTGAGACGCTCGCCGTCCGCGACGAAGCGGCGCAGGCGCTCCAGACTCGCGTCTTCGGTCCGGAGCAGATCCGCAAACGCGCGGCGCTCCGCGATCAGGCCCGCGGTGAAATCGCGCGTCTCCACCGCGCCGCGGATGAGGCGCTTAGCAGCGGCGAGCGCGCCGGCCGGCTTCTGCGCGAGTTCTTCCGCCATGCGCAGCGCTTCCGCCACCGCGTCCGGCGCGACGGCGTGGACGAGGCCGCAGGCTGCGGCGGCGCGGGCGTCCATCAGCCGGCCGAAGAGGATGAGCTCCATCGCCTTGGCTTCCCCGATCAGGCGCGGCAGGCGCTGCGTGCCGCCCCCGCCGGGGAAGATGCCGACCTGCGTCTCCGGCAGCCCGATCTCGGTCACGTCGGCGGAGGCGACGCGGAGATCGCAGGCGAGCGCCAGCTCAAAGCCCCCGCCCATGCACGCGCCGTTGATGGCGGCGATGACCGGCTTGGGCGCCGCCGCGATCTGATCGCCAAGATCAAAGAACGGCGCATGATCGAACTGGCGCGAGGTGATCGCGCCGGCGCGGAGCGCATCGCCAACCTGCACCAGCTCGTTGACGTCGTAGTGGCGGACGAAGACGCCGCCCTCGCCGGCGACCACGATGACGGCGACTTCGCGGTCGGCGCCGGCGCGGCGAACCTCGGCCAGGAGCGCCTTGGCGCCTTCGGAATTCATGTAGCCGTCAGGGGCGTTGTGATAGCGGAGAAGTTCGGTGCGCCCGTGGCGGGACGCGCTCACTGCCGTCATGCCTGTCCTCCCGAGATCGAGGTCTTGAGCGCCTCTGATCATGGATGCAGGGCCATGCTTGCACGTTTCGGGCCCGCGCGCCATGAGCGGGCGATGCGGATCGTGGGCGGCGAGTTCAGGGGGCGCGCGCTGGCCGCGCCGGCGGGCCAGGGCACACGCCCCACCGGCGAACGCGCGCGCGAGGCGATTTTCAACATTCTCGCGCACGCGGACTGGTCTCCAGGCCTTGAGGGCCGCCGCGTGCTCGATCTCTTCGCCGGCGCCGGGGCGATGGGGCTGGAGGCGCTCTCCCGCGGCGCGGCGTTCGCGCTGTTCGTGGAGACGGACGAAGCCGCGCGCGGCGCGATCCGGCGCAACATCGAGACGCTCTCCGTGTTCGGACGAACGCGCGTGCACCGCCGCGACGCGACCGATCTCGGGACGCGCCCCGCAGGGCTCGGCGCCCCGTTCGACTTGGTGTTCCTGGACCCGCCTTATGGGCGCGGGCTTGGGAGCCTGGCTTTGTCGCGCCTTGCGCCGGGCGGCTGGATCACCGACGACGCGCTCGTGGTGTTCGAGTGCGGCGCCGACGAAACCCCGGACGTCGGCGCGTTCGAAACGCTCGACGAACGCACCTACGGCGCGGCGAAGGCGCTGTTCCTGCGCGCCGGAACGCGCTGAGCTTGCGCGGCGTTAAACCTGTGGAGGATGCGATGCGCCACGTGATCATCGTTCTGGCGGCTGCGGCGGCGGTCGCGTGCGGCCAGCCGGCGACGGACGCCGGGCCTTTGACGCCATCGAGCGAAACAGAGACCGACGCGTCCGCGGACGCCCAAGCGCTGACGGCGGAAGGCTGGGGCCCGCTGCGCATCGGCATGACGCGCGCCGAGATCGAGGCTGCACTCGGCCACGACGATGCGCCCAACGCGGCCGGCGGCGCCGAACCCGAGGCCTGCGAGGAACTCCACCCGGCGCGCGCGCCTGCCGGCATGCTCGTAATGGTGATCGAGGAGCGGCTCTCGCGCATTTCGCTGATCCGCGACGCGGCGGTCGAGACCGGCGACGGCTTCGGCCTCGGCGCCTCGGCCGCCGATGTCATGCGCGCCTATGGCGATCGCGCACGCGCCGAGCCGCACAAATATCAGGACCCGCCCGCGCACTACATCACGGTGTGGACGCAGCCGCGCCCATCAGGCGAGACCTATGTCGAGGACGCCGCCGCGCGCGGCGTCCGCTACGAGATCGGCGGCGACGGCGCGGTGACGGCGATCCACGCCGGCGGACCGGCGATTCAGCTTGTCGAGGGCTGTTCCTAGCAGACGCCGGTCACTCGCCGTCTTCCACGCACGGAAAACTCGCGCGCCGATGATCGGAGCCCCAGCCGCGATGGCCGCGCGCGTCGAGGTGAAAGCGGCGTCCGGCGTAGATGCCCAGCCCGATGCGACCCGCCGCGCCGCCGCGCGCATGAAGCGGGCATAGGCGTGCGATCAGCACATCGCGGGTGACGGCGCGGTCGACCGACTCGAGATCCAGCGCGGCGAAGTCGAGATGGGCGCTTCGGGAGGCGCCCTCGATGCAAGCGTTGAACGCCTGCGAACGATACCCCGAGACCACCTGGAGCGATCCGAGCGCAGGTCTGACATGATCCCGGATGTACCGCAGCGTCGGAACGATATTGCGCCACAAGCGCTCTGGCGGCTGCTGGAACGCCGTGTCGGCGCACGCTGCACGCAGCTGATCGACCCGCCAAAGCTGATGGTTCGGCACGACGCTCGCGACCCCGGACTCCGCAAGCAGCGCCTCAAAGCGGGAGAACGCGGCGCCCCGGGCCGAATTTTCCGCAAGCCAGGCGCGAAACCGCGTCTCTTCCGATGGCGCGGGACCGCCGCACCCGATCGCAACGAGCAGACAGAGCGCCGCCAACGCCGATCGCCGCATCGTGCAGCGAGCCTAATTGCTGCGCTGCTGCAGCGTTGGCGCGAGGCGTTCCGCCGGGATGCGCGTGCGCACGCTGGGGCGTTCGACGCAACGCTCCTGCTGCGCGCCGCTCGCTGCGCCGCCCTCGACCGCGGCGACGCATGCGTCGTCGGCCTGGCGCTCCACGAAATCGCGCGCGATCGCGCTGTCGCGCAGCGTCGGCAGCGCGGCGCGCAGGCGCTCTTCGCGCACGGCGGGATTTGCGGTCGTCAGCCCTTCGCTGACGAGCGCTGCGCCTTGGGCTTCCGCGGCGCGGTTCGAGCGGCTGAGCCCGAAGCTCAGCATGCGCCAGACCTCGGCGTCCTCCGGGCGCAGTTCGCGCAGGCGTTCGAGTGCGCGCAGGCCGAGCGGATGATCGTCCGCCTGCCCGACCGCGCCGCAGACCGTGTAGATCAGCGTCTGCTTTTCCGGCGGGCTGTCGCGGGCGATGTCCCACAGCGTCTGCATTGCGCCGTCGCGCGTTGCGTCGTTGCGGAGTTCGAGCACGGCGGTGCGCACCCGCGGATCGGAATCCTGCAAGAGCGCTTGCGCGGCTTGTGTGTACGCTTCGCGCGCGGCCTCGTTGAACTCGCCCGCGGTGACGGCGCTCGCCATCGCGACGGGCGCCTCGGCCTCCTCCGCAGCGCTTGGCGCATCCTCGGTGCGGCCGGGGGCGGACGGAGACGGCGACGCGGTCGATCCACTCGGCGGCGCAGGCTCGGCCAGCGCGGCGTCGGCGCTGGCGAAGGTCTGCGTCTCCAACAGGCGCGCAAGCTCGAGCGCCTGTTCCGCGCTCAACTTGCCTTCGTCGAGCAGGCGCAGGAGATGCGCCATGTTGTCCTGCTGCTTGCCGCCATCGATGATCACATCGGGGCGGTTGAAGATGGTGTTCAGTCCCGCAGCGATCCCGACCACGGCCGCGAGCACGGTGAGCACCGAGACGATGCGGATGCGGTTCATCAGCCGGCGGCGCTTCTGCGCGACGGCCGCGCCATCGACGCCGCGGCCTTCGATCTTGGCTTTGAGCGCCTCCTCAAGGATCTGCATCTGCGCGGCGTTCGGCGCGCCGTTCCAGCGGGTGAAGTCCTCCGCCTGGATCGCGCCGAAGCCGAGCGGGATGTCCACAGGGTCGAGCATGACCGGCGCGAGGCGCCCGTCGTCGCGGGCGCGCCCGGCCTCGTCGCGCACCCAGACGCTTGCCGCCGAGCGCTCTGTCCACACCACGATCACGGCTTTGGCTGCGGCGAGTTCGCGCTGGATGACGGCGCTGAAATCGTCGCCGGCGGCGATGGAGCGGTCCCACCAGACGGAATAGCCCCGCGCCTGCAGCGCCTCCGCAAGCGGGCGGACCCGGTCGCGATCCTCGCTGGCGTAGGAGAGGAAGATGTCGGCCATTCAGGGCTCCCGCATCCCGGCGTGGGCGTCCCGCGTCCGCGGTGGCGCACTCATAGGCCATGGGGACGGCGGCTGGAAGATGACCGGCGTCACGCGGACGCCTACGATCGCGGCGACATGATCGAACTCAAGCTTGCGCGCACCGACGACGGGCGGCCGGAAATCTTCCGTTCCGTCCAGGGCGAAGGCCCGATGAGCGGCCGCGCGCGCACCTTCGTGCGCTTTTCCGGCTGCAATCTGCACTGCGTCTGGTGCGACACCGCGTACACATGGAACTGGCGCGGCGGCGCGTTTGCGCATGTGCGCGATCGTCCGGGCGCGCCGCACACATTCGATCCCGCAGCCGAGATGGCGAAGCTCTCGGTCGCGGAGACGGCGGCGCTGGTGCGCGCGTGCGGCGCCGAGGCGCTGGTGATCACCGGCGGCGAACCCCTCCTGCAAAGCGAGGGCGTAGCGGCGCTGATTGATGCGCTGGGCGCACCCCACGTCGAGATCGAGACCAACGGCACGATTGCGCCATCGCCGGCGCTCGTCGCGCGCGTTGCGCTGTTCGTGGTCTCGCCAAAGCTGCCGCACGCGGGAAACGGCGCGCTGGCGATCAGGCCGGAAGCGCTGGCGGCGTTTGCGACGCTGGAAAATGCGGTGTTCAAGATCGTCGTGCGCGAGAGCTCGGATCTGCAGACGGTCGCGGCGCTTGCGCAAAACTACGCGATCGCGCCGGATCGCATCTGGATCATGCCGGAGGGCGTGGACGCCGAGACGCTGGCGGCCCGCGGCGCAGCGCTGATCGATGCGGTGATCGCCGCCGGCTGGAACTATACAGGACGGCTGCACATCGCCCTCTTCGGCGCGCGGCGCGGCGTCTAGTGGGGCGATTCAGAAATTCGCCCCATGAAGCTCGGAAGACGTTCCAAATGGCGTCATTCCGGGGATCGCGCGTGAGCGCGAGAACCCGGAACCCAGGGGCAAACGCTGCACCCCATGATCCCCTAGGTTCCGGATCGCGACTTCGTCGCGTCCGGAATGACGGAGGCGCCGGCCTTGTTCAGAACTTCCTTAGTGTCCTTCTTGGATTCGAAGGTCGCTCAGCGGATGACCCAATGACCAAGCGACCTTCAAATCCAGGACACTAGCGGATGTGGACGCTGCGTGTGTTCGCCGCGAGCCTTGTGCTGATCGCGGCCATCGCTGTGATCGCCGGCGTGATGACGCTGCCGCCGCAGGATCGTCCGTTCGCCAGGCTCAATCTGGAGGATCCGGTCGGCGCGTTCACGGCCGCGCGGCTGGCCAGACTTCGCAGCGATTCCGATGCGTGCATGGGGCTCATTTCGCTGTCCAGGCTGGAGGTGGCGCCGACGCCGGATATCTCCGAGCGTGGCTTCTGCCGCCTGGACGGCGCGGTGACGCTGGCGCGATCGGCGCATCCCTATTCGCAGACGCCGCGGATGTCATGCGCGCTTGCCGCGGCGCTCTATGTGTGGGAGCGCGAGGTCGTCGCCGAAGCGGCGCGTGCGCATCTCGGCGGCGCCGCCGTGTCGCGGATCGAGACATTGGGCGCCTATTCCTGCCGCCGGATTTACGGCCGCGCGGAAGGGCGCGTCAGCTTTCACGCCACCGGCGACGCCATCGACATCGCCGGCTTTCGTCTGTCGGACGGACGGTTGGTCAGCGTACGGACGGACTGGGGCTCAAAGAGCGCGGAAGGGCAGTTCCTGCGCGCTGTGCGCGACGGCGGGTGCCGGGTGTTCCGCGCCGTGCTGTCGCCCGAGTACAACGCCGCGCACGCCGATCATTTCCATCTCGACGTGGGCGACTACGCGATCTGCGAGTAGCCGCTCTATTGCGAGTAGAGCTCTGAGATGTGCAGCTGCGCCGGCTGGGTCTGGGCGCCGAACGTGCCGACCCAGATGTCGTACCGCCCGCTCATGGGATTGTCGAAGCGGATGGCGGGATTGAGCCCGTTCACGCCGCTGTCGTCGTCGCAATAATACTGGCCGTTCGGTCCATTGATGATCAACGTGGTGTCGCCTGACGACGCCGCAGAGATGATCAGCGGCAGGCTGCCTGGCCGGAAGTTGAGCCGGAAATCCGGCGCAGCCGTGATGTGGCCGCGGCAGGCGCCGTTGCGCTGCGACACGTCGATCGAGCCGCCGGCCTGCAGGTTCACCACATAGGGATCCGGCGAGAAGCCGCCTTGTAGATTGGCCTGCCCATAGTTCGGGTTGAGGTTGTAATCCTGGGCGAAGCCGACGCCGCCCATCGCCGCCGCCAGGGCGAGCGCCGCCACCGCAGATTTCACGACGTGTTTCATCGCGTTCTCCCCCAAACGCGATTCCGCGGCTCGCGGAATCGCCCAGTCCTCGCCTGCGGACGTTCCTCCCTGGGACGCACAAACGCAAGTTCCAAAATGTAGGATTGGACAGTCTCTTCAGCGCCTTCCGAACAGGCGCTCGATGTCGGCGAGCTTGAGCTCCACATAGGTGGGGCGCCCATGGTTGCACTGGCCGGAGAATGGCGTCGCCTCCATCTGGCGCAGGAGCGCGTTCATCTCCTCCGCCGTCAGCCTCCGCCCCGCCCGCACCGAGCCGCGGCAGGCCATGGACGAACACACGGCTTCGAGTTGCTCCTTCAGCGCGTGCGCCTCGCCGAGTTCGGCGATGTCGTCGACCAGATCTTTGAGCATGCCCTTGGCGTCGATCTGGCCGAGCAGCGCCGGCGTCTCGCGCACGAGCACCGCCCCGCCGCCGAAGCCCTCGATCACCAATCCGAGTTCGGACAATTCGCCGGCGCGGGCGAGGAGCTGCTCGGCCTCGGCCGGATCGAGCTCGACGACTTCCGGAATCAGCAACGCCTGGCGCGGGACGCCGCCGGCAGCGAGATGCGCCTTCATGCGCTCATAGACGAGACGCTCGTGCGCGGCGTGCTGGTCGACGATGACGATGCCGTCCTCCGTCTGGGACACGATGTAGGTTTCGTGCACTTGCGCGCGCGCTGCGCCCAGCGGGAAGAAGACCGCGTCAGAATCGTGCTCCCCCGCACGCGGGGGAGCCGTCAGCGCAGCTGACTGAGGGGGCCCGCCCGCTTCTGCACCCCCGCCGTCGCCGACGCCTCCGCCGTACACGGGCGAGGATGGCGCGGAAAACACGCGGCCCGACGGCGCATCGAACTGAAAATCGGTGAGCGCGGTTTCGGCCGCCTGCCAAGCGCGCAGCGGCGGCTGCGGCGCGAAATGCGGACGGATCGCGCCAAGCGCCGCGCCGGCGGTCGTGGTGCTTGCACGATGCCCGGCGCCCGCGAGCGCGTGGCTGAGCGCCCCAACGATCAGCCCACGGACCAATTGCGCGTCGCGGAAGCGCACTTCGGTCTTCGCCGGATGCACGTTTTGATCGACCTCTTCAGACGGCAGGTCCACGAACAGCGCAACGACAGGATGACGATCCCGCGCGAGCAGATCCTGATACGCCGCGCGCACGGCGCCGACGATCAGCTTGTCCTTGACCGGGCGCCCGTTGACGAAGAGATGCTGATGCTCGCGTGTGCCGCGGTGGAACGTGGGCAGCCCGGCGAAGCCCGTGAGCCGCACCGCGCCGCGGGTCTGATCGAGCGCGATCGAGTTGGGCGCGAACTCGGCGCCGAGCACAGCGGCAAGCCGGCGCCGGCGGCCTTCGCCTTCCGGATCGGCTTCCGCGGACGCGCGGAACAGCACCCGGCCTTCGCTTTCAAGCGCGAACGCGACGTCGGGACGCGCCATCGCCAGGCGCTTCACCATGTCGGTGATCGCCATGGTCTCCGCGCGCTCGCTCTTCATGAACTTGAGCCGCGCGGGCGTCGCGAAAAAAAGATCGCGTACGTCAACTTTCGTGCCGCCGGCGCCGCCGCCGGTCCACGCGATCGGCGAGACCGGGCGCACCGCGCCGCCCTCGACGTCGATGCGCCACGCCTCGCCAGCCCCTTGCGCACGCGAAACAATCGTGAGCCGCGCCACCGCGCCGATCGACGGCAGCGCCTCGCCGCGAAAGCCCAGAGTCGCGATGTTCAGGAGATCCACGTCGCCGCCTTCGCCGGCGACGAGCTTGGAGGTGGCGTGGCGTTCGATCGCGATCGGCAAGTCATCCTTCGCGATGCCTGCGCCATCGTCCTCGACGCGCAACGATGCAAGCCCGCCGCGCTCGATCGCGACGACGATGCGGCGCGCGCCGGCGTCGAGCGCATTCTCGATCAGCTCCTTGGCGGCCGCGGCCGGCCGCTCGATCACCTCGCCCGCGGCGATGCGGTTCACGGCTTCGGGAGGCAGGCGTCGGATCGGCATGGATTCGCTCTTTTAGCACGGCGGCCGGTGCAAGCGCGATCAAGCGGCGCTGCGCTTGCGGCGGGCATCTTGATCCTGCTGAGTGGAGGAGAGATGACCGCGCCCGACCCGATCCGCACCGCGCTCTGGCATATCGATGCGCGCCTCGGCGCGCCGCTGACGCTGGACGGCATCGCCGAGGCGGCGGGCGTGTCGCGGTTCCATCTGGCGCGGGCTTTTCCCGCGCTGATCGGGCGCTCTGTGATGGGGTACGTGCGCGCGCGGCGTCTGAGCGAGGCGGCCAAGGCTCTTGCCGGCGGCGCGCCGGACATCCTCACCGTCGCGCTCGATTGGGGCTACGGCTCTCACGAAGCGTTTACGCGCGCATTCCGCGACCATTTCGCCGCCACGCCCGAACAGGTGCGCGCAGCGCGCGATTGCAGCCGCCTTGACCTTGTGGAGCCGATCACAATGACAGATGCACCCGCCGCCACGCTTTCGCCGCCGCGCATCGAAGAGGGCCGCGCCCTGCTGCTCGCGGGCCTCTCCGGACGCTACGATCACGAGACGCGCGTGCACATCCCCGCGCTGTGGCGGCGTTTCATCCCGTATCTCGGCGCCATCCCGAGGCAGGTCGGCGACGTGACCTACGGCGCGTGCAGCAACGCCGACGACAGCGGCGCCATCGACTACCTCGCCGGCGTCGAGGTCAGCGCATTCGACGACTTGCCCGCGGCGTTCTCGCGCCTGCGCGTGCCAGCGCATCGCTATGCCGTGTTCACCCATCGCGGACACATCTCGGGCATCCGCGGAACCTGGAGCGCGATCATGCAATGGCTGCCGGCGTCGGGGCATGTCGTGGACGATGCACCGGACTACGAACGCTACGGCGCCGACTTCGATCCGATGAGCGAGACCGGCGCGGTCGAGATCTGGATTCCGATCAAGAGCTGAGCGCAGGTCACGCCGCAGCGAGGGGCCGGACACCCGCCGAACGCGGCAGACTGCCCTGGCCTTCGAGCGTGCGCCGCAGCGCGTCGTGGATGGGCGTGTGCGGCTCCGCGCCCAGGAAACGGACCAGGCTTGAATTGTCGAGCTTCAGGTCCTGCCTCCAGAGATAGCGCATCTCCAGCGTCTCGCGCAGGCTTTCATTGAACGGCGCAGCGAGACGCACCGCAAACCACGGCAGAGAAACGATCGGGAGCCGCGCGTCGACGACATCGCGGATGCATTCGGCGAAATCGATTCCGCGCTCAAAATAATGGCCGCCGAAATGAAAGCGCGCAAACGGCGCAAGGTCGTCTTCGCGCTCCAGCAACCGCGCGACGGTCTCGCCGAAATCAGGCAGGTAGCACCAGGCGTGGCCGACCTCGGATTGGCCAGGATAAAGGATCGACGACGCCGGCTTGCCCGGCTTGACCATCTGGACGAACCAGGAATTCCGCGATGTGCGCGGCCCGAAGAAATCGCCCGCGCGCAGAATGAGTGCGCGCACGCCGGCCTGCGCCAGTCGTTCTTCAAGCGCGACGCGTATCTTCCCCTTGCGCGTACGCGGGCTCTGCGGCGCATCTTCGGCGATAAGAGGCAGCGCGTCGGGCCCGTAATTGTAGACCGTGCCGGGCAGGACCACCCGCGCGCCCGCAGCATGCGCCGCCGCGATCGTGTTCTCGATCATGGGGACCACCGTCCCCGCCCAATTGCGGTAGCCCGGCGGATTGACGGCGTGCACGATGACGGACGCGCCGTCCGCAGCGGCGATGACGTCGTCGCGGTTCATCGCGTCGCCCTTCACCCATTCGAACGCAGGCGTCTGCCTGGCGGCGGCTTGCGGATTGCGGCCCATCGCCCGGATACGCCAGCCGTGGCGTTTGAGCGCCAGGCCGATCTCGCCGCCCGAACCGCCGGTTCCGCCAAGGATGAGCGCCTGTTTGTCCGTGGTCATGATCGCCTCCGTGTTGAGGCGAAGATGTGCGCTCGGCGCGTTATTCTAAATTGCGATAATGCGTAGCGCTGATATACGTTTATAGATGAACCCGTCCTGGGACCTTTATCGTTCGCTTCTGGCGGTGTTGCGCGCCGGCAGCCTCTCGGGCGCGGCGCGAACGCTCGGGCTCACGCAGCCGACGCTTGCGCGCCACGTGGAGGAGCTGGAGACGGCCCTCGGAGCGTCCCTGTTCACCCGATCGCCGCAGGGGCTTGCGCCGACGGAGGCCGCGCTTGCACTTGAGGCGCACGCGCTGGCGATGGAGTCGGCAGCGGCGGCTGCAGAGCGTGCGGCTTCGGCGCCGGCGAGCGACATCGCGGGGGCCGTGCGGGTGACAGCAAGCGAAGTAATCGGCGGCGAGGTGCTGCCGGCGATCCTGCGCGATCTCCGGCGCGCGCATCCGGGGCTGGTGTTCGAGGTCGTGCTCTCAAACCAGCCGGCAAATCTGTTGCGGCGCGATGCCGACATCGCGGTGCGGATGATGCGGCCGAAACAGGAAGCGCTCGTCGCGAAGAAGATCGGCGACGTGATGCTGGGGATGTTCGCGCATCCGGATTATTTCGCGGCGCACGGCAAGCCGAAAACGATCGACGATCTGAAGCGGCATGCGATCATCGGCTTCGATCGCGACGCGGCGGGCGGCGCGGCGCTTGGCGGCGTGCGCGCACTGTTCACGCGCGATCTCTTCGCGTATCGCACCGACGATCAGGTCGCGCAGCTCGCGGCGCTGAGAGCGGGGTTCGGGATCGGCATCTGCCAGGTCGCGTTGGCGAAGCGCGAGCCGAAACTCACGCGCCTCTTCGCCAAAGAATTCGCCTTCCCGCTGGAGACGTGGGTGACGATGCATCAGGATCTGCGCGGCAGTCCGCGCATGCGCGCGACGTTCGATTTTCTTGCGGACGCGCTCGGCGCCTATGTGCGTGAAGGGCGCTGATTCCGCTGGCGGCGTTGTCGATGCTGTGTTAAACGCCGCGCCCCTGTAGGAGTTCGTGAGATGAAACGGCTATCGCTGCAATGCGCAGACGTCCAGACCGTCGCTTATGGCGGCGCGGGCGCGCGTGCGCGGAAGGCTGGTTTGTAGCGCGAATTTCTTTCGTGAGACTGCAACCCCTTCCGGCGCCGTCGGGAGGGGTTTTTTGTTTGCGCCCTTCCGACATCGTTAGAACCAACCGCTCCCGGCCGGAGCGAAGCGAAGAGCCGGGGGCCATGCTGCAATCGACATGGACCCCGGACCGATTGCTGCACAATCGTCCGCGGAGCGGTGGAGCAAGGAGATCCCGTCATGTCGGGACATGAGAAGAATTACGACGTCTGGGACAGCGCAAACGCGCCGATCTATGCCTGGACGAAGGGCGTGCCGGTTGAATCTGGCGCGATCACGCAGGCGAAGAACCTCGCGTCGTTGCCGTTCATCCATTCGCACGTCGCGCTGATGCCGGACGTGCACATCGGCAAGGGCGCGACCGTCGGTTCGGTGATCCCGACCAAGAGCGCGATCATTCCGGCAGCGGTCGGCGTCGACATCGGCTGCGGGATGATGGCGGTGCAAACCTCGCTCAATGCGAACGATCTGCCGGATTCGCTCGCGCGCATCCGTACGGAGATCGAGCGCAAGGCGCCGCACGGCAACGGGCCGGGCGGCGATCACAAGGACGCGCCTGCGTCCGCAGCGAGCGCGTTGCGCGAGGGCGGATTGGCGGAGCGGCTCGATCGTATCGTCGAGAAGCACCCGAAGATTCGCGGCGACAAGATCGCCAGGCAGATCGGCACGCTCGGCGGCGGCAACCACTTCATCGAGATCTGTCTCGATGAGGCGGACCGCGTGTGGGTGATGCTGCACTCGGGCTCGCGCGGCACGGGAAACCTGATCGGCACGTATTTCATCAGCCGCGCGCGCGAGGAACTCGCCAAGCGCGTGCTGGGCTACCACGTGCCCGATCGCGACCTCGCGTTCTTCCTCGAAGGCGAGCCGCTGTTCGACGATTATGTCGAAGCGGTGAGCTGGGGGCAGGACTACGCGCGGGTGAACCGCGAGGTGATGATGGCGCGCGTGCTCATGGCGCTCCGCGACCATCTGAAGCCGTTCACGACGTCGAAGACGGCCGTCAACTGCCACCACAATTACGTGGCGCGGGAGCGGCATTACGGCGAAGACGTGTACGTGACGCGGAAGGGCGCGGTGCGCGCCGGCGACGGCGAACTCGGCATCATTCCCGGATCGATGGGCGCGAAGAGCTTCATTGTTCGCGGGAAGGGCAACGCCGCGTCCTTCCACACCTGCTCGCACGGCGCCGGGCGGAAGATGAGCCGCACCGCCGCAAAGGAGCGCTTCACGGTGGAGGATCACATCCGCGACACCGCGCACGTCGAGTGCCGGAAGGACAAGGGCGTGATCGACGAGACGCCGCGCGCATACAAGGACATCGACGCCGTGATGTCCGCGCAAAGCGACCTCGTGGAGATCGTGCACACGCTCAGGCAGGTGGTGTGCGTGAAGGGCTGAGAGGACGCCGCCGTCGCGAGGCGGCGGCGTCCGATCGCCGTGCTGCCCGGTCGTCTAAACGGTAGGATCCCTGAGTTTGAGTCAGGAGAAGCGCGTTCGAATCGCGCCCGGGCATCTCGACGAGCCGACCGCGTCCTCACTGGCGCTTGACCGCGGTAGCGACAACCGCTTCGATCGTCCGTAAAGGGATGGACACGATGCGGCGGATGATCGGAGCGGCGTGCGCGGCGCTCATGTTTGCGGGCGCGGCCGCCGCGCAGGAGCAGCGGCCCAACATCGTTCTGATCGTCGCCGATGACGTCGGCTTCACCGATTTTGGCGCCTATGGCGGCGAAGCGCGCACGCCCCATATTGACGCGCTCGCACGCGAGGGCGCGCAATTCACGCGCTACTACACTTCGCCGCTGTGCGCGCCGTCCCGCGCGATGCTGCTGACGGGCGTCGACAATCACCGCACGGGGCTTGCGACGATTCCGGAAGTTCTGCCTCCGGAGCATGTCGGGCGGCCGGGCTACACGATGGCGCTCGAGCCAGGCGTGGAGACCGTGGCGCTGCGCCTGCGCGACGCGGGCTACCGCACCTACATGACCGGCAAATGGCACCTCGGCCACGAGCGCGGCGACCTGCCGAACGCGCATGGATTCGAGCGCTCCTTTGCGCTCGATGCGTCGGGCGCGGACAATTGGGAACAGCGCCCCTACATGCCCTATTACGCGAACGCGCCCTGGTTCGAAGACGGCCGCCCGGCGCGCCTCCCGCGCGACTTCTATTCCTCCGCCTTCATCGTCGATCAGATGATCCGCTACCTTGAGCGCGCGGAAACCGAGGCGCCGTTCTTCGCCTATCTCGCGTTCCAGGCCGTGCATATCCCGGTGCAGGCGCCGGCGGAGTTCACCGCGCCCTATCGCGATGCCTATGTCAGCGGCTGGGATGCGCTGCGTCTTGCACGGCACGCACGCGCACAAACCCTTGGCCTCATCCCGACCGATGCGCCCGCGCCGCGCTTTCATCCGCGGATGCGCGCCTGGGACGCCGTCACGGCGGACGAACAGGCGCTCTATGCGCGCAGCATGGCCGTGCACGCCGGCATGCTTGACGCGATGGATCATCACATCGGGCGCTTCATCGCCTATCTCGGCGCGCGAGGCGCGCTCGACAACACGCTGATCATCGTCACCTCGGACAACGGCCCTGAGCCCTCCAACCCGCTCAACGAGCGCGGCTTTGCGCAATGGATGGCGCTTCATGGCTACACCCGCGATCTGGCGAACCTGGGCGAGCGGCGCTCCTACGTGTTCATCGGCCCCGAATTCGCCAGCGCAACGTCATCGCCGGGGTCGCTGTTCAAATTCTACGCCTCGGGCGGGGGCCTCCATGCGCCGCTGGTGATTGCAGGGCCCGGCGTCGACGCGCAGCGGATCGCCGCGCCCGCGTTCGTCACGGACGTGGCGCCCACGATTCTCGATTACGCCGGCTTGTCCCCGCAGGCGCGCGAGGGCGCGCAAGCGATCAGCGGACGCAGCATGCGCACCGCGCTGGAGGGCGCCGCCGCGCTCATCCATCCAGCCGATCACGCCGTGGGCATCGAGGTCTCGGGCAACGCGGCGCTCTTCCGTGGGGACTACAAGCTCGTGCGCAACATGCCTCCTTATGGCGACGGCCGCTGGCGGCTGTTCAACATCGCCGCCGATCCCGGCGAGACCCGCGATCTCGCTGGAGCGCAACCGGCGCTCTTCGCCGAGATGCAAGCGGCCTATGCCGCCTATGCGGCCGAGAACGGCGTGCTTTCCCTGCCCGAAGGATATGACGTACACCGCCAGATTGCGCGCAATACGCTGGCGAAAATGGCCGCGCACTATTGGTGGGCGCTGGCGCTGATCGTCTTGATCCTGGCGGGGCTGCTCTACTTTGTTGCGCGCCTTATTGGGGCGCTCCTCTTTCGCCGACGCAGTGTCGCGCGGTGATCGGCATCGTCCGAACGCGCGATTGCGGGCGCCGCGGCCTGGGTCCATAAAATTGCATGGCCGAGATCAAACCGCCGACGCCTGAGCAGCTTGCTTCGCCCTCTTACCGCATCGCCGCGCTCGATCAGGATTTCATCCTCTCCGATGCGCAGCGCGGGCTGCGCTTCATGCTCGAATACGAGAAGGCCGAGCAGGCGCTGCGCGCCTGGGGCGTGCATTCCACCGTCGTGGTGTTCGGCAGCGCGCGCTTCCAGGACGGCGCATCCGGCCGCGCCGGGCGCTGGTACGAGGCGGCGCGCACGTTTGGCCGCATCGCATCGGAGCGCGGCGGCGCGCTGATCACAGACCGCGGCGCGCGCCAGAACGTGATCGCCACCGGCGGCGGCCCGGGCCTGATGGAAGCGGCCAATCGCGGCGCGATGGACGCCGGCGCGCCCTCGATTGGATTCAACATTGTGCTGCCGCACGAGCAGGCGCCCAATCCATACACGACACCGTCGCTGACATTCCGCTTCCACTATTTCGCGATGCGCAAGATGCACCTGGCCATGCGTGCAAATGCGCTGGTGGTGTTTCCGGGCGGCTTCGGCACGCTCGACGAATTGTTCGAAATCCTGACGCTGCGCCAGACCCACAAGGCCCCGCTCGTGCCTGTCGTCCTCTTCGATGAAGCCTACTGGCGCGAGATCATCAATTTCGAGGCGCTCGTCGCCCATGGCGCGATCGCGCCCGAAGACGTCGCCTTACTGCGTTTTGTCGAGACCCCCGAAGCGGCCTGGGAATCCTTGCTCGCGCAGGGCCTGGGCGCCGCCCATCCTGTCAGCGATTTGCCGATCCTGAGCGATCCGGGCTCGCTTCCATAACCGCCTCCAACCCTGTCGGCTGGCCGACGACGACATAGGTGAACGCGTCGGGGTTGAATAGGCGGCGGATGACGCGATTGACGTCATCGAGCGTGACGGCGCGGATGAGATCGTTGCGCTCGTTCACATAGCCCACCGCGCGGCCTTGCACATGATACGAGTGCAGCACGCCGGCTATGTTGCGATTGGAATCGAGGCTGAGCGCGAACGAGCCGGTGAGGTAGGCGATGGCGTCGTCCACTTCTTTTTGCGTCGCGCCGTCGGCATAGATCCGCGCCACCTCGGCGCGAATGACCTCAAGCGCTTCGCGCACGTCATCGTTCTCGGTCTGGGCCGAACCGCGGAAGAGCGCGAGCTGATCATAGATCGCAGGCCCCGTGCCGATGCCGTAGACGAGTCCGCGCTTCTCGCGCACCTCGTCCATCAGCCGCGACGAGAATCCGCCGCCGCCGAGAATGTAGTTGGCGACCGCAAGCGGAATAAAATCGGAATCCTCGTCCTGGATGCCAGGCGCAGCGAAGAGGATCAGGCTCTGCGGCTGCGGCAGCGGGCGCACGATGAGCGGCGTCGCCGCCGCGGGCGTCGCTTGCACAGGCTCAGCCACGGGCGCGCCTTCAGGCAACACGCCGAACATGTGATCGAGCAGCGGCGCAAGCGCGTCTGCGCTGATGTCGCCGACGACGGTGACGCGAAGCCCTGCGCGCGTAACGAGCGCATCGCGCCGCGCGCGCAGGATGTCGGCGTCGATGCGCGCGAGGCTCTCGTTGGAGACGCGCCGCGCGTACGGATGCCCAGGCGTCAGCGCCTGATCGAGCGCGAGATTGGCGATATAGCCGGGATTCGTATCACGCTGGCGGATCGACACCGCGACCTGGCGCTTGATGCGCGCGAGCGGCGCATCATCGAAACGCGGCTCGGCCAGCGTGAGCCGCACCAGATCGAACGCCGCGTCGCGATGTTCGGAAAGCGTCTGCAGGCTGAGCCCGACGCCGTCGACGCCGGCGGAATAAGAGAGCGAGACGTGCAGCTCCTCCAGGCGCTCCTTGAACGCGTTCGCATCATAGGACCCTGCGCCCTCGCCCAGCATGTCGGCCATGATCGCCGTCGCCCCGACGATCTCGTCGGGCTCCGACGCGCCGCCGCCGCGCCAATAGGCGCGCAGCTGAATGATCGGCACGGTGGAATCGGACACGAGCCACGCGCGCACGCCGCCGGGAGACACGACCTCCTGGACCGGCACGCCATGTTGCGCCGTCTGCGCGTCCGCGCGCGGCTGCGCCAGCACGGGCGCAGGCGCGAGCGGGGCCGCCGCTGCAAGCGCCAGCGCGGCGAGCGCCGCGGGTCCGGGTCGCGGACGCAGCTTCATTCCGGCGGCGCCTGATCGACCGCGGCCGCCTCGGGCAGCAGATGCCCGGTCACGGAGGCGCTGGCGTCGAGCGTGGCGCGGGCGATTTCCATCACCTCGTCGCGCGTCACCGCCTCGATGTCGTCCGGCCAATTCAGGATGTCCGCGATCGATTCCCCCATCGCCAGCGACGCGCCGAAGATGTTGGCGAGCGAGGTCTGGCTGTCGCGGGCGTAGATCGCCGCGGCGGCGAGATTGGAGCGCGCGCGGACGAGTTCCTGCTCCGTCGGCCCGTCCTCGAGGAAACGCGCGACGACAGCGTCCATCGCCGTCTCGAGGCGTTCCAGCGTCACGCCTTCGGCCGGCGTCGCCCAGAAACTGACGTCGCCGCCGGCAAGGCCGGACGTGCGCCCGCTGGCGCCGGCGCTGACGGCGAGGCGCTCGTCCTCCACCAGCGCGCGATAGAGCCGGCTGGTTTCGGAGCCGCCGAGGATTTCCATGGCGACGTCGAGCGCATGCGCCTGGCGCCCGACATCGGTGCCGTAGCTGATGCTGGGATAGAGCCGCTGGAGCGAGGGCTGGCGCACCTTGGGATCGCTGTGCGTGACGCGCATCGGCCCGACCGGCGGCGGCGCCCGCGTCCACGTGCGCGCAGGCAGGTCGCGCGTCGGACGCAGGCGCCCGTAATGCCGCTCCGCCAGCGGCCGCAACTCGGCGGCGTCGACATCGCCGGCGACGACGAGTATCGCGTTGTTCGGCGCGTACCAGACCCGGTAGAAGTCCAGCGCCTCGTCATGTTCTAGATCCTGGATCTCATGCAGCCAGCCGATCACCGGCACGCCGTAAGGATGGTTCGGATAGAGCATCGCGCGCATCCGCTCGTTGAGGACCGCGGATGGGTTGTTGTCGATGCGGCTGCGCCGCTCTTCAACGATCACGTCGCGCTCCGATGCGATGAGCTCGGCGGGCAAGTTGAGGCGGCGCATCCGGTCCGCTTCCATGCCCATCACGAGCTCAAGGCGGTCGCGGGCGATGCGCTCGTAATAGGCGGTGTAGTCCCAGCTGGTGAACGCGTTGAGCTGGCCGCCATTGCGCTGAACGATGCGCGAGAACTCGCCGACCGGGATGCGGTCGGTGCCTTTGAACATGAGATGTTCGAAGAAGTGCGCGATGCCGGACTGGCCGTGCGGCTCATCAGCGGCGCCGACGCGGTACCAGACCATGTGCGTGACCACCGGCGCGCGGCGGTCGGTGATGACGACCACCTCCATGCCGTTGCGCAGCGTGAAGGTCTCCGGCGCGAGCGCCTCGGACTCAGCCGCGGTTGCAGCGCTGAACGGCGTAGCGAAGCTCAGCGCCGAGGCGGCCAGCAACGGCACAGCCAGCGCCCCGCGCCAGCGTTTTCCCGCCCCGCCGCCGCGCGTCATCGGATCAGGTGCCGGGGAGCTTGAAGCCGGTCTCCCGGCGCTCGATCGTGACCTCGGCGCCGCCGGTGACCCGCCGCGTCGCTTCCTCTTCGGCCGTGCGCTGTTCGGCGGAAACGGCGGCGTTGTTCGCTTCGGCGTCCGCGCCTTGGAACGCGATAACCCGATCGGCGAACGCCTCGTCGCGATGGACGATGTTGGCCCCCTCGAAATCGACGGTGGAGCGGATGTTGGCGTCGGTGGTTTCAGCGCCGGCGCGCGCAACCAGGCCGCGCTCGCCGTCCGTGGCGTCGCGGCCGAGGTCCTGGCCGAAAAGCGCGGTGCGGGCTTCTTCGTTCGGCTGCAGCTCCTGAGGCCGCGCCTCGCCTGGGCGTGGCGGACGCAAGGCGTAGTCCGGCGGGAGCTCCAGCGGCGCGCGGGTCACGACGCGGAACTCGTCGGGCGCCCCGCGGCTTTCGCGGGAACTCGAACACGACGCGGCGGTGGAGGCGGCTGCGGCGATCGCGAGCAGCGTCGCGGCGCTGGCCAGGGGGGACTTCTTCATCGGCGATTCCTCTTGGAAAATCGTTCTAGCCGAACGCATCCGCGGCCAACAAGGCCGCCTATGCCGGCGACAGCAGCCGCGCCAGACTGCGCGCGAACCCGGCGCTTATGAGGCGGCGTCGGACTTCGGCGCGGCCGGGTCTTCGCCGCGCAGCTTGGCTTCCCGCCGCAGGATCAGGAATTCCACGGCCAGCAACGCCGCGCCGACATTGATCGCCGCGTCCGCCACGTTGAAGACCCAGGGGAATCCGAGGCCGCTGAAATCGAGAAAATCGACTACGGCGCCGAACCGAACCCGATCAAGCACATTGCCGAGCGCCCCGCCGATGACGAGGCCAAGCGCCCAAACCGTCATCGGGGCGCGCGCGCTCATCAGCCACCAGCCGAACAGGCAGGCGATCCCCCCCTGCAGCGCCACCAGCGCCCAGCGGGCGCCCTCCGAGCCCGCCCGGAACAGCCCGAAGCTGATCCCCTCGTTCCACAGCATCGTGAGATCGAAGATCGGGGAAATCTCGATCCTGCCGCAGCGGAAGTGGAATTCCCGGCAGCCGGGGGGGCTGAAATTCAACCCTTCCAGCACCCAATACTTGGTCGCCTGGTCGAGGATCAGGACGGCGACGGCGATGATCAGCCCGATGCGCAGCATTGCGCGGCTATGGCAGGGGCGGGCGCAGGCGCCAAGGGCGTACGCGCATACTGGCGTGATCCGGACGGCCCGGCGGGGCGTACGCCCGTATGAGACCAGCTTGTGCAGCCCACCCGACGAAGCCTCCTTGCGGCCGGCGCGACCGCACCGCTCCTGACGGCCTGCGCAAGCCTGCCCGGAGACACCGCCATGGCCGGCCTTCAGCCCTATGAAATCGCCGTTCCCGACGTCGCGCTCAATGACCTGCGCGCACGATTGCGCGCGACGCGCTGGCCCGACCAGCTGCCGGACAGCGGATGGGCCTACGGCGCCGACACGGCCGCGATCCGCGACCTCTGCGCGTACTGGGCCGACGGCTATGACTGGCGAGCCCAAGAGCGGCGGCTCAATGCTTTCGAGCACTTCCGCGCCGACAGCGACGGCGTCGGCGTCCACTTTATCAAGGCCGTTGGCGACGGCCCTGATCCAATGCCGCTCCTCCTGCTGCACGGCTGGCCCAGCAGCGTGGTGCAGATGCTCGATCTCATCCCGCTCTTGACGCGAGGCGGCCCGCGCAACTTCACCGTGATCGCGCCGTCCCTGCCCGGGTTCGGCTTCTCTGACATTCCAACCGCGCCCGGCATGGGCGTGGCGCGCATGGGCGAAATCCTCGACGCGCTGATGACGCAGACGCTGGGCTTTGAGCGTTACGCCGCGCGCGGCGGCGACATCGGCGCCGGCGTCATCTCGCAGATCGCGATGGCGCAGCCCGCGCATCTCATCGGCATCCACACTGGCGGCGCCAACCCGATGATCGGCGACATCCCCGCCGACGCGACCGACGAAGAGAAAGCCATGATCGACGCCGCGCAGGCATGGGCGCGCGAGGAGATGGCGTATTTCCAGCTGCAGGCGACGAAACCGCAGACGCCAGCGGTCGGCCTCAACGATTCTCCGGCGGGGATGGCCGCATGGATCGGCGAGAAATTTCATCGCTGGGCGCACCGCCCGATCCCGCGCGACGGCCTCCTCACCAATCTCTCGATCTATTGGCACACGCAGACGATCGCAGCCTCGATGCGCTGCTATTATGAGAGCATGCGCGGCGGCGGCGGATGGGGCCGCGTGGAGACGCCCACCGCGTATATGATGAGCCCGCATGACATGTTCAGAACGCCGCGTTCCTGGATCGAGCGGCAAGGGCCGGTCGCGCGCTGGACGGAAATCGACGCGGGCGGGCACTTTCTCGAATGGGAAGAGCCGCGCCTGGTCGCCGACGACATGCGCGCGTTCTTCTTTTCCTTGTGAGCGGCGCCGATCTCGCGCGTGTCGAGATCAAGACGCGGGCGGCGCTACGCGCCTGGCTCATGCGCCATCATGCGCAGCCGAACAGCATCTGGCTCGTGACCTATAAGAAGGGGAAGGGGCCGCATGTGCCCTATGATGCGATCGTGGAGGAAGCGCTGTGCTTCGGCTGGGTGGACTCGCTGCCCCGCGCGCTTGACGCCGATCGCACCATGCTGCGCCTCTCGCCGCGCAAGCCGAAGAGCGGCTGGTCCGGCGTCAACAAGGCGCGCATTGAGAAGCTGATCGCCTCGGAGCGGATGGCGCCGCCGGGCCTCGCCGCAATCGACACCGCGAAACGCAACGGCGCCTGGACGAAGCTCGACAGCGCCTCCGCGCTCATCGTACCGCGCGATCTCGCCGCTGCGCTGAAGGCCGATGCAGCCGCCGCGAAGAATTTCGCGGCGTTCCCGCCCTCGACGCGGCGCGCGATCCTGGAATGGATCAGCGCTGCAAAAAAGCCTGAGACGCGCGCCGCGCGGATCGCAGCGTGCATCCGCGACGCCGCACGCGATATCCGCGTGAACCAGCCGCGCCAGCCGAAACGCGCGAGGCGCTCACCTTAGCGCCCGCGCGCGGCGTCCCAGGCGGCGACCGCTTCGGCGTCGCGTGCGGAGAGATCGGGGTAGCGGGGATCGCTGCCGACATCGTCGGTGTACTTCCACGAGCGCGCGCATTTGCGCCCGCCCGCGCGCGCCGCAAGCACAGCCACGCCGGGCGTCTCCGGCAAGCGGAACGCCTCAGCGGGACCCTCGCCCGCTTCGATGACGACGCCGCTGGTGATGCACAGCTCCGCAAAATCGACCGACTCCACCAGCGCGCGCAGCGCCGCATCCGCGATGAACACGCGCGGCGCCGCTTCAAGGCTTGATCCGATGCGCTTTTCGCGGCGTTCGATCTCGAGCGCGCCGGTGACGACGGCGCGGACGCCGCGCAAGCGCGCCATGTCGGCAGCCGCCGCAGCGTCGCGCCAAGCCTCAGGCGTTTCCGGCAATTGCCGCAGATGCACCGAGCGCGCGTCCGGATGCCGCGTACGCCACGCCTCCTCCATTGTGAACGGCATGATCGGCGCAAGCCACGCCGTCAGCCGGGCGAACACTTCCTCCAATGCCGCGCACGCGGCGAGACGGCGCGCGCTGTCGACCGTGTCGCAATACATCGCGTCCTTGCGGACATCGACGTAGAACGCCGAGAGATCAACATTGCAGAACTCGACGATTGCCGTGAGCGCGCGGCGGAATTCGAAAGTCTCGTAGCCGGCGCGAACCTCGGAATCGAGTTCAGTGAGGCGATGCAAGAGCCAGCGTTCGAGGAGCGGCGTTGCTTCCTGGACCGCCGGCGCCTCGCCGGCGGTGGCGCCGGCGGTCCGGTATCCGTTCAGCGAACCCAGGAGATAGCGCAGCGTGTTGCGCAGCTTGCGGTACATCTCCGCCGATTGGTCGAGGATGGTCTTGCCGATGCGGAGTTCATCACGATAGTCGGCGGCGGCGATCAGCAGGCGGAAGATCTCGATGCCGTGCTGCTTGGCGACGTCCTGCGGCTCGACGCCGTTGCCGAGCGATTTCGACATCTTGCGCCCGTCCTCCGCCACCGTGAAGCCGTAGGTGATCGCGCGATCATACGGCGCACGCCCGCGCGTGACGCAGCTTTCCAGCAGCGAGGACTGGAACCAGCCGCGATGCTGGTCGGCGCCTTCCAGATAGACGCTCGCCGGCCATGGCAGCGAGGGCTTGGTCTCCAGCACGAAGGCGTGCGTGCAGCCGGAATCGAACCAGACGTCGAGGATGTCTTCGATCTTCTCGTAGTCCTCGGCCTTGTATTTCGTGCCCAGGAAGTCCTGCGCGGGCGTGGCCCACCAGGCGTCGGCGCCGCCTTCCTGCATCGCGGCGACGATGCGGGCGTCGACGGCGTCGTCGATCAGGATTGCGCCATCCTTTTTGGAGACGAACATGGCCAGCGGCACGCCCCAATTGCGCTGGCGCGAGACGAGCCAATCGGGGCGCTCCTCGACCATGGCCTTGATGCGGTTCTTGTCGCGCTCATCCTTGAGGCGGTGCTGGCCCCAATCGACGCGCTCGATCTCCGACAACGCGACTTCGCGCAGCGTCTTGCCGTCCCGGTACGGACGATCCATGGCCACGAACCATTGCGGCGTGTTGCGGAAGATGAGCGGCGCGCGCGAGCGCCAGGAATGCGGGTATTGGTGCTTGAGCTGGCCGCGCGCGAGCAGCGCGCCGGCTTCGATCAGCGCATCGATGACGGCTTTGTTCGCCGGGCCGTCCTTGCCCTGCTTCTTGCCGTCGAGTTCTAGGATGTGGAGGCCCTCGAACCCCGGCGCTTCTTTGGTGAAGGCGCCTTCCTCGTCGACCGTGAACGGGATGTCCTTCTGCGCATGGCCCGTCGCGATCCAGATGGCGAAGTCGTCAGCGCCGTGGCCGGGCGCGGTGTGCACGAAGCCCGTGCCCGCATCGTCGGTGACGTGATCGCCTTCGAGCAGGGGGACGGGGAAATCGTACCATCCG
>WGOB01000031.1 GCA_016124255.1 Alphaproteobacteria bacterium | reverse complement strand
GTCTCGACCGCAAGCGCCGTTTCGCTCGCCGCGGGAACAGCGACCTTTGGCGCGACAGTCGCGCACGCCGTTAAGATTAAGCTCGCCGCGATGCTCAGTGTCCGGACCATCGCCCACGCGCTGCAAGTCCCGCGCCTCGTCTCAGAACCATCTGCGCCAGCGGGCGAGGAAAAAGAGAGCGACTGGCGCCGCCACCATCAGTGCAAAGCCCGCCCATGGCCCCCAAGCGGCGTCGAACCAAGTCATATGCTTGAAGTTCATGCCGAACACGGAGGCCACAAGCGTCGGCGGGACGAACGCTATCGTGGCGAGGGCGAGCGCCTTCAGGGTCTCGCTCTGCGTCGCGCCGACCATGCCGAGGGTCGCGTCCTGGAGGAGGTTAAGGTGCGATTCCAGCGTCCCTGCGTTGTGGGCGAGTTCTGTCACGTCGCGCTGCAGCGCGTCGAGTTCGCCCCCGGCCAAGCCATGCTTTTCGCACACCTGAGAGGCGTAGAGCGCGAGGCGCTGCAGGCTCGCGAGGCTCTCCTGCACCAGCGCCGTCGTGGCGCCGAGCCTGCCCAGCATCCGCAGCGTTGCGCGCAGCTGCGGCGTTGAGTCCTCGTCGGAGAGGATCTCAGTGGAAAGATCGCGCGCCTGCTTGCGCGTTTCCGCGATCACATCCGCCAGCCGCTCGACTGTGCCGCCGAGCAACGCCATCAGCACCGCCGCGCCCCTGTCAGCCTGGCCGACGCGCGCCGAAGCCCGACCGGTGCCGACATCGAAGGCGCGCGGGCGAATCTCACGAACGGTGACGAGCTTGCCTTTGGCGAGAATGAAGGTCACAGCGTCGGAAATGAACGGGCCGTCCTCGCGCCGCCCAAGCAATGTCGCCGTCAGGAAAAGAGCGCCGTCCTCCTCGAAGAAGCGCGCGGAATCTTCTTCGCCGACCCGTTCATGCGGCAGCGGCGCATCGATGCCGAGCGCCTGCTCGACACGCTCTTCCTCCTGCGCTGTCGGCTGGTAGAGGTCGATCCATACCGACTCGGGATCGGCGGGGGCGGCCTCGGGCCGAACCGTGAGAGGCGCGCCGGCGGCCCTGGCGTGGATCGTCAACATCGCCGTTGCATGCGGCGCGCCGCGCTGCCGAGCAAGCTTCTATTGCGGGTCTCTGAGCACCTCGCCGCGCGCCATCACGAAGCGCATGTCCATGAGCACGCCGACGTCCGCGGTCGGGTCGCCGGCTACGGCGATGACGTCGGCGGAATAGCCCGGCGCGATCCGCCCGGCCGTGCCGGTGAGTTGGAGGTGGTCGGCGGCGTCGACGGTGGCGAGCCGGATCGCTTCGGTCGGGGTGAAGCCGCCTTCGACCAGAAACTCGAACTCGCGGGCGTTTAGGCCGTGGCGGGAGACGCCGGTATCGGTGCCGAACGCCACGCGCACGCCGGCGCGGCGCGCGTTGCGGATCGACTGGCGCATCCTGGTGCCGACTTCGCGGGCCTTGTCAGCCTGCGCCGGGGTCAGGACTTCGCCAGCGTTCGCCATTTCCTCCACTGTGACTCCCGCCAGGATCGTCGGCACGAGATAGGCGCCGGTGGCGCGGAAGAGACGGAGCGATTCTGCGTCGGTGTAGGAGCCGTGCTCGATGGAATCGACGCCGGCGCGCAGGGCGGCGTTGATGCCGCCGGCGCCATGGGCGTGCGCGGTGACGCGGCGTCCCATCGCGTGCGCGGCGTCTACGATGGCGCGTAATTCTTCGTCGCTGAATTGCTGCTCGACGCCGGCGGCGGTGTTGGAGAGCACGCCTCCTGTCGCCGTGATCTTGATCAGGTCGGCGCCGGCCTGGATCTGGCGGCGCACTGCGCGGCGGCAGGCGTCCGCGCCCGAGCACGCGCCCGGAGAGCGAAGCGCATCGTTCACCGCAGGGGAGAAACCCGCCACGTCGCCATGGCCGCCGTCCGGCGTGATCCCGTAGCCGGACGCGAGGATCCGAGGTCCGGGCACGCGGCCTTCCGCCACCGCGCGCCGCAAGGCGAAGATCGCGTCGTTTGCGGCGCCGACGTCGGCGACCGTGGTGAAGCCAGCCATCACCGTGATGCGTGCGTTCTCGGCGCCGCGCAGCGCCGCGTCCGATGCGGTGAGGGTCACTTCGTCCATGATCTGATTGGGACCGAGTTCGCTCGTCAGGTGCACGTGGCTGTCGATCAGCCCCGGCAGCACGAAGCGATCGCGCAGATCGATCACGCGGGCGCCGTCGCGCGTCACGAAGCCTGCCTCGACGCCGGCGATGCGGCCGTCGGGGCTGACGAGGATCGAGCGTTCGGTGAGGACCTGTCCGGTCGCGGGATCGGCGAGCAGGCGCCCGGCGTGAATGATCGTGGTTTCGCCGTCCTGGGCCAGCGCCGCCGGCGCGGCCACGAGCCAAAGCGCCGCCAGCGCGCCTGTCAGTGTGCGGATCATCGTTTCCCCTCGCGGACTTCTTCCGTTGGCGCGCACTCTGTCCCGGCCCGGGCGGCGGCGTCAATCGCGTGCGGCGATTCAGAAATTCGCCCCGAACCTTGAGACTAGAGCCCGCCGCGGCCGAACTCGATCACGAGCATGACAATGAGGAAGATCGCGATGGCGGCGACGACCGCGAACACTGCGAAGAGGGGCGCGCGATCGGAGAAACGCAGGTGCGGGCGCGCCGCAGGCACGCGCGCGCCTTGGGCGAGAAGGGCCTGGTATTGCCCTTCCTGCATGCCGTAGACGCGCCATGCGAGGCCTGCGCCAAGGAGCCCGAAGAGCCCTCCCGCGAGCAGCAAGACAAATCCGCGGGGACCGAGCTGGTTGGCGATGGCGATGGTGAACGGGCTCATCTCGTCGGTGTTGAGTTCGCCGACTGATTGGCCGGCCATTTCCGGCAGACCGAAGAACAGCACGGTGAAGACAAGGCCGCCGGCGAGGCCGATCAGGGCGCCGACGATGGCTGCCCCCATGCGCCCGCGCGCACGCCTGCGGCTCCACAGCCACAGAAAAAGATCGCGCTGCCGTTCGTTCATGGTGCAGCGCTGATCAGGCCGGCATGCCGGCCTTCAGCGCAAATGCGTACGCCGCCTGCGCGAGCGGGACGACACGCTCGGCGTTGGCTTCAGCATGCGCGCTGGCTGCGGTGCCGTCACGGACGCGGCCGACGATGCCCTGCAGGATGCCGGCGAGGCGGAACATATTGTAGGCGAAGTACCACTCGAGGTGGGCGATGCCGTCGCGGCCGGTGTGCTTGCAGTAGAGGGCGACGTATTCGTCCATCGTCGGGATGCCCATTGCGGGCAAATCGAGGCCGGCGAGCCCGGAACGCTGGTTGGCGCCCATCACCCAGTTCATCAGATGATAGGTGAAATCGCCCAGCGGATCGCCGAGCGTGGACAGCTCCCAGTCGAGCACGGCGAGGACGCGCGGTTCGGTCGGGTGAAGCACCATGTTGTCCAAGCGATAATCGCCGTGCACGATCGTTGTCGTCTCGCCGGGCGGAATGGTCTTGGGCAGCCAGTCGATCAGCTTGTTCATCTCCGGAATCGTCATGGTCTCGGAGAGTTGGTATTGCTTTGTCCAGCGGCTGATCTGGCGGGCGAAATAAGAGCCGGCCTTGCCGAAATCCTCGAGGCCTACGGCCTTATAGTCGGTGGTGTGCAGCTGCGCGAGCGTCTTGCACTTGGCTTCGTAAATCCTGCGTCGTTCGTCGGGCGTGGAGTCCGGCAGGGAGCCGTCCCACAGGATGCGGCCCTCCACATTGTCCATGACGTAGAAGATCGTGCCGATGACGCTTTCGTCCGTACACAGACCATAGGGCCGCGCAACCGGAAAGCCGGTAGGATGGAGCGCCGAGATCACCTTGAACTCGCGGTCGACGGCGTGCGCGGAGGGGAGCAATTTCCCCGGCGGCTTACGGCGCAGGACATATTTCCGCGCGAGCGTCACCAATTGGTAGGTCGGGTTCGATTGGCCGCCCTTGAACTGGCGCACTTCGAGTGGGCCCCCGAAGCCCTCGACGTTCGCCTCCAGCCAACGGGTCAAGGCGGTTTCGTCGATGCGATGGCGCTCTTCGACGGGCTTAGTTCCGGAAAACGCTTCCTGTGCGTCAACCGTTTCGTCTTGGGCCGGTTCGGCCATGGGCGTTCCTCCGCCCTTCTTTAAAGAACGCTCGCGCGTGGAGGGCAAGCGGCGGCGGCGTCAGCGCTTCAGCGCGCGCCAGCCGATATCGCGACGGTAGAAGCCGCCGGGCCAGTCGATCCGTTCGAGCGCGTGATAGGCGCCGGCGAGGGCGTGCGCGAGGGTGTCGCCGAGCGCGGTGACCGCCAGCACGCGTCCGCCGTTGGCGCGGAGGAGGCCGTCCTCGTCACGGCGGGTGCCTGCGTGGAAGACGACGACATCTTCAACCGCATCGGCGCGCTCCACGCCGCGAACAACCGACCCGGTCAGCGGCTCGTCGGGGTAGCCGTTGGCGGCGAAGATCACGGTCGCGCAGGGGCGCGGATCCCAGTCCGGCGGCGGCGCGGCCGCAAGCGTCCCCTCAGCGCATGCGAGCAGGAGCGGCGCGAGATCGCTCTTGAGCCGGCGCATCAGCACTTCGCATTCGGGATCGCCGAAGCGGACATTGAACTCGATGAGCTTGGGCCCGTCGGCGCTGATCATCAGGCCGGCGAACAACACGCCCTTGAATGGGCGTCCTTCGGCCTTCATGCCGCGCACCGCCGGCAGGATGATCCGCTCCATCGTCTGATCGCGGACCGCATCGGTGAAGACCGGCGCGGGGCTGTAGGCGCCCATGCCGCCAGTGTTGGGACCTTTGTCGTCGTCAAACGCGCGCTTGTGATCCTGCGCCGCGATCAGCGGCATCGCCGTCTCGCCGTCGCAGAGCGCAAAGAAGCTCGCTTCCTCGCCGGGCAGAAAATCCTCGATCACGATGCGCTGTCCCGCCGTGCCGAACTTGCGCAGGAACAGGATCTGATCGACCGCCGCGTCCGCCTCTGCGCGGGTCTCGGCGATGACGACGCCCTTTCCCGACGCGAGGCCGTCGGCCTTGATGACGAATGGCGGCTCGCGTTCGCCGAGATAGGCTTTGGCGCGCACGGCGTCGTCGAAGACTTTGTAGCCGGCGGACGGGATGGCGTGGCGGGCGCAGAATTCCTTGGAGAATGCTTTTGAGGATTCGAGTTCGGCTGCCGCCGCGCTGGGTCCGAACACCGGCACACCCACGGCCGCCAGCCGATCTGCGAGCCCCGCCGCCAGCGGCGCCTCGGGCCCGATCACGACGAGCCCTATCTGTTCGCGCACGGCGAGGGCGGCGATCTCTGCCACGTCCTCAGCCTTGACCGGCGCGCAACGCCCGAGGTCGGCCAGCCCCGGATTGCCCGGCGCGGCGATGACCGCCTCCACCAGCGGGCTTTGCGCAAGCTTCCAGCCGAGCCCATGCTCGCGTCCGCCGCCGCCGACAATCAGAACCTTCATGGCTTGCGACTCGTCCTGGCGAAGGGGTGGGCTAGAAGCGCCCCGCGCGCAAGCGCAGGTGGGGGCGACAGGCGATTGCGGGGCGCGAGTCGCCTATATGAGAGCCATGGCCGATTCCGCCCCCGCCGTCTCCAATCTGCCGGAGCTCTCCGTCTCGGAGCTCGCCCAGGCGGTGAAGCGCACGATGGAAAGCAGTTTCGAGCGCGTGCGCGTGCGCGGCGAATTGGGGCGTACGCTGATTGCGCGGTCGGGCCATCTCTACGTCGATCTGAAGGATGACCAGGCGGCTCTCTCCCTGGTGATGTGGAAATCGAATGTCCAGCACTTGAAGTTCAAGCCGGAGGAAGGGCTTGAGGTGATCGCCGAGGGCCGCCTTACGACTTTCCCCGGGCGCTCGCAGTATCAGTTGATTGCGGATCGTCTCGAGCCCGCCGGCGTCGGCGCGTTGCTGGCGCAGCTGGAGAAACTGAAGGCGCGCCTCGCGGCGGAGGGGCTCTTCGACAGCGCCCGGAAGAAGCCTATCCCGATGTTGCCGCGGGTGATCGGGGTGGTGACGTCGCCGTCCGGCGCCGTGATCCGCGACATCCTGCATCGGTTGGAGGAGCGGTTTCCGCGGCGTGTGATTCTCTGGCCGGTGCTGGTCCAGGGCGAGTACGCCGCTGCGCAAATCGCCAACGCCATCCGCGGCTTCAATGCACTCGAAGGCGAGATCCGCCCCGATGTGCTGATCGTGGCGCGCGGGGGCGGTTCGATCGAAGATCTTTGGGCGTTCAACGAAGAGCCGGTGGTGCGCGCCGCAGCCGCGAGCGTGATCCCGCTGATCTCCGCGGTGGGCCACGAGACGGATACGACGCTGATCGACTTCGCCTCCGATCTGCGCGCGCCCACGCCCACCGCCGCGGCCGAGCGCGCGGTGCCGGTGCGGGCCGAACTGATCGAGCGCGTGAGCACGCTCGGCGCGCGGCTTGGCACGGGCCTTGTCCGCGGCGTCGATCTGCGCCGGGCGCATCTGCGTGCAATCACCGCGCGTTTGCCGCGGCCGGAGACGCTGCTCGGCCCGGCGCAGCAACGGCTCGATCGCGTCGGCGACAAGCTCGGCTATGCGCTGCGGGCCAATGTGCGCGCCGCGCAGTCAAGTTTCGACCGCATCGCCGGGCGGCTGCGGCCCGACGCGCTGACCCGAGACGTCGCCAAGCGCCGCGAGCGGCTCGCTGAGCAAGTCACGCGTCTCGGCCACGCTGCGACGCGGATGCTGAAGCAGAAGCGCGACGCGCTGGAGGCGTGCGCGCGCATGCTGGAAACGCTCTCGCACAAGGCGACGCTCGCGCGCGGCTTCGCAATGGTGCAGCGCGACGGCAAGCTGGTGCGGGCGGCGAAGGATCTGGCGTCCGGCGATGCGGTGTCGCTGACGTTCGCCGACGGCGAGGCGCCCGCCACGATCGGGGGGGACCGCAAGAAGCCGACCCGGAAGGACGGCGGCGGCCAAGGGTCCTTGTTCTAAGCTCCTGCAGACGTAGAATCGGCCAAAGGCGATCGCGATGAACAAACATGAGCTCGGCGGGCCGGAGGCGGTGCTTCGGTACGAGGACAACGATTTCACCATCCTCCGGCAGGGCTATTATGTCCGGTGCGCGGTGAGCGGGGCGCATATCCCGCTCGATGAACTGCGCTATTGGAACGTGGACCTGCAGGAAGCCTATCGCGGCCCGGAGGAAGCGATGCAGCGCTGGCGCGCGCTGGAGGTGAAGCCATGAAGCGGTTGCTCGCGGCGGCGCTGATCGCGCTCGCAGGTTGCGCTGCGGCGGAGACGCCGCCTGAGCCCCAGCCCGTTGCAGAACCGATCGTGGAGACGCCCGCGCCCGCGCCTCCGCCGGCGGCGACCGCGCCGGTGTTTGATCCCACGGTGGCGCAGCCGCTGGCCGCCGGCCACACCGACGCAGTCGCCGCGCCGACGCTGCAGCCGATCGGGGCAAGCCCCGCGCCGCGCGACCTTACGCTTCGCTGCGCCGGGGCGTTTCAACAAGGCGGCGCCGCGCTCTGCCGGACGCAGCCAGGCGCGCGCATCGTCGTCGACGGCGCCGATCGCGGCGCAGCCGACGCCAACGGCTGGGCCGTCATCGGCTTCGATCGCGATTCGCCCGGCGAGAGCGTTGTTGAGGCGCGCGCGGGCGCCGCTGCGGCGCGCGAGTCGTTCGTGATCCTGCCGCGTTCGTTCGATGTGCAGCGCGTGGACGGCCTGCCGCCGCAGACGGTGACGCCGACCGACCCGGCGGTGCTCGCCCGCATTGCGCGCGAGCGCGATATCAAGAACGTCGGCTTCGCATCGCGCGCCAACGCGGAAGGCTGGCTCGACGGGTTCAGGTGGCCGGTGGAAGGGCGCATCTCCTCGTCCTGGGGCAATCAGCGCGTGCTCAACGGGGAGCCGCGGAGCCCACACTACGGCGTCGATATCGCCATGCCGACCGGCACGCCGATCCGCGCGCCCGCCGGCGGCGTGGTGTCCTTGGCGGAACCGGATCTGCATTTCGAGGGCGGCCTCGTTCTCATCGATCACGGCCAGGGCCTGATCTCGATGTATCTGCACATGAGCCGGCTCGATGTGCGCGCCGGCGACGCCGTCACGCAGGGGCAGGTGATCGGCGCGGTCGGTTCGAGCGGGCGTACGACTGGTCCGCATCTGTGCTGGCGGCTCAAGTGGCGGGACCGCAATCTCGACCCCGCCTTCGCCATCCTCGGCCTTGCCGAGGCGCGGCGCGCGCTGGCGAGCGGTACGTAGGCCGGCGCCGAAGGTGCAGACTTCCTATGTGCATCCTGAACGAGCCCAATTTCTCAAGGAGCCGACATGGCGGATGGCGTGAGCGCGGCGGAAAAAGCCGCGGAACTGGACTGGGGCGCGGCTGAGAAAATTCTGGCGGACGCGGCGCATGGCGCCGACGACGCGGAGCTCTTCGTTGAAGACAGCCGCTCGGAATCGTTTCTGTGGGACGACGGCCGTCTGAAATCAGCCTCTTATGACGCCACGCAGGGCTTCGGACTGCGTGTGGTGAGCGGCGAGCGCGCTGGATATGGGCACGCGAGCGTGTTCGACACCGACGCGATCGCGCGTGCGGCGGACGCTGCGGCGAGTGTGAAGCGCGGCGGCGAAGGGGTCTTGGACGCCGCACCGCCCCGGACGAATCGCAAGCTCTACGCCGATCTCGATCCGCTTGAAGCGCCTGCGTTCACTGACAAGACCGCTTTGCTCGCGGAGATCGACGCCTATGCGCGCGCGAAGGATCCGCGCGTGGTGCAGGTGGCGGCGTCGCTCGCGGGCTCGCGCCGCGGCGTCACGATCCTGCGGCCCGATGGCGCACGCTACGAGGACGCGCGGCCGCTGGTGCGCGTGAACGTGTCGATCACGGTGGAGCGCGACGGACGCCGCGAGTCCGGCTCCGCGGGCGCAGGCGGACGCGAGGCCTATGATGTTTTCATTCGGCCCGAGCGGTGGAAAGCTTTGGCTGACGAAGCGTTGCGGATCGCGCTTGTGAACCTCGACGCCGTACCTGCGCCGACGGGCGAGATGGACGTCGTGTTGGGTCCCGGCTGGCCGGGCGTGTTGCTGCACGAGGCGGTGGGCCACGGCCTTGAAGGCGATTTCAACCGCAAGGGAACCTCCGCCTTCGCCGGCAAGATCGGCGAGCGGGTCGCCTCGCCCGGCGTCACCGTGATCGACGAGGGGACGTTCGAGAACCGCCGCGGCTCGCTCACGATCGATGATGAAGGCACCCCGACCGGACGCACCGTGCTCATCGAAAACGGCGTTTTGAAAGGGTATTTGCAGGATCGCATGAATGCGCGGCTGATGGGCGTGGCGCCGACCGGCAACGGCCGCCGCGAATCCTACGCCCATCGCCCGATGCCGCGTATGACCAACACCTTCATGGCCGCGGGCGCGCATGAGCCGGCTGAGATCCTCGCCAGCCTTAAGCGCGGCGTCTACGCGGTGAACTTTGGCGGGGGCCAGGTGGACATCACGTCCGGCAAGTTCGTGTTCCAATGCACCGAAGCGTATCTCGTTGAGAACGGCGCGATCGTTTCGCCGATCAAAGGAGCGACCCTGATCGGAGACGGCCCCTCCGCGCTCACGCGCGTCACGATGGTGGGCAACGATCTCAAGCTGGACGAAGGCGTGGGCACGTGCGGCAAGGGCGGACAGAGCGTGCCGGTGGGCGTGGGACAGCCGTCGCTTTACATCACTGGTCTGACAATCGGCGGCGCGTGAAGCTTCGCACAGTTTACTTTTCGCGACTCTCATTAGATACGTGAGTCGTCACTCACCATTTCGGGGAGCAATAACGATGGCTGCTGCAAAGAAGAAAGTCGCGAAGAAGGCCGCAAAGCCTGCCGCGAAGAAGGCCGCGAAGAAGAAGAAGTAGGCCGCTTCGCGAAAGCGAAGTTGAGTTTGGGAACGCCGCGGGGGAGACCCCGCGGCGTTTCTCTTTGCGGACGCACCGCCCGACTCGCTGGTTCGACTCGCTGGGGCACGACCCGCCTGCGCCGCCACGCTTCACGCCGTCCGCTTTCGACGCGTTACGCCGACTCCGCAACAATCGCGCGCGCTGAACGCTCACGCCGCTGCCGCCCGCGGCGACGACGACGCATCCACAGGCGAGACCGCGCGCATCTCCGCACAACAAGGCCCATGAGCGGTGAGGGCGTGTTTGCGACGAACGGTGAAGGCCGCGCCCGGTTTTCGCCGTTTTTCAATAAACATGTTTCGTTTTTCGATATGGCCCGCGCGAGGGGAGCGCTGTGTGAAGAGGTCCGTCTTGATGCTGCTGGCGACGGCGGGCGCCGCGTTCGCCGAGGAGGCGCCGGCGGAAGAGGCGGCGCCTGCGCCGCAAAGCCCAGCGCCGAGCGCCGATGGCCGTGTGATCTATGACGGCGCGTTCTTCGCACGCTTTGCGCCGCAGACCGCCAACGACATGGTCGCGCGCGTGCCCGGCTTCACACTCGACGAAGGCGATGATCGCCGCGGGTTCTCGGGCGCTGTCGGCAACGTGCTCATCGACGGGCGCCGCCCGAGCGCCAAAAGCCAAAGCCTGTCCTCGATTCTCTCGCGGATTCCGGCGTCCCAGGTCGCGCACATCGAGCTGATCCGCGACGCAGCCGACACGGCGGACGCAGCCGGCCAATCGACCCTGGTGAACGTGGTGCGCACGCCCAGCGGCGGCAGCGGCGTTTGGGAGGCGGAGGTTCAAGGCACGGAAGGGCCCCGCTACATGCCGCGCGGCGAGGCGTCCTGGTCGGGTCGTTTCGGTCAGCTCGATTATTCGGTCGGCGCCTCGCACTACAGCGAATATCGGCCGCTCGACGGGGGCCGCACCGTCCGCGACAGCGCAGGCGGGCTCATCCAGCGCCGCGACGACATCACGCCGCGCACCTATTTCGAGGATTCCGCCAACGGCGACATGACATTTCCGCTCGCGGGCGGGTCGTTGCGCGTCAACGGCCAGATCGCGTACTGGGACTTCCAAACCGTGTTGTGGTCGCCCAGCTTCAACCCGGCGGGCGCGCCAACCGACGATTTCGTGTTCGACTTTCACGAGCGCGAACAGACCGAAGAGGTTGGGTTCAATTTCGACCGCAGCTTCGGGCGCGTGAACCTGGAGCTCATCGGGCTGGCGACACGCCGGAACTATAACACCGACGAGTCCACCGCCTTCCGCGACGAGGCCGGCGCGTTTCTCGGCGAACTTGCGCAGGTGCGCCGCAACGAGTCGGGCGAAACGATTCTGCGCGGGACGCTTTCATGGCCGCTTGCGCCCTATGCGCGTTTCGATATCGGCGGGGAGGCTGCGTTCAACTCGCTCGACGCGGGGCTCGCGTTGACCGAAGATCTGGGCGCCGGGCCCGTGCCGGTGCCGTTGCCTTCGGCCAACGTGCTGGTTGAGGAAGAACGCGCGGAAGCGTTCGCCACGCTCGTCGTGCGGCCCAGCCCACGCTGGACGATCGATGCAACGCTCGCGGGCGAGACTTCGACGCTGACCCAGACCGGCGACACCAATCTCGAAACCGAGCTCGCCTACATCAAGCCGTCGATCCAGGCGACGCGGCGCATCGGGGCGCGCAACCAAGTGCGCGTGCGCTTCTACCGCGACGTGGATCAGCTCGACTTCGGCGACTTCGTTTCCGCGGCCGGTCTTGCCGACGACATTGTGTTCGGCGGCAATCCCAATCTGCGTCCTGAGACGTCGTGGCGGCTCGAGGCGGCGGGGGACTGGCGCTATGGCGGGGACGGCGCGATCTCGCTGCGCGCCTATCGCCACTGGCTTGAGGACGCAAGCGACGTGGTGCCGGTCGGGCCGCCCGGCATGCAATTCGATGCGCCGGGCAATATCGGCGACGGCTGGCTGCAGGGGCTGGAGCTCAACGCGACGATCCCGTTGGGCTTCCTCCTCCCGCATTCGCGGCTGACGCTCACGGCGGTGACGGAAGAGTCCGAAGTCACCGATCCCGCGACCGGCCGGCCCCGCGACATCTCCGGCTGGCGGCAGAGCCGCGTGGAGGGGAATTTCCGCCAGGACCTGACGGCGCAGAAACTCGCGTGGGGGATCTTCTTCTACAAGGAGGCTGAGAACGTCACCTACCGGCTGAATGAACTCGACACGTATGAAGAGGGCCCGTTCGTCGATCTCTGGGTGGAGACGACGGCGGTTCCCAACGTGAAAATCCGCGTCTACGGCGCCAATCTCACCGCCAACGATTTCGTGCGCGAACGCCGGTTCTTCACGCCCGACCGCAACGGGGCGCTCGACCGCGTGGAGGAGCGGCGGCGCAATTTCGGACCGCTCTGGGGCGTGCGGATCAGCGGCACGCTCTAGGGCGCGCGCGACCCCGCTATTCTCTTGAACCGCCCGTTCGCGCCGCGCCGCTGCGCGGCGGCGCTTGACAAGTCGCGTTCGGTTACATAACTGATCAGTTATGGACCTGATGAGTTTTCGATGAACGCCTCCTCCCGCCTTGACGCCGCTTTTGCAGCTCTTGCCGACCCCACCCGACGCGCAATCCTGGCGCGCCTGGCGTCCGGGGAAGCATCGGTCGCGGAACTGGCGGCGCCGTTCGACATCTCGCAGCCGGCGATCTCGAAGCATCTCAAGATGCTGGAGCGCGCGGGCCTTATCTCGGTCGGGCAGGACGCGCAGCGCCGTCCCCGCCGCGTCGAAGCGGATGCGCTTCAGGAGGCGGCGGCGTGGATCGAGCGGTTTCGGGAGGCGGTGGAGGCGAACTATCAGCGGCTCGATGCGCTTCTTGAAGTGATGCAGCGCGCGGCGACGCCGCGGCGCGCTGCAGGCGCGAAGAAGCGTGCGCGGCGGAAGAAGAAGCCGTCGTGAGCAGGGAACGATTGCCCCCAAGGAGAGACGTCATGGCCAAGATCGGAGAGAAGGCCCAGGTGAGCATGCCGAGCGATCGCGAAGTGCTCGTGCGCCGCGCGTTCGCTGCGCCGCGCGCGCTTGTCTGGAAAGCGCACGTCACGCCGGCGCTGATGCAGCGCTGGATGCTCGGGCCGCCGGGCTGGACGATGCCGGTGTGCGAGATGGATGTGCGCGTCGGCGGCGCCTATCGCTATCGCTGGCGCAGCATTGAAGACGGCAAGGAGTTCGGCTTCCACGGGACATTCACCGATGTCGTGGAGGCCGCCAAGCTGGCGCACACCGAGTTCTACGATCCCGGCGATGTCGGCGGCGATATGGGCGAGGGCGCAGACATCGTGCTGACGTTCGAAGATATTGACGGCGGCACGTTGCTCACGTCGCGGATGGACTTCAAGACCCAGGCCGCCCGCGACGCCGCCGTGTCGACCGGGATGACCGACGGTATGGAGATGAGCTACGCCACTCTCGACGACGAATTGAGACGCTGAGGCGTATGGCGAAGCTGAAACGTCCCAAGACAACCGGCGCGGCCCGCACGGCCGCGCCGCAATCGCGCGGCGCGCCGGAAGTCGGCGCCGTGATCCGGCGCTTGGAGCGGGAGAGCTCGGCCAAGTTCCGCGCCGATCTCGGTCCGCGCTACGGCATCGTCGCCAAGACGGCGTTCGGCGCGCCAATGGCGAAGATCAAGGCGATCGCGAAAGGGGTCGGGCGCAACCATGCGCTCGCCGCGGCGCTGTGGCGAACGGGCGTCTACGATGCGCGCCTGCTCGCCTCGATGGTCGACGAGCCGGAAAAAGTCACCGTCGCCCAGATGGATCGATGGGCCAAGGATTTCGACAATTGGAGCGTGTGCGACACGCTCTGCTTCACGCTGTTCGACCGCACGCCGCACGCGCTTGGGCGTGTCGACGCCTGGGCGCCGCGGACGGAAGAATTCGTGCGGCGCGCCGCGTTCGCCCTCCTCGCCAGCGTCGCGCTGCATCGCAAGGACATCGCCGACAAGGATTTCGCCGCGCGCCTGCAGCTGATCGAACGCGCCGCGCGTGATGACCGCAACTTCGTCAAGAAAGGCGTGAGCTGGGCGCTGCGCAGCATCGGCGGGCGCCGCACCGCGCTGCATGGACGTTGCGTCGCGCTGGCGGAGCGGTTGTCGCAATCGGACGACGCGGCTGCGCGCTGGGTGGGCCGAGACTCGCTGCGTGACCTCCTGCGTCCGGCAGTCAGGAAACGCGCGGCGACGTAGAGATCAGCGCGCCGGCCCGCCGCGTTTTGGGCGCGCGGCGCGCGAGCGCGCCGGCGCACGCGGTGGCGCGTCGTGGACCTCGAACATCGGGTTGGGATCCCAAAGACCGTTGAAGGCTTTGTCCTCAAGGTAATCCGCCAGCCGCGCGCTCATCGCCTTGGCGCCCGAGGTCGCGATGATCTGACGATCCTTAGGCATGTGGCGGATGAGATCGGCGTCGAGATCGCCGATCAGTTCGCTCGATTCCTTCGCCATCAGGTGGTTGGCGACGCCGAACAGCTGGAAGACGCCGGCGTTGTTGAAGATCGTGCGCCAGTCCTTCGGGTAGAGCCGCTGCAGCTGCGAAAGATCCTGGAAGAACGGCCACACCTGCAGCCCGTAGCCGCGCAGGAGCGTCATGGATTGGCGGAGCGGGCCGAACTCGCCGAGCTGCGCGCATTCATCGAGGAGGAAGAGCGTGGAACGCTTCGGGCGCTTGCGTCGGCCCATCACCGTGAGCATCAGAGCGCCGACCCAGAGGCGCAGCAAAGCGCCGTGGCTCTCCAGCTTGTCAGGCGGGATGACGATGTAGATCGTCATCGGATCGCCGCGCCGCACCGCGCCCAGATCGATCGTCGAGCGCGAGAGCGAGCGCAACGCGGAATCGGAATTGACGACCTTCAGATAGCTCTGCGCGGTGGACAGGATCCCGGAACGGGTTTGCTCGGTGATCGGCAGGAAGCTTGAGATGTTCTGTTTCGAGAGCCGGTTGATCTCGGGGTTCTGATCGAGGAGCGCGGCGAGGTTGTAGACCGCGTCGTCGCTCATCATCAGTTCGCGGACCTTGCCGAAGTGGCGTTCGCCGGCACCGGCCGTCTCGGCTACGCCGGCGATCACACCGGCCATGAGCGAGCGGCCCCAATTGTCCCAGAACGGCTCCTTGTGGAAGCCGGCGTCGCCCGCCAGCAAGGACGCGAGCATTTCCGCGTCGGCGTCGAGCAGCGCGCCGGGACGATCGAAGAGATCGAATGGATTGAGGCTGTCCGTGCGCCGCGAGACCGCGCCGAAGGGATCGAGGAGGCGCACTTCCTGGCCCATTTCGCGGCGACGGCGGTGCGTGACGTGCCATGTTTCGCCCTTGGGGTCGATGACGATCACCGAGCCTTCGAAGCGCAGGAGGTTGGGGATGATGACGCCGCGGCCCTTGCCTGCGCCAGTGGGCGCAATCGTCACAAGGTGGCGGTCCTCGCCGTAGAGCAGCGGCGCTTCCGCGGGCGCTTCCAGCGGCGCTGCGCGGGGCGCGCCAAAGCCGATGGGGTCCTTGGCGTCGTCCTGGCGCCAGCCGAGCAGCAATTCGAACCCGCCTGGCGAACCGGCGGGCGCCGATTTCGCGGGAGTGCGGGTTCGTTTCTTCGTCATGCGGGGCTCCTGGCCGGCGGGTGAGAGGGCACGATGCCCGAAACGTGCGCCGAGGTCATGATCTAGTAAGCAATCGCGGCCGGCTGACGCCAGAATGCGGCGCGCCGCGCCCCAATCGGGGAGCGCACACGCGGCGCGCTATTCGGCAGGGACCTCCTGGCTGCGATCGCCGCCGCGCGCTTCATCGTGCGCCAGCTTGTTAAGCCAGAACGAGAGCAGTCCAAGCCCGACCCCAATGCCGATCGACCAAAGGCCGATGGTCTGGAAGACGCTGTTGTACGTCGCCAGGGCGCGCGCGGGATCGAGCACTTGGCCAGCCACCGTCTCGCTCGCGGTCAGCTGGGCGATCAGCCCGCCCAGCCATTGCGCCCAGGCGCTCGACAAGAACCAGACCGCCATCATCGTGGAGACCACCGCTGCAGCCGACATCTTCGTCACCATGGAAAGGCCGACCGGCGAGAGGCAAAGCTCGCCCGTCGTGTGCAGGAGATAGGCGAGCGCCAGGAAGATCAGCGGCACGCGGTAATCGTCGCTGGCGAATTGCGCGCCATAGACGAGCACCATGAAGCCGAGCCCGACCTGGATCAGCGCCAGCGCGAATTTGAGGGTGTCGTTGGGATCGCGCCGCAGCTTCTCCAGGAACGCCCAGAGGGCTGAGAACACAGGCGCGAAGATGAGGATGAAGCCGGCGTTGAAGCTCTGCGCCTGCGCCGCCGCGAAGCTCATGTCGATCGACAGGCCCATGACATTGAGCGTCTCGGTCGGCCAGATCTGCAACTGCGTGTTGCGTTCGGCGAACTGGTTCAGCGAAGAGCCCGCCTGTTCGAAGAGGGTCCAGAACACGACGGAGGCGGCGATAAGAATCAGCGCCAGAGTCATCCGCTCGCGCACGACCTTCTCGCATTTGGCCGCCATGAACCAGAAGAGGTACGCCAGAACTGCGATCGATCCGATCGCCAAAGCGCCGCCGACGACGGCGAAGAAGTTCGCCGCGCCTAGCCCCAGCGTCATGATCGGTTCGCCGGCTTCGTTCTTCGGCAGCGCCGCGATGGCGGTGGCGATCCAATCGCGCACAACTGCGTCGAGGCGCAGGATGGCGAACACGGCGAACACGCAGGCGATCCCGAAGGCGTAGATCACGACCTCTCGGTTGAGCGGGCCGAGCACGGGCTGGCGCAGCTTCTCCGGCTCGGGCGGCTCGCCGTTGCCTTCGAGCAATGGCTTGCCGAGCATGAAGACGATCCAGCCAAGCGCCATGCCGACGCCAGCGAGACCGAAGCCCGCCCACCAGCCGATCGTCTGGCCGACATAACCGCACAGGATCGAGGCCCAGAACGCCCCGAGATTGATGCCATAATAGTAGAGGGTAAAGCCGGGATCGCGCCGCGGATCCTTCTCGCCATAAAGCTGGCCGACGATGGTGGAGATGTTCGGCTTCAGGAAGCCGACGCCCATGATGATCAGCGACAGCGCCAGATAGAACACCATGATGAAGAATGGATCTTGTCCGGTTACGGACAATTCGTAGCTGCCCGTGGGCAGCGTCTGCGGCAGCGACGCGCCGGCCGGCAGCCCGACGATCGCCATGCCGCCGCCGTCGGCGGGTCCGACCTGGTAGCCCTGTCCATCGACCATCAGCTGCACTTCGCGGTCGTTCATCCGGCCTTCGGCGACGAACTCGTATTGGGCGCCCTGGTAGGTGAGGACTTGCGTGGCGGGCTGTTGCTCAACGCCCATCAGGAAGTGGCCGGCCACCAATAGAAGCGCGCCGAACGCGATCGCTTTGCGTGTGCCGAGCCAGCGGTCAGCGATGATGCCGCCAAGCAGCGGCATCAGGTATGTCATCGACAAATAGGAGCCGTACTGTCCCTGGCTGAACCGATCGCTGAACAGGAAGTGCTGCGTCAGATAGAAAATCAGCAGCCCGCGCATGCCGTAGAATGAGAAGCGCTCCCACATCTCGGCGAAGAACAGGATCACAAGCCCGCGGGGATGGTTCCGCAACTGGATCAGGACCGGAATGATCGTCACGAGTGTGACGAGGATCCCGGCGAGGATGACGATGTTCATGCGTGTCTAGCTCCCCCGGGGGCAGCTCCGCGGCGGCCCAGCCTGGCGTTTTGCGATTACCAAGCACGCCGGGCGGGGGCCCTCAAGCGCGCTCGCCCGATCTTCGGCAGTCGGCCCACAGGTCTGCGGTCAGACGCCACCAGAACGCGGTTCCGCGCGCCCCGTCGAGCCAGAAACCTAGTCGTCTAAGGGTTTTTACGGACGACCGGTTCCGGCGATCGCACCCGGCAATGATCAGTTGGGCGCCGGCGTCCCGAAAGAGGGCGTCGATCACCCGCCCGGTCGCCTCAGAGGCGAGGCCCTGCTGGCGGTAGGCGGGGATCACCGAATAGCCGATCTCGAACGTTTCGCCGCCATCGCCGACCGCCTCGAAGCGGAAGTCGCCGATCACGCGGTTGTCGGCGAGATGGATGGCGACGCAGCGCGCCGCGCGCCAGCGCTCGCCCTGCGGGCGGCGGCGCACCAGCGGCAGGCCGGCGCGGCGCCAGTCCTCGGGAATATCGGCGCGCAGGTGTGCAGCGAGCTTATCGACGCTCGCATTGGCGAGCGCGAACACTTCTTCCGTCACCGGCTCAAGCCGGAGGCGCGCGGTATAGAGCGGCCGGTCGAACGGATCCATGCAGCGATGGTCTCACGCCGCGGGGCGCGGTCAAGCGCTCAATAGGCGCAGGCGGCGAAGACGTGTTTCAGATCGCCGCCCCACTCGGTGTGATAGCGCTCGAGCAATCGTTCCGCGGGCGTGACGCCGCTGGCGGCGACGTCATCGAGTTCGGAGAGAAAATGGGTTTCGTCTTCGCCGGCGGAATCGAGCCGCGCGCGCGACCGCAAGCCCTGGCGCGAGATCGCCAGCGCCGCCTGCGCGATCTCGCGTGCGCGGCCGCCGCGGATCGGCGCTTTGAGGCCGAGCACCGGCACGGAAAGGCGCAGCGCCTCGCGGTCTTCGGCGGTCCAGGATTTGACGAGGCTCCACGCAGCTTCGAGTGCGGCGTCGCAATAGAGAATGCCGGCCCAGAAGGCGGGCAGCGCGCAGAGCCTGCTCCACGGGCCTGAATCGGCGCCGCGCATTTCCAGAAACGTCTTCAGCCGCACCTCGGGAAAGATCGTCGTCAAATGGTCTTCCCAGTCCTTGATCGTCGGCAATTCGCCCGGCAGTTCGGGGAGCTTGCCCTGCATGAAATCGCGGAAGGAGCGCCCGGCGACGTCGACATACGCGCCGTTGCGATAGACGAAGTACATCGGCACATCGAGCGCGTAGTCGGTGTACCGCTCAAAGCTCATGCCGCTTTCGAACACGAAGGGCAGCATCCCGGTGCGGTCGGGGTCGGTGTCGGTCCAGATGTGGCCGCGATAAGAGAGAAAGCCGTTGGGGCGTCCGTCCATGAACGGCGAATTGGCGAACAGCGCCGTCGCGATCGGCTGCAGGGCCAGCGAGACGCGAAACTTCTTCACCATGTCGGCTTCGGAGCCGAAATCGAGATTGGTCTGCACCGTGCAGGACCGGAACATCATCTGCCGGCCCAGCCGGCCAACCTTTCCCATGTAGCGGCGCATGATCTCATAGCGCCCCTTCGGCATCATCGGCGTGTCTTCGAGCGACCAGATCGGGGAGGCGCCGAGACCCAGGAACGCGATTCCCATCGCGCCGGCCACTTCGCGCAATTGCATCAGGTGCGAGCTCACCTCGCTGCAGGTCTGGTGCAGATGCTCAAGCGGCGCGCCGGACAATTCGAACTGCCCGCCTGGCTCCAAAGAAATCGACGCGCCGTCCTTCTTCAAGGCGATGACGGCGCCTTTTTCCAGCACGCGCTCCCAATTGAAACGATCGGCGAGTGCCGCGAGAAGCGCGCCAATGCCCCGGTCGCCTTCATAGGGAACGGGCGCCAGCGTATCGGTGTAAAAGCCGAACTTCTCGTGCTCGGTGCCGATGCGCCAGGCAGAGGCGTTCGGCTTCGATCCGTGTTCGAGGTGCGCGACGAGTTCGCGCTTGTTCTCGATCGGCCGGAGCGCTTCTTCCGTGGCCGCCATATGTCGCTCCTCCCGCGATCCGCGCTCGATGTGGGCCAGTACGCCAGCGCGCGCAAGGGCGTTGCGCGGCGTCAGCCGCGCCAATCGCCCCACATCGCCTGGATGACGCTGAGGGCTGCGATCGTGGCGGTCTCGGCGCGGAGGATTCGCGGGCCGAGCGAGACAGCTGCAACAAAGGCAAGGCTGCGCAGGAGCTGACGTTCGGCTGGATCGAAGCCGCCTTCGGGACCGATCAGCAGCGCCAGCGGCTGCCCTGGCGACAGCGCGGCGACGACGTCCGCAATCGGTGCTGCACGGCCTTTATCGCCGCCCCATTGCGCATCGGGCGCATCGCCGCGCTCATCGGCGTAGATCAGCGTGCGCGCGGGGTCCCAACCGTCGAGAACGCGGCCGAGCGGCAGGGCCGCCGACACTGCCGGCGCATCGAAACGTTCGGTCTGCTCCGCCGCTTCGCGCGCGATCAGCGCCAGCCGGTCAAGGCGCACCGTATCGACGATGGTGCGCTTGGTGATTACAGGCTGGAGCCCGCGTACGCCCAGCTCCGTCGCCTTCTCTATGATGAGGTCGGTTGCGTGGCGCTTTACGGGTGCGAACAGGAGGTCAACGTCCGGCGACGGGGTCGGTGCGCGCACCTGCTCGCGGATGGCGAGCGCGCCGCCGCGCTTGTCGGCCCGCAACAGCTCGCACCGCCATTCGCCATCGCGGCTATTGAACGCCCGCACCGACGCGCCGGGCTTGAGACGCAGGACGGTCGCCAGTTTGTGCGTCTGCTCGGCGTCAAGCGCGATTTCGGCGCCGGGCGTGAGCGACGCGTCGGTCATCAGGCGTGGATCGGGCATCACGCATCCCTGCGCGGTTCACGATGCCCCCGCAAGCGGCTTGACTTCGCCTGCGCGGCCCCGGTGAATCCGGCCCCGCCGATACTTTTGGGGGGCCAGCCGTCCTGGACGGCGATGAGGGGAGCCGCCGATGCGCTGGCGCAATCTCGACAAGCTGGAAGTCATCGTCGGCCGGGTGGTCGATGTGCAGATCATCGAGCGGCTCATGGAGCCTGCCGCCGCGCCGCCGCCTGGCGGAGGCCGCAAGGGCCGCCCCCCGCGACCCGCCGCCCCCTCGGCGCAGCCCGCCACCATCATCGGGCGCCAGCGCATCTTTGTGGACGGGCCGGGGGCGAAGGATCCGCACTACGATTTCGATCGCTGCGAACTCGCCGTGCGGCGCGAGCAGGAGGTTGCATTCGCGCGCATTCCAGCGCGGCGGCGCAAGCGCGCGGCTGCAATCAATGTGATGCTGCTCAATCGTACGATGGATGAAGCCTGGCCGTTCCCGCAGGGGCTGGAAATCCTGGCGCCGCCGCCGCGCATCGAAGTGCGCACCAAGGCGCTCTTGGCTGCGATCGCGTCGTTCGTCCTGCTCTATCTGGTCTTCCGGTTTATCGCGATGCCGAGCGCGTCGGCGATCTGGTGGTTCACCTGGCCGCTGCTGTTCACGCTGGTGCTCTATTTTGTATTTTGGGGCGGACTCATCGTCTATCGCGGTCGCGCGCAACGCGAGCGGCGGCGTGCGCTGATCACGGCGTTACATCAGAAATTGAAGGCAGCCCCCGGGGCGGACGCGCCGGCGCCGTCTCATCCGTCGACAGCGACGGCAGGGGCCGCGCCTCCTCCGCCGCCGACGCAGGCTGCTGCGGCTGCGCCGGGTCCGGCGATTCCGGCTGCGCCTGCTGCGCCGGCGACTCCCCCTCCACCGCCGCAGGCGTCGCCGCCGCAGCCTGGGACGCCGTCGGCGTAGGCTCATCGACGGGTTCTTCGGGCGGAGTTTCGATCACACCCTCTGTCGTCGCTGCGCTCGCTTCCGTCTCCGGGGGCGTCTCCGTAGGCGGCGCTGGCGCCTCGGCCGGCGTCGGCGGAGGCGGGGCCTGGATTGTGTGCTGCGGCGGGGCGGGCGGCTCCGGCGGCGCCGCTTCGGCCTTTGGCGGCGCCGGCGGCGCAGCCCGGACTTCGGGTGCAGGCGAAACCGCGGGGGCGGGGGCTACCGCAACGGCAGTCACGATATCCGCCTCGGTATCCACCGGTACGCGCCGCTCGCCGGTGTCGACGCGCGGGAAGAGATCATAGTCGGAAAAGTCGACGACATCGGTCGCGTGCTTGTAGGCGCGCGTGGTGCCCATCCAATTGTTGGTGATCTTGCCGGACGCGGTCTTGTACCAGGAGCCGCACGCGCCCGCCCATGCGGCGCCCGCGAGCCTGGCCTGCAGATCGCGGTTGAACTCGTCTTGCGCTTCGGTGCGCACCTCGATGCGTCCGAGATTGCCGCGATCCATGCGCTCAATGCATTGGACGATGTAGTTTGCCTGCTGCTCGATCATGAACAGGATCGAGTTGTGGCCGAGATTGGTGTTGGGGCCGTAGGTCATGAAGAGGTTTGGGAAGCCCTTCACGGCGATGCCGAGATAAGCTTCGGGCCCGTCCTTCCAGGCCTCTTTCAATGTCAGCCCGTCGCGGCCCGAAACCGAGAACGACCAATCGAAGCCGCTGGCCTTGAACCCTGTGGCGTAGATCAGGACGTCGAGCGGCTCGACGCCTTTTTCGGTCTTGACGCCTTCCGGCACGATCTCCGCGATCGGCGCGTCAACGAGGTGCACGTTCGGCTCGTTGAGCGCGGGGTAGTAATCATCGGAGAAAAGGATGCGCTTGCAGCCGATCGGATAGTCAGGCGTCAGCCGTTTGCGCAGCACGGGATCGGGCACCTGTTTCTCAAGGTGCTTCAGCGCGACGGACGTGAACAGACGCGCGCGCCAATCCTTCGGTTCGAACGCGCCCCAGAACATCCAATCGGCCCACCAATAGACGCGGTTGCGGGTGATGCGCTGCAGCCAGGGCGCGATCTTGGTGAGGCCTTTGTCCAACCCGCTCAGGGCCCGGTCGTGGCGCGGCAGGATGTAGTTCGGCGTGCGCTGGAAGATCGTCAGCCGCTGCGCGACCTTGGCGATCTCAGGGATAAGCTGCACCGCGCTTGCGGCCGTGCCGATGACGCCAATGCGCTTGCCCTGCAGCGGCACATCGTGCTGCCAGCGTGCGGAATGGAAGCTGTTGCTCGCGAATGTCTCGCGTCCGGGTATGTCGGGGAAGCACGGTTCGTTCAATTGTCCGACTGACGAGATCAGCACGTCGACGTCGACGGGATCGCCGGCCGCGAAGCTGACGCGCCATTTCATGCGATCCTGACGCCAGACGGCCGATACGACTTCGCGGCCGAGCTCCAGAGAACCGTGCAGCTCGAAATCGTCCGCCAGCTGCTCGCAATAGCCCTGGATCTCAGCGGCGCGTGCGAAATGATGGCTCCAGTCCGGCTTCGGCGCGAACGAGAGCGAGTAGAGCGCGACGGGCACGTCGCAGGCGCAGCCGGGGTAGGTGTTGTAGTGCCAAACGCCGCCCACGCGGGACGCTTTGTCAAAGATGCGAATCTTCTGAAAGCCAGCCTCTCTTAAACGGATGGCGGCCGTGAGCCCGCCAAAGCCCGCGCCGATGATCGCGATCGACGGCGACAGGTCGTGCGCCGTCGCAGACGCGGCATTCGCGCGTTTGGCGACCCTGGGCGCGAGTCTGGTCGGAGCGGCTGCGGCCAAGGGGTCCCTCCCGAACGAAGCAGGCGCTTTGTAACATAGCCGCTCGGGCCGGTGACACCCTCGCGCCTTCCGGGCTGGCTGGAGCGGTTGATTTCGCCCTCGTCGCCGGCAGGCATGGGGCCCCGGGCGGCGACCCCGGGGCCGGCCCTATGCCACCAGCTTGTCGCCAACGCTCAGGGCATGGAGACGGGCGTACAGCCCGCCGCCGCGCACGAGATCGGCATGAGCGCCCTGTTCGACGATCCGACCGTGATCGAAGACCAGGATGCGGTCCGCCTCGCGCACGGTGGAGAGCCGGTGGGCGATGACGATGGTGGTGCGCCCCGCCATCAGTTCCGCCATCGCCGCCTGCACGTCGCGTTCGGTCTCGGTATCGAGCGAAGAGGTGGCCTCGTCGAGGATCAGGACCGGCGCATCTGCCAGGAACGCGCGCGCCAGCGCCACGCGCTGCCGCTCGCCGCCGGAAAGCTTCACGCCGCGCTCGCCGACTTCGGTGTCGTACCCTTTGGGCAGACGCATGATGAAGTCGTGGGCGCGCGCACGCTTGGCGCAGGCGATCACACGCTCCAACGGCGCGTCCGGATCGGCGTAGGCGATATTTTCCTTCAAGCTCCGGTGGAAGAGCGCGGGGTCCTGCGGCACGAGCGCGACGGCCCGACGCAGGCTCGCCTGGCGCACGTCGCGCACGTCCTGGCCGTCGATCAGGATCGCGCCGGCGTTCACGTCATAGAGACGCTGCACCAGCTTCACGAACGTCGATTTGCCGGATCCGGTGGGACCGACAAGCGCCACCGTCTCGCCAGGCGAAATCGTCAGCGAGAAATCCGAATAGAGCGGCGTCTCCTGGCCGTTGTACCGGAAGGACACGCGTTCGAACGCGATCGCGCCTGCGCCGGGCTTGAAGTCTGCTGCGTGCGGCGCATCGACGATATCGGCCGATTGCTTGGAATAGGCCACGACGTCCTCGATCTCGGCGAAGCCCTTCTGCAGCATCTGGAAGTTCTCGCCGAGCACCCGGAGATAGCCGTTGACGAGGAAGAAGCTCGTCAGCGCGAAAGCGGCGTCGCCGGCATTTGCGCGGCCGGCGGCCCATTCGAGCACGACAAGCCCGACCACGCCCGCCTGCAGCGCAAACAAGAGCAGGTTCTGTACGATCCAGGCGTTGGTGAACCGCATCCATGTGCGGTTGGCCTTGTCGCGCCAGTCCTGGGCGACGGCGTTGAAGCGCGCCTCCTCACGCGATTCCGCGCCGAACGCCTTAACTGTGGCGTTGGAGCCGACCGCATCGGCGAGCGCTGCGCCGATGGCGGTGTCGGCCGCGTTCGATTCGCGGTTCACGCGCGCGATGTAATAGCGCCCGAAGAAATAGACCGACGCGAAGAAGGCGACGATCGTGGCGGCCACGAACACACCGATCATTGGCCATTGAATCGCGGTGGAGACGGTGATCCCGACGAGCACGATGATCGCCGGTAGAACGAACCAGGCGATCGTGTCGGAGATGGTGTCGTACGCCCACATGGCGCGCGAGACGCGGCGCACCGTCGCGCCGGCGAAATTGTTGGCGTGCCAGTCGGCGCTGAACCGCTGCACGTCCTTGAAGCCGCTCTGCACCAGGTTGCGCATGTTATTGGAGGCGAACGGAATCCAGAAGCGCACCGCGATGTTGCGCAGGGCGAAAAAGACGAACGCCACCAGTGCGAAGGCGCCGTAGGCCCACATGACGCCCGGCGCCGCCCCTGGCTCGGATTGGGTCAGCGCGTTCACCAGACGCTGCGCCATGAACGGCAGCATCAGCTCCGCCGTCGCGGAGAGGCCGAAGAGCGCGCCAAAGGCGGCGAGCTTCCCCGGCTGCGAGCGCCAATGGCGCCACATGTAGCGGGCGATCTCGCGGACGCTCGCCTTCGCGGGGCGATCGGGCGACTCGTCGTCGAAATAATCGTCGGACATGATGATCTCGTGGTCGGGCCGCGCGGATCACCGCACGGCGTAGATCGTGGTGAATTGTAGGACAGGCGCGGAAGCGCGAGGATCGGCTTGGGTCGCTCCCGCAGGAGCGGATCCGGTTCAAGCTATGGAACGGCGGATCGGGACCCGACTGGACCTCTGGTTTTCGGCGCGCGGCGAGGAGGATTCGCAAGCGCGTCCTGCATCGCGCAGGGAGCGCTTCGCACGGCGTCCTGCCGCCATTCTCATGATGCTGGTTGAGCCAACGCCTGAGAAGGATGCGCCGCGGAGGTCAGTATCGGGCCATCAAGATCCAAGAAAGCGATCAACATCGCGCGACACATAAGCTGCGTGCGGCATTCCGTCCAGGCTTGCATCGCGCGCAGCGCGCTTTCATCGTCACGCCTGTGACCCAAAAGCCATGACAGGCCCTCATCCCTCTGGCGGCGAGGCGACGCCCGCGGACGCGCTTGCGCGCCACTGGACCAAGCTCTTGCCGGCGCCGCTTCTTCCCTATGCGCAGCTGTCGCGGCTCGATCGGCCGATCGGCTGGCAATTGCTGTTGCTGCCATGCTGGATGGGCATTGCGCTGGAGAGCACGCAACTCGGCTTCTGGCCGCGCGATTATGCGCATGGGCTCTATTTCCTGATCGGCGCCATCGCGATGCGGGGCGCGGGGTGCGTGCTCAACGACATCGTCGATCGCGACATCGATGCGAAAGTGGAACGCACGAAAGGGCGCCCGCTGCCGTCCGGACGTGTGACGCTCTGGCAAGGGTGGGCTTGGCTTGGCGCACAGTGCGCGATTGGGCTCGTTGTTCTGCTCGCGCTGCCGCCGCTGGCGCAGATCACGGCGCTGATCGCTGTGCCGTTCGTGGCGATCTATCCGTTCATGAAACGCGTCACCTGGTGGCCGCAGGCGTGGCTGGGGATCGTGTTCGCCTGGGGCGCGCTCGTCGGCGGGGCGGCGACGGCCAACGCGCTGACGCCGGAGACGCTCCTGCTCTATGTCGGCTGCTTCTTCTGGGTGATGGCCTACGACACGATCTACGCGTTGCAGGATCGCGAGGACGATGCGCTCGTGGGCGTCAAATCAACGGCGCTTCTGTTCAAGGATCGGTGGCGCGATTGGGTGCTCGGGTTTTATGCGGCGGCGCTTTTTCTGTGGAGCACGGCGCTCTATGTCGGCGGGGCTGCATGGCCGAGCTTTGTGGTGCTGGTGATGGCGGGCGCGCTGGTGATCTGGCCGGTGTTCTCCCGGATCGATGACGCCGCGCCGACGACGGCGCTCGTCGCGTTCAAGGCGAATGCGTTGATTGGTTTGTCGATCGTCATCGTGTTCGCGTTCGAGCCTGCGTGGCGTATGCTGCAAAGCTATTTTCTCTATGGGGCGGGGTAGGACGCCATGCCGTTTGGTCCGGCCGAGAAGCACCTGATGAAGGTCTGCCCGGCGATGAAGAAACATGTGCCGAATCATGAGCCCTACCCGACGGAATTCACCCGCTTCAAGGACCCCTACAAGGCGCTGATCCGGGCGGTGGTGTACCAGCAGCTGTCGGGCAAGGCGGCGGGCACGATCTATGGCCGCGTCATCGCGCTCTTTCCGAACAAGACGCATCCCGATCCCGAGGACATCCTCGCGGCGAAGGACGAGACCTTTCGCGCCGCGGGGCTGTCGCGGCAGAAGATCGCCGCCATCCGCGACATCGCGCAGAAGCGCCTGGACAAGATCGTCCCGCACCAGCGCTCCATCGCGCATCTGCCGGACGCGGAGATCATCGAGCGACTGACGCAGGTAAAGGGCGTCGGCCGCTGGACGGTGGAAATGTACTTGATGTTCTCCCTCGGCCGTCCTGACGTGCTGCCGGTGGACGATCTCGGCGTGCGCAAAGGCGCATCGAGGATGCTCGGGCGCGAGATCGATATCAAGACGCTCGGCGAATACGGCGCGCGCTGGGCGCCGTGGCGTTCCGCAGCGGCATGGCATTGCTGGCGCGCCGCCGAGACAGTGCTGATGGATACGTGATAGAGTCCGCGTCATGCCTGCCGTTCAGCGCATCGCCCCCAAGACGATCTTTTCCGATGACGAATGGGCCCCGCTCGCCAAGCGCTCGACGTTGCGGGCGCTCGGCTGCGTGGCGCACGCCTATGCGCTGATCATTGCGGCGGGCGCGCTCGTCATCGTCTGGCCCAACCCGCTGACTTACATCCTCGCGGTAACGATCATCGGGGCGCGGCAGCTCGGCCTCGCCATCCTGATGCATGACGCCGCGCACGGCGCGCTCAGCCCCCATCAGAAGGTCAATGACTGGATCGGCCAATGGCTCTGCGCCGGCCCGATCGGCACGGACGTGCTGCGCTATCGCCCGTACCACCTCCAGCACCACCGCTTCACCGAGCAGCCGGAGGATCCCGACCTCGGCCTCTCGCGGCCGTTTCCGATCACCAAGGGCAGCTTCTGGCGCAAGGTTGTGCGCGATCTGACTGGGCAAACGTTCTACAAGCAGCGCATCGCGCCGAGCATCCAGGCGTTCCTGTCTGGAAAACAACCGACGAAGGAGATGGACGAGACCGCGCTGCGCTTCTGGGTGACCAACGGGATCATCATCGGCGTGACGACCGTGCTGGGCTATTGGTGGGCGTGGTTCGCGCTTTGGCTCGTGCCCTTCGCGACGTGGCAGCAATTGATCACGCGCTTGCGCAACATCGCCGAGCACGCCTGCGTCGGCAAGCACGACGATCCCTTCCGCCACGCGCGCACGACGCTGGCCAATCCGCTGGAGCGCCTGCTGATCGCGCCCTATTGGGTGCATTACCATTCTGAGCATCACGTGTTCATGCATGTGCCGTGCTATCGGCTGGAGCAGCTGCACGGATTGTTGATGGAGAAGGGCTTCGCCCCGCGCATGGCGATCGCGGAAAGCTATCCCGCCATGCTGCGCGTCGCGACGAGCAAGGCTGCATGACGGCCGGGCCGCGGGCATCGTGCCCGCATGCGGCCTGGACGGCCGCGGTCCAAGGCGGCGCATGATCGCTGACGTTCCCGCCTTCATCCGCGCCAATACCCGCGTTTCTGCGCCGCCGCACGTGCCGGAAGTGCGGTTGCATCTTGCCGACGACGCCGTCAGCCTCTGGGAGATGACGGAAGAGGAGTTGGGCGAAATCGGTCTGCCTCCGCCGTTCTGGGCCTTCGCCTGGGCGGGCGGCCAGGCGCTGGCGCGGTTCGTGCTCGACCATCCCGACATCGTGCGCGGCAAGAGGGTGATGGATGTCGCGAGCGGCTGCGGCCTCGTCGCTATCGCTGCGATGCGGGCCGGCGCGGCGTCCGCGACCGCGTGGGACATCGATGCGTTCGCCGCCGACGCAGCGCGTGTGAACGCCGCGCTCAACGATGTCGCCCTTGATCCGGTCACGGACGATCCGATCGGCAAGCCGGCGGACGCGGACGTCATCCTCGTCGGCGATCTCTTCTACGATCGCGACGTCTCGCCGCCGCTCCTCGCTTGGCTGCGCGCGGAGGAGGCGCGGGGCGCGGTCGTGTTCATCGGCGATCCGGGGCGCACCTATTTGCCGAAGGACGCGCTCGAGCGCGTCGCCGAATACGCGGTCCCCACGATCCGCGCGTTGGAGGATTCCGAAGTCAAACGCACCGGCGTGTGGAGGCTGCGTTGACACAGCCTATTTCGGCGCTAGAACAAAAAGCGAACAAGGAGGCGCCTATGCGCAAGAGCGGATGCATCGATTATGTAGAGCTGCCGGGCCGCAACATGGAGGCGGTGAAGCATTTCTACCGCGCCGCGTTCGGCTGGGAGTTCCAGAGCTACGGGCCGGACTATGTCGCGTTCGAAAACGCGGGCGTCGATGGCGGCTTCCAGTCGGATGCGCAGGAGGCGCACCCGCATCCTCTGGTGATCGTCTATGCCGGCGATCTTGACGCCATGGCCGCTGAGGTGGAGGCCGCAGGCGGACGCATCACCAAGCGCCACGAGTTTCCGGGCGGGCGGCGTTTCCATTTCCGTGATCCCGCCGGCAACATCCTGGCGGTGTGGAGCGATCGTTAGCGCTTCACGAGATAGAGGCGCGGGGCGGTGATCGGCGCGAGCGCGTCATAGCCGCGGGAGAAATCGAGGTCCGGAAAGGCGATCAGCGCGCGCACGCGCGCAAACGCCCAGCGGCCGCCGCGGTAGAGCGCTGCGCCCGCCACAAGCGCTGCGAGCGCCCAGAGCACGGCCCCGCCGCCGCTCTGAGCGCTCATCGTCGCCATCCCACCCATATCCGGCCGCCTTCGGCATCTCGTTGACCTCGCTGTTATGCCGTACACGGATGAACGCGCGGTTGCGAAATGGCGAACAAAGCCTTGAAATCGCACTATTCGTGGTGAATCTTCCGTTGCCTCGCCATCGGGTGAGCCGCGCCGGAGGCCGTCATGTTCGTAAAGATCGTCGCGCTCTATGCCGGCATTAACATCCTCTTGCTGCTTGGCCTCGCCTTCGCGACGGCGCGGACGCGCCAGCGGCGCCGCGTTGTCCTTGGGGACGGCGGTGATGAGGTGTTGCAGCGCATGGTGCGCGCGCACGGCAACGCCGCGGAATACATCCCCGCCGGCATCGCCGGGCTCATTCTGCTCGCGATCATGGCGCCGGCTACGCCGGCCTGGCTTATCCACGCGGCGGGCCTCTCGCTCACGGCCGGACGGATCCTGCACGCCGCCGGACTGATCATGGGCCCGCTCAACGCCGGGCGGGTGATCGGCATCCTGCTGACGATGGCGAGCTACGCGCTGATCGGCGGCGGCCTGATCCTGCTGAGCATGACCGAGCGCTTCTAGCGGAGTCGGCTCACGGTTGGGTCGACTAGGGCGTCAGAACAACCCGGCCGACGACCTTGCCGGCGCGGAGGTCGTCGAATGCGGAATTGGCCGCCGCGAGCGGGCGCTCCTCCATCAAGGGCGTGGCGACCTTGCCGGTCTTGAGCAGGTCCACCAGTTCGCGCGCTTCATCCAGCGACCCCACGAACGACCCCGCGATCGTCATCGCGCGCAGCGGCAGCGTGATGAGGGGAATGTTGGCCAGGCCGCCGAAGAGCCCGACCACGACCACCGTGCCGCCGCGCCGGATGCTGCCGGAGGCGAAGGCGTAAGTGTCGCCGGCGCCGACGAAATCCACCGCCGCGACCGCGCCGCCGGACTGCTTCACGAACGTCTTGGCCGCGTCAGCGGCGGCGGGATCGATTGCTTCGGCCGCGCCGCGCTTGAGCGCCGCTTCGCGCTTGGCAGGATCGATGTCCACCGCCACGATGGGGTTGGGGAAGAGCGCCTTCGCCAGCGCTAGTCCTGCGAGGCCCACGCCGCCCATGCCGACGAGCACGATCGGCTCTTCCGCGCGGGGCTTTCCGATTTTCTTGAGCGCGCTGAACGCGGTCAGCCCGGAGCACATCGCCAGCGCCCCGACCCCCGGCGCCAGGTCGCCGATCGGGATGAGCGCGTCGGCGTCCGGCACCAGCACATGGTCGGCGAGGCCGCCCCAGCGCGCCACGCCCAGGACACGGTTCGGCCCGCAGAGGTGCTGGTCGCCGCGCTTGCACGCGGTGCATTGCCCGCACCCGATCCAGGGAAAGACGGCGACGCGCGTTCCCGGCGCGGGCCCTTTGGCGCCGTCGCCGAGTGCGGCGACCTCGCCCTCGATCTCGTGGCCGAGCACGCAGGGAAACTGAACCGCGACCGGCTGTTTGGCGTCGCCGCCGACATTGAAGAAGCCCTCGTGAATATGAAGGTCGCTGTGGCAGAGGCCGGCCCGCGTGATCTTCACCAGCGCTTCCCCCGGTCCTGGCTGCGGCGTCTCGCGCTCCAGATCCTCCAGCGGCTGTCCGAACGCGGTCATGGCCTGGCAACGCATGGCATCTCCTCCGATTTTCCCGCTTGTTTCACGCCGACGCGAGGGAACGCAAGGCAGCCCGGGGGAACCGCGCAGTTGCCGGCGGGCGGCGAAGCAGCCATTTAATGCGTATGCCCTATGACGCGGATGCGGGCTCGGCGTTGGCCGACCTCCTGGCGCACGCCAGAAAGCACGGCGCTGACGCCGCCGACGCCAGCCTCGTCTGGCGTGAAAGCCTCTCGGTAGAAGTGCGCCTGGGCGATCTTGAGGGCGTCGAGCGCGAAGAGACGCGCTCGGTGGCTTTGCGCGCTTTTTTCGGGCGTCAGCAGGCGGCGGCCTCGTCCTCCGACATCTCGCCCGGGGGCCTTGCGGCGCTCGCCGAGCGGGTGGCGGCGATGGCCCGCTCCGCGCCGGAGGACAGATATGCGGGTCTGGTCGATCCCGGCTGTCGCGCCACGGCGTTTCCCGATCTCGATATCGCCGATCATGCATCGCCGGACGCTGCGGCCCTCGAGGCGATGGCGCGCGCCTGCGAAGGCGCCGCGCTCGCCGGCAAAGACATCGGCAATTCCGGCGGCGCGGAAGCGTCGTGGGACCGGAGCCAGGCTGCATACGCCACGAGCGACGGCTTCATCGGCCAGGCAGCCGGCACGCACTACAGCGTCGGCGTCTCGCCCATCGCCGAGCGCGACGGGCTTAAGGAGCGCGACTACGAGTACAAAACGCGCCGCTTTCTCGCGGATCTTCCCGATCCGGAGCAGATCGGCCGGATCGCCGCTGCGCGGGCCGCCGCGCGTCTCGGCTCACGCAAAGTAGAGAGCACGCGCGCCGCGATCATCTTCGAGCCGCGCCTCGCAGGCCGGATCATCGGTCCCTTCATAGGCGCGATCAACGGCGGCGCGGTCGCGCGCGGCGTGTCTTTCCTGAAACACAAGCTTGGCCAGCGCGTGTTCGCGGAAGGCTTCGAGATCGCGGAGGATCCGTTCAAGCGGCGCGGCCTGGCGTCGCGCGCGTTCGACGGCGAAGGCGCAGCCACGAGCATGCGCAAAATCGTGGAGGACGGGGTCGCAACGACTTGGCTGCTCAACGCGAGCGCTGCGCGGCAGCTCGGGATGGCGCCCACCGGCCACGCCACGCTCGGCCATGGCGGGCCGCCCGGCATCGGCGCGTCCAATCTCTGCGTCCTACCGGGCGCGGACGACGCCGCTGCGATGATGCGCAGCGCGGGGCGCGGCCTCTTCGTCACCGAGATGTTTTCGCCCTCGCTCAACATGAACACCGGCGATTGGTCGGTCGGCGTTTCGGGCCAATGGTTCGAGAACGGCGCCATCGCGTTTCCGGTCAGCGAAGTCACCGTCGCCGGCGATCTCAACGACATCTTCGCCCGTGTGATCGCGGGCGGCGACGTCGAAGAACGCGGCGCGCTTTCAGCCCCCAGCTTGTTTGTGGACGATCTTGCCATCGGCGGCCTCTGATCTTGCATTGATGGAAGCGGCCGCTCGCGAGGCGGGCGCGCTGACGCGCCAGCATTTCGGCCGCGCGGTGAAGACATGGTCCAAGGGCGCTGCCGGGCCCGTGACCGAAATCGATCTTGCGGTCGATGCGCTCATCAAGGAGCGCCTGATGACGGCGCGGCCGGATTACGGCTGGCTCTCCGAGGAGACGGAGGACAACGATCAGCGGCTCTTCCGCGCCCGCGCCTGGATCATCGATCCCATCGATGGAACGCAGGCCTTCATCCAGGGCGTGCCGCAATACACGATTTCCGTCGGCCTGGCTGAGAATGGCCGCGCCGTCGCCGGCGCGGTCTATAATCCGATGACGGATGAAATGTTCATGGGCGGCGAAGGCGCGCCTGCCAGCGTGAACGGGCGCCCCGTCCGCGCCAGCGTCCGCAGCGAACTGGAGGGCGCGCGGATGATCGGGCAGCCGAGCACGTTCAAGGCCAAACGCTGGGCGCGGCCGTGGCCAAAACTGGAGATCGAGCCGCGCCACTCGATCGCCTACCGGCTCGCCCTGGTCGCCGGCGGAAGCTACGACGCCGCGTTGATGCTGGGCTTCAAGAACGAATGGGACGTCGCCGCGGGCGTCGCCATCGTCACGGCCGCGGGCGGCGTCGTCAGCGAGACGACGGGCGCGCCGCTGGCGTTCAATCGGGCCGATCCGCGCGTCGCCGGCGTCGTCGCGTGCGGGACGGGGCTTTACCCTTCGATCATCGAACGCGTGCAAGGGCTGCCGCATCCGAAGGATTGGGGTCCTAAGGGCTGGGATCACGGCAAGGGAGAGGGCCGCTCATGAGCGAACGGCAATTGCTGCACCTCGTCATCGGCGGCGAACTCAAGGCGCTGGAGCGCCCCGAGTTCGTGGACCTCGACGCCGTTCACTTCGTCGGCGCCTACCCCAACTACAAAGCCGCCTACGACGCCTGGAAGGCCGCTGCTCAGCGCACCGTCGACAATGCGCGCATGCGCTATTTCATCATCCACGCGCACCGCCTGCTCGATCCGGATGCGGATGAAGACCACGACCACGACGACGATTGAGGCGGAGCGCGAGGTTCGCGCCGGCGCGCTCGCTGCGCGGCTGTGGCGCGCGTTCGTCCGCCAGCACGCCGGCGATCTCTGGCTGCTGGCGCCGGCGCTCGTCGTCGTCGCGGCGGCTGGCGTCGCCTACGCCGCGATCGTACAGCGGCTGGTGGATGGTCTGGCGACGAACGCCGGCGCCGTGCTGGTGTGGGGGCCGCTCGTCGTGCTGGGCGTCACCGCCGCGCGCGGCGCAGCGATCTATGTGCAGGCCGTGGCGTCGCAAGGGCTCGGGCTCAAGGTCATCCGCGATCTGCAAAGCGCGATGTTCGCCAAGCTGACGCAAGCCGATTACGCCCGCTTCGGACGCGAGGAGACCGGGCGGCTGGTGTCGCGCTTCACCAACGACATCAACGTCATCGCCGAGGGGCTGATCCGCGCGGTGCAGGTGTTCATCCGCGATTCGCTCACCATCCTGGGCGCGCTCGCGTCGATGATCTTTTTCGACTGGCTGCTGGCGCTGGTGTTCGTGGTGGTGTTCGCATTCGCGGCGCCGCCGATGGCCGCGATTGCGCGGCGCGCGCGCCGGCAGACCGAAGCGGCGCAGCTGCAATTGGGGGCGCTCACGGCGCTCCTGGGCGAGAGCCTCGCGGCGGCGCGCACGATCCGCGTCTACAGCCTGGAGGCGCACGAACGCGCACGCGCGGAACAAGGCTTTGAAGCACGCCGCAAGGCGGCGATGAAGCTGGCGCGCAACCGCGCGCAATCCGATCCGATCCTGGAGGTGCTCGGCGGCGCCGCCTTCGCCCTCATCTTCCTGGTCGCGGCGTATCGCATCGCGGACGGCGCGATGACCGTTGGCGAACTCACCGGCACCATCGCCGCCGTCGGCGTCGCGTCCGCATCCGCGCGCGCGCTTGGCGGGTTCAACACCATGGCCAATGAAGGTCTGGCCGCGGTCACGCGCGTATTCGCGCTGTTGGACGAAAAGCCGACGATCGTCGACCAGCCCGGCGCGGCGATGCTTCCCCCGGCGCGCGGGCGCGTCGCCTTCACGCATGTCGGCTTTTCCTATGGCGAGGGCGCGGCGCTTGAGGGCGTGAGCTTCACCGCCGATCCCGGCGAGACCGTCGCGCTCGTCGGGCCCTCCGGCGCGGGCAAGTCGACGGTCTTCAACCTTATTCCGCGGCTCTATGACGTCACGGCCGGCGCGGTGACGATCGACGGCTACGACGTGCGCGACGTCACGCTCGAAAGCCTGCGCAGCGCGATCGCGCTCGTCAGTCAAGATGCGGTGCTGTTCAACGACACCATCCGCGCCAACATCCGGCTTGGCCGGCCAGACGCCGGCGATGACGAGATTGTCGCGGCTGCGCGGGCCGCCGCCGCGGACGCGTTCATTCGCGCCATGCCCGGCGGCTATGATGCGATGGTCGGCGAGCGGGGGTCTTTGCTCTCCGGGGGCGAACGACAGCGCATCGCGCTTGCGCGCGCATTCCTGCGCGACGCGCCGATCCTGCTGCTCGACGAACCGACGAGCGCGCTCGACGCGGAGGTGGAGGCGCGGGTGCAGGCGGCGCTGAAGCGGCTCTCCGCCGGGCGCACCACGATCGTCATCGCCCACCGGCTCGCCACCGTGCGCGACGCCGACAAGATCATCGCGCTCGATCAAGGGCGGATCGTCGAGGTCGGGCGTCACGATGAACTCGTCGCCAAAGACGGCCTTTATGCGCGCCTTTGCCGATTGCAGTTTCAGGAATGAGGCGTTCGGTGAAAGTGTTGTCATCGAATCGCCGCACCAGCGCGGCTTAGCAGCAGGAGCTAACGAGGCGCCCATGCACACCCGCGCATGCAAGATCGTCGCGACCCTGGGGCCAGCCAGCGACAGTCCGCAACGTCTGATCATGCTGGTGGAAGCCGGCGTGAATTGTTTCCGGCTCAATTTCAGCCACGGCGCAAAGGAAGACCACAAGCGTCGCTACGACGCCGTGCGCGAGGCCGAGGCGCGGCTGGGCTGGCCGATCGGGATCATCGCCGATCTGCAGGGGCCGAAGATTCGCGTTGGCGCATTCGAGGCCGGTTCGATCCGGCTCAAGTACGGCGATGTGCTCAAGCTGGAAGCGTCCGATCGCCCGGGCGACGACCGCGTCGTTCGCCTGCCGCATCCCAAGATCGTGGATGCGCTGGAAGCGGGCGACGTGCTCAAATTCGACGACGGCAAGCTGCAGATGACGGTGGTGGAGAAATCTGCGGCCGGACTGTCCGCCCGCGTCGATTTCGGGGGGGAGTTGAAGAGCCAGAAGGGCCTCAACGTGCCGACGCGCCGCATCCCGATCTCCGCGCTGACGGAGAAGGACCGCGCCGACCTCGCCTGCGCGCTGGACCTCGGCGTCGATTACGTGGCGCTCTCCTTCGTGCAATCAGCGGACGATGTGCGCGAGGCGGCGATGCTGATCGACGGGCGCGCTGCGATCCTGTCGAAGATCGAGAAGCCGGCCGCGCTCGACGATCTTCCCGAGATCGTGGATCTCTCCGACGCGATCATGGTCGCGCGCGGGGATCTGGGCGTCGAACTCGCGCCGGAGCAGGTGCCGATCGCGCAGCGCAAGATCATCCGCGCCGCCCGCGCTGCGGGCAAGCCGGTCATCATCGCCACGCACATGCTAGAGAGCATGATCGACGCGCCGACGCCCACACGCGCGGAGGCGAGCGATGTGGCCACGGCGGTCTATCAGGGCGCGGACGCGGTCATGCTGTCGGCGGAAAGCGCAGTCGGGCGCCATCCGCAGACGGTCGTCGCGATCATGGACCGCATCATCCGCGCGGTGGAGGACGATCCCGATCATTGGGCCGGCCTCAAGCGCGACACCGCGCGCCCGGAGCCGACCACCGCCGACGCCATCTCTCTTTCGGCGCGTGAGGTCGCGGACGTGCTCAATTGCGCCGCCGTCGTCGCTTACACGTCCACAGGATCGACGGCGCTGCGCATCGCGCGCGAGCGGCCGCAATGCGGCGTCGTCTCGATGACGCCGCATGCGGCCACGGCGCGGCGGCTGTGCCTGGCCTGGGGCGTGCGCAGCATCGTCACCGACGACGCCACCAGCATGGAGGACATGACGGCGAAAGCGGAGCAGACCGTGCGCGCGCTCGGCGTCGCCAAAGATGACGACCGCGTCGTCATCACCGCCGGCGTGCCCTTCGGCCGGCCCGGGAAGACGAACATGATCCGCATCCTGCGGCTGGAATCGGCATAGCTCGCTTTATTGCGTAGCAGAGTCAGCGCGTTCTGCTTTTGGCGGGCGCGGCGCCATGGAAACGCGGCGCCCGGGGGCGTACCACGCTTTGCGCTGGCCCCGCATCCTGCATGCGTCGCATTGATCCGGCGCATGGCGCTGTCCAGAACGGGTGAAGGAGGATGGGGCGCAAAGCGGGAACGCTGCGCCGCGCGCGCGCGTTTCCAAACCAAGAGGAGACTTCGATGACCGCCAAACGCGCCGCCCGAGGCGGCGATCATGCAAGCACCCTCGCGACCTTCGCGCACATGCCTGCGGCGAACGGTTTCCTGCTCAGCCAGAAGCTCGCGCTTGAAGCGGCGCGGTTTTGGGCGCGCCGGATGCACGCTTATGCAGACCAGATGGAGGAGTTCGCGCGGTGCGCGAGCGTCGAGGATTTCGCCGGCGCCCAGCAGCGTTTCGTGGAGCGCATGCGCCGTGACTACGCCGCGGAGACCGATGCGTTTGCGACTCTGCTCGGCGACGCCGCCGACCAGCAGGCGAAAGCCTCAGTCGAAGCCTCCAATGGCGGCGACCGCACGAGCGCCTAAACCGCAGAGCGCTTAAACGTCAGAGCGACGCCGGCGCGTACGTGTAGATGGCGCAGAGATCGCCTTCTGCGCCACGGCCTTCGCCCGGCGCGTTCGCGCCCTTGAACGCCGCGAGCCACAGGCCCGGCATGTTGGTGTTGTCGGTCGCGGCGGCGAGGGCGACGAACGTCACAGTATCGCGTCCGCACAAGCCGCCATTGGGCGCGCCTGAGCCGATCTGAGACGACGTCACGCGGCGCACTTCGATACCTGTGCCGGGGGGCACGCCAAGGACTTGCGCCAACGGGCCGGTTCCAGGGGCATATTCCGCAGACGCGTCCAGAACGCCGGCCGGCGCGGTTTGATAGCTCTGTGCGCGCGCGAACGTCATCGCGTTGTCGGCCAGCGTCAGGTCTCCGGTTACGGACGTCGCGGTGCGCGAGACGGCGCTGTATGCGCCGCGCGGAATCGCGGCGACGGCGAGGGCGGCTTCCGCGGTGGGCGCAGCCTCACCGGTCTCGGCGTTCGCGGCTTCGCTTGCGGGCGTGGATTTCGTGGTTGGGGGCGCGCACGCGGCCAGCGCCAAGGCGCCGACACTAATCACGAGGCTGGCCAGATGGGTCCGCATGCGAAACTCTCCCCCGAATCCGCCGGCTGCGCGGCGCTTGGAACGAGTGGAACTATAAGATCGCGCCGATTGCGAAGTCCAATGGGCTTATTCGCGTCTTAACACGCCTTCCGTCAGAATTGTTCCCCACCATTGGGCCCTGAAGGCTTGGCGAACAGCTTCGGGATCGTAGTCTTCGTCGACCCATTGCAGGAACGACTTCTTCGAGTGGGCCGTCTCGGCCAGGTATGTCTGAAAGAAGAAGTCGAGCATGCCCGTCTTGCCGGCCTTTACGTGCAGGTACTTGAGGGAAAGCTGGTCGATCGCCTCTTCGATCGGCAAGCCCATGTGAAAGTGCTTGTAGAAGACGGCCATTATGCCCGCTCGGTCTGCGCCGGATTTGCAGTGCATCAGCGCCGGATACTCGATCGTTTCGAAGATTTCCTTGGCGCGGTGGATGCGTTCTTTCTTCGGGGGTTCCCTAGAGCCATGCGGGGCGTCGATGAGCGTCAGCCCCAGCGCCGCGCACGCTTCGCGTTCAAGCGCGTAATAGCCGGTGTCACTCACGCCGCGGAGATTGAGGATCGTCTTGATGCCCTCGTCGCGATAGCGCTCCAGATGCGCCGGCGAGGGCTGGTTCGCACGCGCCATCTTGCCGGGCTCGATCCAGTGGAAGTTCTGAAACCGCAGCCGCAGAAAGCCGTGATCGCCCCACATCAAGTCAGCGTTCGCGCGCCTGCGTCCTTCGGGCGTGGCGAGGTCGTACCGGGCGGAGGGGGCGATCTGTGCGGTCATGACGTTGGGGGGCAGCGGTCCGCCTGCCGGCGGGTCTGGAAAGCGCGCCGCCGAGGCTGGCGCAAATCGGCGAGGGGCTCCTATAACGGGGCCGTCCACCAAATATAAGGGCGCCACAACCCCGGGCGCCCGCCGCCCCGCCCCCTAAGGCCATGCTCAAGCGCCTCGCCCAATCCCCATTCGCTCAGGCGATCATCGGCCGTCTTCTCGGGGCCTACATGCTCGTCTGCGGCTGGACGACGCGCTGGCGGCTGATCAATCGAGAGGCCGCGGAGGCCGTCTGGCGCGCCGGCGGCCCGGCGCTCGTTTGTTTCTGGCACGGCCGCATCGTGCTCTCGCACCGGGGCTGGCTGAAGAAGCTTGGCGCGCAGCCGGCGAAAGTGCTGATCTCGCACTCGCGCGACGGCGGGATCGTCGCGGCCGCCACGCGCACCGTCGGGCATGACGTGATCCGCGGGTCGTCTCCGCGCGGGCGGGACCGCAAGGGCGCGGTGGAGGCGATGCGCCGGATGATCCGTCACATGGAGGGCGGCGGCGCCATCGCGATCGCGCCGGACGGTCCGCGCGGGCCGCGCATGCAGGCGCAATTGGGCGTGGTCCAGCTCGCCAAGCGTATGAACGCGCCGATCGTGCCGTTCGCGTGGAGCGTCAGCCGCGCCAAGGTCTTCAAATCCTGGGACCGGTTCGTGCTGCCCTATTGGTTCGGCCGGGGGATCATCGTCTGGGGCGACGCGCTGCGCGTCGCCCCAGACGCCGACGAGGCGGCGCTTGAGCGCGCCCGCGCTGCGCTTGAGTTGGAGCTCAACCGGCTCACCGCGGAGGCCGACAGGCTCGCCGGCGCGACGGTGATCGAGCCGGCGCCGCGCGGCGAGCCGGCAGAGCTGGAGGCGGCGGCATCGTGAAGCGCCCGCTTGCGCTCTCGCTCTATCGCGCCGGGGCCGGCGCGCTCGCGCCCGCACTCACCGCCTGGCTCAAGATGCGCACACAGATCGGCAAGGAAGACGCCCAGCGCATCGGCGAACGCTACGGCCGCACGGAAATCGCGCGGCCGCCGGGCCGGCTGGTGTGGCTGCACGGCGCGAGCGTCGGCGAGATGGGCGTGGTCTTGCAGCTGCAGCACGGACTGGCGTTGCGCGATCCGGAGCTTTCGTTTCTCGTCACGACCGGCACGCGCACGTCGGCGGACTTGTTCAAGACGCGTGCGCCCAAGGCGCTGCACCAATACGCGCCGCTCGACCGGGTGGCGTGCGTGCAGCGTTTCCTGGCGCATTGGCGGCCTGATCTTGGCGTGTTCGTCGAAAGCGAGCTCTGGCCCAATCTGGCGCTCGAGGCGCGCGCCATGGGCGTGCCGCTCGCGCTGGTCAACGCGCGCATGAGCGAGGCCTCGCTCGGGCGCTGGCGGCGCATGCGCGCGAGCATCCGGCATCTCTTGGAGTGCTTCGATCCGATCCTCGCGGCGGACGCGCGGACGGCGGACGGCCTCTCGGATTTGGCCGGGCGCGATGTGCCGGGGATCGGCAATCTGAAGCTCGCCGCCGCGGCGCCGCATGTCGACGAGGCGGCGCTGGCGGCGCTCCGCGAAGCGATCGGCGAGCGTCCAGTGTGGCTGGCGGCCAGCACGCACGAAGGAGAAGAAGACATCGTCGCCGGCGTGCATTCTCGCTTGCGTACGCGCCATCCCAATGCGCTGCTGATCATCGCGCCGCGCCATCCCGAACGCGGCGCGAGCGTGGCGCAGATCGCCGAGCGCGCGCCGCGGCGTTCGCTGGGGCAGCCGATCGGGGCCGCGCCGTTCTATGTCGCCGACACGATCGGCGAACTGGGCATGTTCTATCGCCTGGCGCCGGTCTCGGTGGTGTGCGGCAGCCTGCAGCCGGGTCTGCGCGGCCACAATCCGATCGAACCCGCGAAGCTCGGCTCGGCGATCATCACCGGCCCGCACGTGGAGAGTTTTTCCGATCTCTACGATGCGCTCGCGCAGGCGGACGCCGCCGTCACCGTAGAAACGCCGCAGGATCTGGAGGCGGCGGTGGCGCGGCTGTGGGCCGATGAGGCCGCGCGCACCCGGTTGACGGTCGCAGCGCTGAAGGCGGCGGACGCCGGTGCGCCGGCGCTGGCGGCGACGCTCGATGCGCTTTCGGCGCGGCTCGGGGTCGCGCACGCGCCGACGCAGGCGAGCGCCTGAGTGCGGGCGCCGCTGTTCTGGTCAGGCGAAGCAAAGGGACGCGACGCGGTGCACATGCTGCAGCTCGCGCTTGCGCCGGTGAGCTGGGTCTACGCCGCCGCGGCGGCGGGGCGGCGGCGGTGGACGGTTCCGACGCGCGCGGCTGCGCCGGTCATCTGCGTCGGCAATCTCACTTTGGGCGGCGCGGGCAAGACGCCGGTCGCGCGCGCGGTGCGTGCGGTGCTTGGCGCGGGGGCGCACGTCCTGCTGCGCGGCTATGGCGGGCGTGAGAAGGGACCGCTCAACGTCGCGGCCGACGCGGACTTCCGCGATGTCGGCGACGAGGCGCTGCTGCACGCCCGGGACGGTCCGACCTGGATCGCGCGCGATCGGGTCGCCGGCGCCAAAGCGGCGATCGCCGCCGGCGCGCGCGTCATCGTCATGGACGACGGCTTCCAGAACCCGACCCTCGTCAAGGACCTCGCGCTCGTCGTGGTCGATGCGCGGGCGGGCGTGGGCAACCGCAAGGTCTTTCCGGCGGGACCGCTGCGCGAGCGGCTTGCGGACGGTCTTGCCCGCGCCGACGCGTTTGTGCTGATGGGCGAGGGCGAGGCGCCCGATTGGGCGGCGGCGACGGGCAAGCCGCTGCTGCGCGCGCATCTCGCGCCGCTCGCTGCGCCGCCTGCGGGCCCGCTCATCGCGTTCGCGGGGATTGCGCGGCCGGAGAAGTTCTTCGACGGCCTCAGGGGCGCGGGCGGCGAGATCGCCGAGGCGATTCCGTACACGGACCATCACCCGTTCGATGAAGGCGAATTGCGCTGGCTTGCGACGCTCGCTGCGGAGCGCGGCGCGACGCTCGTCGCCACCGAGAAGGATTGCGCGCGCCTGGCGCCGGCGTGGCGGGGCCGCATCACAGCGTTCAAGGTCGCCGCGCACTTCGAGGATGAGGCCGCGCTTGCGGCGCTGTTGGCGAAGGCCGTGCGCTGATGGCGGTCAACACCGAGATCACGTTCGGGCATCGCATCGAGGCGCTGGCGTTCGACGCCTATCTCGGTGGGTTCGGGGCTATGGGCGTTGAACGCGCCTCCGCCGCGGGGGCAGCGCTCGCGCGGACGTTCGGTCCGCTTACCGGTGCGCACACGACCGCGCTGCGCAATCTCCGGCTCGCCTTTCCTGACGAGAGCGAGGCGTGGCGGCGCGACGTCGCGCGCGCGATGTGGGACGATCTCGGGCGCACGTTCGGGGAATTTCCGCACATGGACAAATTTCGGCGAGCCGAGCGTCTCGCCGAGATCGAAGTGGTGGGCGGGGCGCGCTATCAGGATGCGGCGAAGACGGGGGCGGTGTTCATCGCGGGGCATTTCTCGAACTGGGAAATCATGGCGATCACACTCGTCGAAAGCGGCGTGACATGCCACGTCACCTACCGGCCGGCCAACAATCCGATCATCGATCGGCGCATCATCGAGACGCGGCGCCGCTACGGCGTTGATCTGCAGGCAGCGAAGGGCCGCGAAGGCGGCATGGCGCTCATTCGGGCGCTGAAGCGCAAGGAGACGATCGTGCTGATGAACGACCAGAAGTACAATGAGGGCGTGGCGGCGCCGCTGTTCGGGCACGACGCGATGACCGCGGATGGGCCCGCACGCCTCGCCATCGCCAATCGCGTGCCGCTCATTCCGTTTTCACTGAAGCGCCTCGGCGGGCTGCGCTTCCGCTCTACCGTGCACGAAGCCATTCCGATCGACTACGACAAGGGCGACGCTGCCGTGGCGGAGACGGTGCGGCGTGTGAACGCGTTCATGGAGGCGCGCATCCGTGAGGCGCCGGAGCAATGGTTCTGGGTGCATCGCCGTTGGCCGAAGGAAGCTTGGCGCGCCGCCGGCGTGCTCTAAATCAGAGGCCGTAACGAGAATGAGGAGTGGGTTCGTGGCGCACCATCTCGCACAGATAAACATCGGGCGTTTCCGCCTGCCCTCGGAGCATCCTGCAAACACCGATTTTATGAACGCCCTGGACGAGGTGAACGCCATCGCCGAGACGCAGGACGGGTTCATCTGGAGACTAACGGGCGACGGGAACAACGCCGTCGACCTCCGCCCCTATCCCGATCCGCTGATCGCTGTGAACATGTCCTTGTGGCGTGATCTCGATGCGCTCGCGGCTTTCGTCTATCGCAACGGCGCACACCGGACGATCATGCGTCGGCGCCGCGAATGGTTCGAGCACATGGACGTCTACATGGCGCTCTGGTGGGTGGAAGCGGGACGCACGCCTACGATTGCTGACGGCCAGGCTGCGCTGGAGACGCTTGCGCGCCTCGGGCCGACGCCCGCCGCGTTCACGTTCAAGACGCCGTTCCCGGCGCCGGGCGAACGCGAGGTCCGCCCGGTCCTGGATGAATGCGCGTGAGCGTCAGTCGTCGCGGCGGCGTACGGTGAACCGCGCCAGCTCCATCCGCGGCGACTGCCATTCGGGCGCAAGGCTCGCAGCCTGCTGGTAATCCTCATAGGCGGCGCGCAGTTGGCCCAATTCCTCATGCGCGATGGCGCGATTGAAATAGGCCTTGTGGACCTCGTTGGTGTCGAGGGCGATGCCCTCGTTGATGCTCTCAATCGCGCCCTGGTAGTCGCCATTCAGCATCAGCGCGGCGCCGCGATTGACGTGGGCTTCGCCGCGGGTCGGGGCCAAACGGATCGCCTCATCGAAATCGGCCAGCGCGAGATTGGCCTGCCGGCGATTGACGTAGATGATGCCGCGATTGATGCGGGTGGCCACCCGGTCGCTCGGCGTTATCGGGCCCTGTAGGGCGACATCGCAATCGTGCAGCGCATCGCGGTCGCCGCGGTCTGCGCGGGCCGCCTCATAGCAGGCGCGCGCCGGGCCCTCTCCCAGCACCATCACCGCCGCGGAGGCGGATCCGGCGAAGCTTATTGCGCCGAGCGCGGCGCAGGCGATGACGGTTCTCAGCATGGGGCTCTCCCTGAACGTCTCGACACCGGAGTGTGGGCTTGGACGGGTCCTCCGTCTAGTTGTAGCCGTCGCCTTCTGCCTCGGGCTCGTCGGCCGCGGCCTCGTTGCGCATGGCCTGTTCCATGCGGTCTCGTCCGCTGCGGACAAAGCGCTCCAATTCCGCCTCGGCCGCGGGCCAGTCCGGGCGGATCTGGAGTGCGGCGGAATAATCTTCGTACGCGCCGCGGACATCGCCCAGCGACTCGCGGGCGGCGGCGCGGTTGAAATAGGCCTTGTGCGGCTCGGCCACGCCGAGCGAGAGCGCTTCGGTGATGGCGGCGACGGCCGGCCCAGGCCGGTTCACCATCACCAGCGCGGCGCCGCGGTTGAGGTGCACCTCGCCGACCTCGGGGTCGAGCTGGAGCGCCGCCTCGAAGTCGGCCAGGGCGAGCACCCCCTCGCGCCGGCGCAAGCGCAGGACGCCGCGATTATTGTAGGCGGCGATGAGGTCGGCGCGGACCAGACGCTCCTGCTCGATCGCGCGCGTGCACTGGTTGATGGCGTTGTCGTCGGTGTTTCCGGTCTCGACAGCGCGGTGGCAGCGGCCGGCGGCGCTTGTCCCGCCGATCTGGGTGCGGGCGGCGGCGTCCGGGCGCGGCTGCGCGACGGCCTCGGACGGCGCACAAACGGCGAGCGCAAACACGGCGGCGACCGCGCCGAACGCTGTACGGCATGCGTCGTGGAACCGCCTTGGACGGTCGCGCCCGCTCATGGTAGCACCCTTCGCCTTGGTCCGGACTCGCCGCGGCAGCGGCTGTGTGGACTGCAACTCTGAACCCTGGCGTCGGCCCAAGATTCTGGGCCGCAACAGAATTATCCAAGGCGCGACGGGACCCGGCCTGCCGGTCCTTTTGCCGCGCCCGGCGAGTATAGGACTTGCGCCCGACCCGCGCCATAGCAGGACCGTCGGGGCTGTGTGGAGAATGCGGGTGAGCCGATCAGGAATCTGTAGAGCGGCTATGCTGGCGGGCTTGGCGCTGATCGGCGCTGCGCCTGCTTTCGCTGGCCAGCCCAAAGATGGCGGAATCGACTTCCAGGCGCCGGCCACGGAATCCATGCGCCAGATCGTGGATTTCCATAATTTCATCCTGCCGATCATCGTCGCGATCACGTTGCTCGTGCTGGTGCTGCTGGCCTGGGTGGTGATCCGCTACAATCGCTGGACCAACCCGACGCCGCGCAAGTTCACGCACAACATGCTGGTGGAAGTGATCTGGACGGTCGTGCCGGTGCTCATCCTGGTGGTGATCGCGATCCGCTCGTTCCCGATCCTGCACGCGCAAGAGCGCGCGCCGCCGGCGGAGATCACGATCAAGGTCACCGCCAGTTCCTGGGCCTGGAGCTACGCCTACGAAGATCTCGGCGTCCAGGTGAACTCGAACCTGCTGCCGGAAGATCAGGCGATCGCGCAACAGCGCCCTTACCTGCTTGCGGTCGACAACCCGATCTATGTGCCCGTCGGCGAGAACGTGCGCGTGCTGATCACGTCGAGCGACGTCATCCATTCATGGACGGTGCCTGCGTTCGGGGTGAAGCAGGACGCGATCCAGGGCCGCACGAATGTCGGCTGGTTCAACGTCGATCGGCCGGGAACCTATTACGGGCAGTGCTCGGAATTGTGCGGGATCAACCACGCCTACATGCCGATCGAGGTGCGCGCCGTGTCGCGCCCGGAATTCGAGCGCTGGGTGGTGGAGCAGGGCGGATCGCTTGCGCCGCCGGCCGAAGAGGCGGCGTCCGCCGAGGCGGCGCCGGCCGATGCGCCAGCGCCCGTGCCGGCCGACGCGCCGGCCCAGCCCTGAACACGTTGAGGTAACGACCGATGGCCGCCGACACAGTCCACGACGCTCCCCAGGACGCCGCCCACGATCACCGTCCCTCGATCTGGGACTGGAAGCGTTGGGTCTATTCCACCAACCACAAAGACATCGGCACGATGTACATCGTGTTCGCGATCATCGCCGGAATCATCGGCGGGGCGATGTCGGGCGTGATCCGCTGGGAGCTGGCGGAGCCGGGAATCCAGATCCTGCACGGCATCCCTTGGGTGGACCAGGCCGATCCGGACGCGGCCAAGCACGCCTACAACGTGTTCGTGACCATGCACGGGCTGATCATGATCTTTTTCATGGTCATGCCGGCGATGATCGGCGGGTTCGGCAATTGGTTCGTGCCGCTGATGATCGGGGCGCCGGACATGGCGTTCCCGCGCATGAACAACATCTCGTTCTGGCTGCTGCCGGCCTCGTTCGCGCTGGCGCTGATCTCGATGTTCGTGCCGGGCAACGGACCCTATCCCGGTTTCGGCGGCGGCTGGACGCTCTATCCGCCGCTTTCGACATCCGATCTCCACCATGGCGGCGCGTCGATGGATCTCTTGATCCTGTCGCTGCACATCGCCGGCGCCAGCTCCATCCTCGGGGCGATCAATTTCATCACCACCATCTTCAACATGCGCGCGCCGGGCATGACGCTGCACCGCATGCCGCTGTTCGTGTGGTCGATCTTGGTGACGGTGTTTCTGCTGCTCTTGGCGCTGCCGGTGCTCGCCGGGG
>WGOB01000094.1 GCA_016124255.1 Alphaproteobacteria bacterium | reverse complement strand
GTCGATCGCCGACTGCATCGAGGCCGGGCACGGCACCGCCACCGACAGCGACAGATTGATAATGTCGGCGGGATTGCCGTTGGTCAGCTGCGTGCCGTCGGCGAGGACGGCCGGGGCGACGCCCGCCGCCCAGCGGATGCCGGAGGCGATGTCGGCCAGCTCGCCGCCGCAGCGGCCGAGCACGCGCACCGGCACGACCGTGACCTGCCAGACGCCGCCGGCGACGCCGACGCGGTCGTTGGTGCGCACCGCGCCAGCCGTGCCGGCGACATGGGTGCCGTGATAGGAATTCTCCGCCTGCGTGCCGCAGCGATCGCCGGAATCGTAGGCGTCGCGATCGGGTCCGTCGGCGTCGTTCGCGCGGGAGGGATCGGTGATCAGATCCACGCCGGCGGCGACGTTGTCGTTGCCCGCGATCTCGGGATGGCGGGTGTCGAGGCCGGTATCGACGACGGCGATGCGCACCTGGCGGGAGCCGATCTGGCGGGCGTCGACCCAGAAGGTCTCGAAGCCTGCGCCGCCGGGGGCCTGGCCGACCTGCGTGCCGCGGGCGCGATAGTGCCATTGCAGCGCCGCGAGCGGATCGTCAGGCAGGGCCACGGAATCTTCGGGCTCGGTGGGCGTGGGATCGCTCGGCGGCGGCGTGGTCGGCGCCGGTTCGCGCGGGCGCGCCCATGGCAGGCGATCCAGATTCACCGTGGCGATGAAGTTGGGCTCGACATATTCGAACGCGTTGGCCTGCTGCAGGCGCGCGATGGTGCAGCGCGTCGCCAGGGCGACATCCTGCTCAAGCTGAGCGGCGTTGACGATGCGCGGGCAATCGGCGCCCGTCCATTGGACGGCCTCGGGCGTTGCGGCGGCTTCCGCGACCTGCGCGGGCTCTGCGTCATCCGGCGATTTCGGTTCGTCGGCGGATTGCGCCTGGGCGAGCGGGCGGATCGCCCGCTGCTGCTGAATCTGCAGCTGTTCGCGCAGGGAGCGCTGACGCTGCGCCAGCTGCACGCGGACGACGCCGCCGGGACGCACCTCGACATCGCCCTGGACGCCGAGGCGACCGAGCACGTCGCGCGCGCGGCGCTCCGCAACGCTGCCGGCCGCGGCTTCGGCGCGGCGGACGACGCGGCGGCGGACGCTCTCATCCAGGCGTTCAAGCGCGCGCATGCCGTCGCGGCGCAGCGTGGGGGCCATCTCGGCCTGCACGCCTTCTTGCTGGGCCGCGGATTCAACCTGTTCCTCAACGGCGGCGCCGACCACGATCTCGCCGGGAGCGACCAAGACCGGTTCCGGCGCAATCACCGCCGCCATCTCCGCCTCAGGGCGCACGCCGCCGGCGATGGCGCGCGCGTCCAGGGCGACGCTGTCGAGCGCTGCGGGACCGCCCGCTTCCTTGGCGCGATCGATCATCTTGGCCGCCTGGTCGCACGCCATCAGCGCGACGACCGGCGCCAGGGCCAACACAAGGAGGCTCATTCGGCGGCGCTGCGTCATCGGATATCTCCCCAACCAAGCAAGCTCAGCCCTCTCACCGGGCGAGCGGGCGCCGCGCCTCAGGCGAGACCCCGCCCCAAAACCAAGCCATGAGGCGCGCAGTCTTTACCCTGGCGCCCGCTCATGACAAGCGCATTAGCCATGTCCGTTGGCGGCGCGGGACGTGGAGCGCGCCTATGTTGTCGAGATGAGCCTGTTCCCCATCGGGGCGAGCGCGCGGGAGGCGCGGGCGGCGGATGCGCCGAAGGCGCGGACGGCGGAGGAAGCCGCCGCGCGCGTCGGCGGGCCTGTGTTCCTGGCGTCGGAGGAATTGCCAGAGAGCTTCGCCACGCCCGAAGCGGCGGAAGCGGCGATCCCGGATCTCTACGGCGACGGGCGTTTCGAGCTGATCTGGCGGGACAATGCTTGGCGCGCGGCGTTGCGCTATTGGCGCCCGGCGCCGCCCGCCCCCGTCGCGCGCTCGGTGGAGGCGGCGGTGAAGCGGCCGCTGGGTGCCGCGCGTACGCCGGAGGAAGCGCGCGCGATCCTGGAGGCGCCAGCCGAACTTGCGACGGAGACGCTGCCGCAAAGCTATGCGACGCGCGCGCGGCTGATGGCGCGATGGGGCGCGCTGGTGAATGTCGGCCTCGCGGAGATGACCGAGCGCGAGGGGCGGCTCGCGGTGGCGATCCATTACTGGCGCCCGATCGTGTCTCCCGCGCGGGCGCCGCAGCTGGCGCCGGCGGAGCGGCACGAACTGGCGGAGCGGATCGCGGCGCCGCTCAAGGGCGCGGCGCCGCAATCGCCGCTCGACATCGGGCTGTTCGAACGCGTGGCGCCGGAGAACCCCGACATCGTGCTCGCGGAAGAAGGCGACGGACGCTTTCGCGGCGATTAGGGACTGTCGACGAAGGCGGAGCTACGCTGCCTGTTTGAAATCGCCGAGCTGCGCATCGAGCGCGCGTTTGAACGCCGGGCGCGCCGTGCAGCGCTCGACATAGGAAGCGAGGTTGGCGTGCCTTGCGGTTTCCCCGGGCAGGATGCGCAGCACGGTCGACATCAGGAGATCGCCGGCGGTGAAGCGATCGCCGTCGAGGAACGCCTTATCGCCCAGCGACGCCGAGAGCCCCGCGAGTCGCTTGTGCATAAACTCGAGCGCGCCGGGACGGCGGAGCTTGGCCCATTCCTGATCGGCGTAGAACAGATCGATCAGCGCGACCTGCAGCACGAACGGCTCAATCGAGTTGAGCGCGGCGATCAGCCATTGCGTCGCGCGTGACCGCGCGTGCGGATCGCGCGGCAAGAGGGCCTCGCTACGATCGCCGATGTGCAACACGATGGCGCCGGTCTCGAACAGGTGGAAACCATCCTCTTCGTAGATCGGCACCTGCCCGAAGGGCTGCAGCGCGCGGTATTCGGGTTTGTCCTGATCGCCTTGGGCCAGGAGGCGCGCGCGGTACTTGAGGCCCGCCTCCTCCAGCGCCCAGCGCACGCGCAGATCGCGCACCTGGCCGCGGGCGAAATCGGGGACCCATTCGAATGCGGAAATCGTGATCATGATCGGCCTCAGTTCTCTTGAATCTTCGCGAACCCGCCGATCAGCGCGCGCTTGCCGTCGAACGGCATCGGCAGCGCCTGCATGCGCGGATCCTGCATCAGCTTGGCGTTGGCTTCATCGCGCACGGCCTTGGAGGGCCATTCGACCCAGCCGACGATGACGTCTTCATCGTCTTTGGACTGCACGGCGAGCGGGAAGGACGTCACCTTGCCGGGGGGCACGTCGTCGCCCCAGCAGTCGACGATCCGGAGCGCGCCGTACTCGCGAAAGATCGCGCCGGCCTCCTTGGCGTGGGCGATGAAGGCGTCGCGATTGGCGCGCGGCACGGCGGCGACGAAGCAATCGATGTAGTTCATGACGGCGATCCTTGGAGGGCGATGGATCGGGCGTAGGCGGCGAGCTTTTCGAACGAGCTTGTCCAGCCGCCGACATGGCTGTCGCGGCGCGCGGCGGAGATGAACGGGGTCTGGTGGAAAGTTTGCGTGGTCTTGCCGTCGCGTTCGTCGAACGTGATCGTGATCAGGGTTTCGACATCGGCGGAGGGGCCCGCGTCCCACGTGAAGGTGAAAACGAGGCGCTTGTTCGGGACGATCTCGCGATAGGTCCCGCCGAACCAGCTGTCGCCGTATTCGGCGGAGGTGATCATGCCGCGATAGGCGCCGCCGACGCGGAAATCGATCTCGGAGACCGGACAGGCGAAGTTTTCAGGCCCCATCCAGGCGCGCATGTGGGCTGCGTCGCTCCACATCGAAAACACGAGATCGGCGGGCGCGTCGAAGATGCGGGTGATGAGGAGTTCGTCGTCGGCGAGGTGGGCGCTCATTTGCGGTTCTCCTTGCGCTTCAAGTCTTCGAGGTAGGCCTGCATCTTGTCGAAGCCGCCGGTCCAGAAGCGGCGGTAGCGCTCGAGCCAGTCGTCGAGGCCCTTGAGGGCGGCGGGCTCCAGCCGGCACGGGCGCCATTGGGCGTCGCGGCCGCGGGTGATGAGCCCGGCGGATTCCAGAACCTTCAAATGCCGAGAGACCGCCGGGAGGCTGATGGCGAACGGGGCGGCGAGTTCGTTCACAGTCGCCTCTCCTTCGGCAAGGCGCGCCAGGATCGCGCGCCGGGTGGGGTCGGCCAGGGCGGCGAAGGTGGTGGTGAGGGCGTCGTCGTTCATTTAACCGATTGCTCAATTAACATATTCGCTAAATACGGCGCCGAATCCCGCTCGTCAATGGGGCTTCGCGAGCGGTCGCAGCGCGCATTTCGCGAAGCGCAAACAGCCCTTGCCCACGGCTCACGCAGAGCCGGCGCCGATCCACGCAGATCGCCGCGCGCCGCCGCCGGAACCCAGGCATGGGACGAGGGCGGGCCGATCGCCCGTGCTCATCGCAACACCCCGCAAGGAGACATGCTCATGCTTCGCCACGCCCTTACCGCCGTCCTCGCAGCCGCGGCGGCGCCCCTCCTCTGGGCTGCGCCGACGGCGTCCGCCGCGGCCGAGCCGGCCGTCACCATCTCGATCCCCGCCATCGAACATGCCGAGGGCGCGATGATGATCGCAGTGTTCGACGAGGCCGGCTGGGACGGCGACACCCCGGCGGCGGCCGCCCGGGTCGGGGTCGCATCCGACGCGCTCACCGTCACGATCGCCTTGCCGGGCCCCGGCCGATACGGCGTGAAGCTCTTCCATGACCGCAACGGCGACGGGCGCCTGGCGCTCGGGCCGATGGGGATTCCCGCCGAGCCCTACGGCTTCTCCAACGACGCGCCCGTTCAGGGCGGCCCGCCGCGCTTCGCGGACGCCGCGTTCGACGTGGCCGATGCGCCGGCCACGCAGACCGTCACGTTGCGCTGACGCGCACCGGCCCCGGCGGCGCGACGGTGACCGGCGTCACCGCGATCCGGCCGCGCCGCCGATAGGGTCGGCTCATCAAAACGAAACACCCAACCAGGACGACGCCCATGACCCGCTTTCTCTCACTCGCTTTCGCCTTCGCGCTCTCCGCCCCGATCGCAGTCGCGATCCTGCATCAAGGCGCGCAGATCTTCGCGTGACGGCGCCCGGTTTCGATCGTCGCGCAGCTCCTCCCTCCCTCGTTGCGACGATCTTCCCTGCGGCCCGGACCTGGCTCGGTTCGGGCCGCCTTTTTTGGGGGCGTGCAGCCCGCGCGCAATATTCTGCATCGACGCGCATCCAAGCGCGGGAGCGGCTGCATCTCATGGGACGTAAGCAAGATGCACAGAGCCAATGTCCACGGAGCCAGCCATGAACAAGTTTTACAGCGTCCTCGCCGCAATCGCTTTTGTCGCGCCGTTCGCGGTCGTCACGCTCGCGCAAGCCGCGCAGATCGTCGGCTGACGCATTTCATCCCGCTTCAGTTCGTCTCGAATAAGAAAGGACGTTAAGACAATGCCCCGGCCTCTTTCCCTGTTGGTCGCCGTCGCCCTCTATGCGCCGCTCGCTCTGGCCGCGCTCTATGTGGCGTCCAACATCGTCGCCTAAGCCCGCCCGCTTATGCGATTGCAAAGGGAACGCGGACCTCTTCCGAGGTCCGCGTTTTTTTGTTGGGCTCAGCTGCCCGTGTCCCTGATCCGTATACGGACATGCGCGCGGCGCCCGTCCGCATCGATCACGCTGACCGTGTGGAAGCCGGGCGCTGTAGGACGCCAGATCGCGCGGCCGCTGGTGGGTTCGCTCGGCACGGCGCGGCCCTCGGCGTACCAGGACAAGGGCGCGCGTCCGCCGCGCGCGGAGAGCGAGAGCCCACGCGCGGCCGCGCCGTACTCGAGCACAAGTATCTCCACGCCGTCGGGCGGAAACAGAATCGTCGGGCCGGATTCCTCGTTGCTGCGCGTGCGCAGGCGCTCGATCCCGGGCGCGGCGTGCGCCACCTCGTTCTCGGCGCGGCGCCGCGGCGCGTTGGGCGCAATGATGTCGAACGCATCGAACAGCAGCGGCACGGCTTCGCTGCGCCCTGTCGCGCCGGCGCGCGGCGCGCCGTCCGGGCGGCCGACCCAGACGCCGACGACATGCCCCTCCGCGACGCCGACCGCCCATGCATCGCGGAAGCCGTATGACGTGCCGGTCTTGAACGCGACGAGCGGCGCGCCTTGCGCCAACGCTGCGGGCGTGCGGCCCGCCGGCGAGGGTGAGCGGCGCAAAATCTCCAGCACCCGCTCGGCGCTGTCGGCGCGCACAAGGCGGCCGCGGCGCACCGCGCGCTCGTTGCGCAGCAGCGTCAGTTCGCCGGCGCGGCCGCCATCGCCGAGCGCGACATAAAGCGAGACGAGTTCTTCAAGCGTCATGCCGACGCCGCCGAGCGCCAGCGCGAGGCCGGGCTCGGCCAATTCGCGGCGCGGGATCCGTGGCCGCGCGCCAGCCTGCGCCAAGGCCGCCTCGAAACGCGCGGGGCCGATGCGATCGAGCGTGGCCACGGCGGGCACGTTGAGCGAATGCTGCAGCGCTTCGGCGAGGCGCACATCGCCGTGGAAGCGGCGATCGAAATTCTCCGGCAGATACCCGGCGAAGCGGCGCGGGGCGTCGAGGATGATGGTGTCGGGCGCAGCGATGCCGTCGTCGATCGCGAGCGCGTAGATGAAGGGCTTGAGCGCGGAGCCGGGCGAGCGCACGGCCTGCGTCATGTCGATATAGCCGCCGGCGCGATCGAGGCCGGCGCCGCCGACGCTTGCGCGCACCGCGCGCGGCGCGATCTCCACCACCATCATCGCGATCGACGCGTCGCGTTCAATCGCCTCCGCGTGGCGGGCGACGAGCGCTTCAAGCGCGCGCTGGAGGTCGGCGTCGAGGGTGGTGCGCAGCACCGGCGCGTTTGGGTGGGCGCGGGCAAGGCGTTCGGCCGTCGCGAACGCCATGACGGGAAACGGCGCGCGCGCGGGGATTGGATCGGCGTGCGCCTCGCGGGCGCGGTCGCGCGTGATGAGGCGCGCGGCGGCGAAGCGATCGAGCATCGCGTTGCGTGCGGCGCGCGCAGCGTCGGGGCGGCGATCGGGGCGGCGCGCCTCCGGCGCCTGCGGCAAGGCGATGAGCAGCGCCATCTCGCCATCGTCGAGCCAGACCGGATCGCGCGCGAAATAGGCGCGGCTGGCGGCGCGCACGCCTTCGAGATTGCCGCCGTACGGCGCAAGCGTGAGGTAGGCGGCGAGGATTTCACGCTTGGTCCAGCGCCGCTCGATCTGCAGGGCGCGGACGATCTCGATCAGCTTGGAGGGGATGGTGCGCGGGCGCGGTTCAAGCAGGCGCGCGAGCTGCATCGTGATGGTGGAGCCGCCGGAGGTGACTTCGCCGTTGCGCAGATAGCTTGCGCTCGCGCGCGCCAGGGCGAAGGGATCGACGCCGGGGTGAAACCAGAAGCGCGAATCCTCCACGGCGATCAGGCGGCGGCGGAATTCCGGATCGATCTCGTCGAGCCGCGCGGCGAGACGCCAGCGGCCCTCCGGCGTCTGCAGCGCGCGCACCCAATGGTCGTTGCGGTCAAGCACGACAGGCGACACGACATCGGCGCGGTGCAGCGGCGGGGGGAAGGCCAGATCGAGCGCGAAGAGCGCAAGCGCAACGATGACGAACGCCCACGCGATGCGCTTGCCGGATGAGGATAACGGCGGCGGCGTACGCGGGCCGCGACGCATCCGTCCGAACCCGGACAATCCCCCTCCCCCTTGCGGAGAGGGGGCAGGGAGCGGGGAGCGTTCGGGAAAATTCGAGCCGGCGCCGCTTGCGCCTGCTTCTGCGCGCCCCTGCTCCCTACCCTCCCCCACACGGGGGGAGCGGCGCGTCGGGGGGGACGCGCGTCCGGTCATCAGCTGGGCGGCGCAATGGTGATGCGGCCGACGCTGGTGCGGGCGTAGACGCCGGGGCGGTACATGTCCTCCACCTGCGCCGGCGGCATCGTGAACTCGCCCGCCGTCACCGCGCGCGCGACATAGGCGAAGCGGAAGCTGGTATTGCGGATGTCGGCGGCGGCGACGAAGCGATCGTCGCGCGCTTCCGCGATCCGCGAATAGGAGATGACGCCCAGGAACGCGAAGGGACCGTTGCGCTGGCCGCCGCCGTAATAATCCGGCTGCACGCCGTCCTGCGGCCCGAGCACGCTCTCGATTTCGAGCCCTGCGGGAAGCAAATCGACAAGCACGGTCGGGAACGTGCGCACGCCGGCGGGCTGGCCGGTGATCGAGACGATCACCCGATCGCCCTGGCGCAGCGCGCTCAGGTTCGCGGCGCGGCCGTCGAGCGTGTAGATCGTCTTGTCGAGGCTGTAGCCGGCGCTGATTGCGGGTGGCGCCTCGCGCGGAGGGCCTTGCAGGGTAAGGGTGCGCCACACCGTGCCGCGTCCATCATTGCGGAAGACGAGGCCGCGCGCGAGATCGCCGGCGTCGGCGGTCACCCGGCGTCCGGCGCCGGCTGCGCCGTTCAGCGACACGTTCACCGGACCCGCGGCGCGGGAGAGCGCGTTGACCGCAAGCAGCGTCTGCGCCTGCTCCTGCGTCATCATCGCTTCGGGCTCGCGCTCGATGCGTTGCAGGCGGGCGCGCAGGCGCGTGACTGCGGCGGTTTCGCCGGCTTCGGCGGCGAGGGCGATGACGCCGGTGAGATCGCGCAGGGGCGATTGGTACCAGTCGCCGGTATTCTCGTAGCCGATCGCCTGCTCGGCGAGGCGGAAGGCGTTGCGGGCGCGGGAGCGGTCGCCGAGATGCGCGAGCGCGGCGCCGATCTGCGCGCGCGCCAGCGGCGAGGGATCGTTGCGCAGCGGCGTGTCGTGGAAGTAGCGGAGCTGGCCGATATCGGCCTGACCGGCCTTCGCCAGCACATAAAGCGCATACGCCGCCGCACGCGAGCGCAGGAGCTCTTCGGTGTCGTTCGAGCCCGGCCAGCGATAGACTTCGAAGTCGTATGAGACGCCGGCGAAGTCGTTCAGCCGCGCGACGCGACGCAGGGCCGTGTAGGCCAGCTCCAGCGCGGCGTCCGGGACGATGTAGCCCTGCGCCTTGGCGCGGACGAGGAAATCGACGGCGTACGCGCCGACCCATGGCGTGGCGGAGGCGTCGTTCGCGCGCCAGAGGCCGATTGCGCCGTCCGCGCCCTGGCGGTCGAGGATGCGGGTGATGGCGTCCTGCACGCGACGGCGCAGGCGCTGATCCTGATTGCGCCCGATCGCCTGCGCGACCGCATTGAAATAAAGGAGCGGCATCGACACGGAGACGAGCTGTTCGGTGCAGCCGTAGGGATAGCGTTCGAGCTGCGCCAGGAGCGGCGCGGGATCGAGGCCGGCAAGCGCGGAATAGGACACCACAAGCGAGCCCTCCCGCGGCGCGAAGCGGGCGAGAACGTCCGTAGGCGGACGATAGCTGACATTGGGCGCCTGCTCGTCGATCTGCGTCTCGGTGATCGGCAGATAGGGCGCGCGGGCCTGGATCGGATACGCGCGCACGACGCGCTCGAAGCCCGCAGGGCCGGTGAGCGTGAGCTGCACCTGGCCTATGCCGGCGGCGGGCGCCGTGATTGCGACGCGCGCCGTGCCGCGCTGACGACGCTGGAGGCGCATGCGCTCGGTCTGCGCCGTCGTGCGCACAGCGCCGGTCGCCGCGAACGCGGTTGCGTAGGTTCCTGCTGCGCCTTCGACATTGTCGACGGTCAGCGTGGCCAGCGCTTCATCGCCCGGCGCCAGGAAGCGCGGGAGGACAAGTTCGGCGACCACCGGATCGCGCACGGTGAGCGCGTGCTCGCCCTCGCCCACCGCAGTGTTCGACCAGGCGACCGCCATGATGCGCAGGCGGCCGTTGAAGTCCGGCACGTCGAGCGGGATCGTGACGCGGCCGTCGCGGCCGACCTCGTAGGCGTTGGTGAAGAGCGAAACGGTCTTGGTGGGCACCACGGTCAAGCCTTCGCCGCCAAGGCTGTCGCCGCCCTGACGCGGGCGCGACGGCGCGCCGAGATTTGGATTGAGCAGGCGCCCGTAATCGTCGCGCACCATCACGCCAAGCGCGCGGCGGCCGAAAAAATGTTCGCTTGGATCGGGGCTTGCGTACTTGGTGAGCTGGAGGATGCCTTCGTCCACCGCCGCGAGCATGACATTCACGGTCTCGCCGCGCGGCATGTTCGCGATCGCGATCGGAACGTTGATGGTCTGGCGCGGACGCACGACGCTCATGTCGCCGCCGACCGCGACCTCCATGGTGCGCGCGCCGGTGTCGACGGGCACATAGGTCACGCCGATGGCGCGGCGCGGCACCGGGAGGTTCGCCGGATCGCGCGGCGTCATCACCGTGACGAGCACATAGGCGCCGCCGCCCCAGCTCTCCTCGACCGGGAGCGAGACGGTCGCCCCTTCAGCGGCGATGCGCACCGTGCGCATCGAGATGACGCGGTCGGTTGCGACGACGATCTGCGCTTCACCGGCGTAGGGCGCGCGAATCTGGATGTCGGCGCGACGGCCGGCGCGAACCGGCTCGCCGGGGCCGGCGACGGTGACCATGTCCGGCGTGTCGTTATCCTCGCCGCCGCCCCAGCCGGCGTAGAAGCGCGAAGAGGTTTCCGCGCCCTGCCCGTCCCGCACGATCAGGCGGTACGAGCCGTGATCGAGTTCGCCGCGCGAGATGCGGACGGGATTGTTTGCGGCGATGTCGGTCGTGCCGCCCGCGATGGGGACGTCGCGGCCGGTGCGGCGCCAGCGCCAGCGGCCGTTGTCGAGGTACCAATCGTAGCTCCAGTCCTCGCGCACGAGCGTCCACGAGATTCCGCGCGCGGCGACGCGGGCGCCGGCGGCGTTCACCGCGATGACGTCGAAATTCGCGGTCCCGTTGCGCTGGATCGCGCCGTTGTCGAAGCGCTGGCGCACGCCGAGATAGCGATTGGACAGACGCACGGGCGCGGAGAAGCTTTCCCGCACAACGCGGCCGCCCGGCTCCTGCACGCTGGCGATGAGGCGCGCGCGCAGGGGCAGCGTGGTTTCCGGCGGGTCGTCGATGCCGGCGATGATCTGAGCGTGGCCGTCGCCGTCGGTGGTGGTTTCGGGCAGCTGGAAGAAGCGCTCTTCGAAGCTCTCATCCTCGCGACCGAAGGCGTACTGGCGGAAACTGGGGAACGGATTGGGATCGACTTGCAGGCGACCCTCCGCCGTGACCTGCAGGCCGGAGCCCGGCGCGCCGTACAGGAAATCCGCCTGCACATCGATGGCGCGGCGCTGATCGCCGACGATCGGCGTTTCGTCGGCGCTGATCTCCACGCGCAGACGCTGCGGGACGAAATCTTCGACCGACCAAGACACATTGCCGGCGGCCTGCTCCTGGCCGTCGACGAGCAATTCTGCGCGCCAGACGCCGCGCGGCGCTGAGCGGTCCATCGCGACGTTCTTGGCGACGCCGCCGGCGCGTTCGGCCGGGTTCATGCGCAGGCGGCGCGCCTCGGTGCCGTTCGGGCGGTAAATGACGAGCGTGGACGGGCGATCGGCGATCGCGCGGCCGGCGATGTCACGGATCAGGCCCATAAGGCGCACGGTCTCGCCGGGGCGGTAGATGCCGCGCTCGGTGTAGAGGAAGGCGTCGATGTCGCCGGGGGGCGTGCGCCCGTCGATGCCGCGTTCGGAGAGATCAAGCGCGCCGGTGTCGAGATCGAGCGCGGCGAAATCGCCGTCGCGATCATACGCCATGACGTAGCGCGGGCGGGCGGGGCCCTCGCCTTCGATGAGGGCGCGGCTGAAGCGCACGCGGCCGTCTGAATCGGTCTGCGCGCGCGCGAGTTCGTCGTTGTTCTGGGCGATGAGCGTGAGGGTCACGCCATTCATGGTCTGCGCGTCGGAGAGCCCGCGCACGACGACGTCCAGGCCGTCGGCGCCGGTGAAGGTCTGCAACGCCATGTCGGTGTACATGATCCAACGATAGGCGCCGGCGGGGCGATCGGTGTCGCCCCCGGTCTGGCCGGCGCCGGGCGTGCCGTCGATGAGGCGCACGACGTAGGCGCCGGGACGGCGATCCTCCAGCACAGCGCCGAGCGGGAAGACCGTGGTGATCGCCTGGTTGCGCCGGTCGCGCGCGCCGGCGACGTCGATCTCGCCTTCGTAGACTTTCACGCCGACATCGGCGGCTTCGTACTGGAGCGACCAATAGCCATAGCCGCCCTCTTCGATGATCTCGCCGACATTGAGGCCGCGCTGCGAGAGGATGCGATCGTTCACGCGCAGCACTTCAATCTTGATCGTGGAAACGTTGACCGTCTCGATCGCGAGGCCGTCAGCCTCGGTGCGCGGCAGGATCACGCCGTTGCCGACGAAGCCGACATAGGCGGGGCGATCGCCGAACGAGAGCGTGAAGGTTTCGTCGCGCGCGGTGCGTTCGCCGGTCGTCGCCAGCAGGCCGCGGCGGATGGTGACCTGGCGATCGGGTTCGAACGACAGACCCGAGATGCACATCAAAGTGTCGGAGGCTTCGACCTGAACCTGCGCGGCGGGCTCGATGACGAGATAATCGCGCAGATTGATGTTTGCGCCGGTGGCGATCGGCTTGGTGAATTCGAGACAGGCGCGCGGCGTCGCCGTCGAGGTGTCGATGCGCGCGTTCATGAAGGCCATGCCGGCGGGGCGATCCTCCGGCGCGCGCGGCGCATCTGCGGCGCGGACCGGATCGGGACCCGACAGCGCCATCGCCGAGAGCGGCGCTGCTGCACGCCCCCCGCCGCTCAGCGCCATGCTGCCGACTGCGCCGCCCCAGACGCCGGCCAAGAGAAACAGCCCGCAGACGATGATCCAATTCGCGTTCGCGACCGCAAATTGCCTGAGCTTATCCACCGCCGTCTCCCTCGCGCCGCCCTGCCCGCCGGCTTCGCGGCGAGCTTTGCCCGACCTCCACGCGGCCTTCAAGTTCGCGCATGACAGTTTGGCAAGATTTGGCCTGCGGCTGCGTTCCCGCTGCGATCGGGCTGTGGTTTGCGCCGGACCCGGACAAAGCCGATGCGTTGCGTCCGCGGGGCGCGTGCGCGCATGGTGGCGCCATGGAAGACGCCGCCGCCCTCGACGCCGCCGATCCCCTGCGCAGCTTTCGCGAGGCGTTCGAGCTGCCGCACGGGATGGTCTACCTCGCCGGGCATTCGCTGGGGCCGGTCTCGCGCGCCGTCGTCGCGCGCGTGGCGCAGACGGTGCAGAACGAATGGGGCCACGGGCTCGTCGGGTCGTGGAACAGCGCCGACTGGATCGGCGCGCCGCAGCGGCTGGGCGCCAAGATCGCGCCGCTGGTCGGGGCGCGCGCGGACGAGACGATCGTCGCGGACTCGGTCTCGGTGAACCTGTTCAAGCTCGCAGGCGCGCTGCTCACGGCGGCGCCGGGACGCAAGACGATCCTGGTGGAGAGCGGCGAGTTCCCAACCGACATGCACATCGCGCAGGGGCTGGCGGGGCTGGCGCGCGCGAAAGTGCGCCTCGCCAAGCGCGGCGCGCTGGCGGATCGCATCGACGCGCGCGTGGGCGTGGTGATCGCGTCGCATGTGCATTATCGCGACGCGGTGGTGCGCGACATGGCGGCGCTGACCGCGCAGGCGCATGCGGCGGGCGCGGAAATCATCTGGGACCTCTCGCACTCGGTGGGCGCTGTGGAGGTCGATCTGGCGGCGGCGGGGGCGCGGTTCGCCGTCGGCTGCACCTACAAATATCTGAACGGCGGACCCGGGAGCCCGGCCTTTCTGTTCGTCGCCCGCGATCAGCAGGCGCGGCTCGCGAACCCGATCTCGGGATGGCTGGGGCACGCCGACCCGTTTGCTTTCTTGGACCGCTATGAGCCCGCGGGCGGCGTGCAGCGGTTCGTCTCCGGCACGCCGCCGATCCTCGCCTACGCCGCGCTCGAGGCCGCGCTTGATCTCATCGCCGAGGCGCCGGCGGCGGCGCGGCGGGCGAAGTCCCAGGCGCTGTCAGAGCGCTTCCTCGGGCGCGTCCTCGCCAAGAAGCGGCCGGGACTGCAGCTGATCAGCCCCATCGATCCTGACCGGCGCGGCGGGCATGTGACGCTCAAGCACAAGGCGGCCTACGCCATCGTCCAGGCGCTGATCGTGCGCGGCGTGATCGGCGACTTCCGCGCGCCGGACGCGATGCGGTTCGCGTTTCCGGCTTTGACGCTGCGCTACAGCGAAGCCGACGCCGCCGCGGATGCGCTGATCGAGGTGCTGAGCACGGGGGCGTATCGCGATCCGGCGTTCGCGGGCTCCGCGAAGGTGACTTGACGCTTCCGCCGCACTCTTCTTCTTAAGCAGCAACCAGAACAGGAGGAGGCGGCCGTGAGCGCAGTCCAAGAGCAATCGGCCCAGGGCGGCGCGTTTCCGGCGATGTCGATCGCGCGGGCGCATGCGCTTCTGAACCAGGCGGGAAGCCCGTTCGAGGTCGAGGAGCGCGAGATCCGCGGCGTGCGGCTCAAGACCTGGAAGAACGCGCCGCCGACGCTGCGCGAGCTGTTCGCGGCGTCCTACCAATGGCCCGATCGCGATCACCTCGTCTATGAGGGCGAGCGGGTGACGTTCGCCGGGCTGCACAAGGCGACGGCGGCGCTCGCGGCGCAGCTCGCAGCCGACGGCGTCGCCAAGGGCGACCGCGTCGCGATCATCATGCGCAACCTGCCGGAATGGCCGGTCGCGTTCTGGGCGTGCGTGCATCTGGGCGCGATCGCGACGCCGCTCAATGCGTGGTGGACGGGGCCGGAGCTCGAGTACGGGCTGACGGATTCCGGGGCGAAGATCGCCATCGTCGACGCGGAACGCTGGGAGCGCATGCGCGAGCACGTCGATGCATGTCCGGCGCTGACGCGGGTGTATGTTTCGCGGCTCTCCGACGACGTGGCCGATCCCCGCGTCACGCGGCTGGAGAGCGTGATCGGCGTCCCGAACGATTACGCCAAGCGCGCGGACGGCGCGCTGCCGACCGGACGCGACATCGGGGCCGACGACGACGCGGTGATCTTCTACACGTCGGGCACAACGGGAAAGCCCAAAGGCGCCGTCATCACGCACCGCAATATCATCTCGAACATCCTCAATGCGCTAAGCGCGCAGGCGCGCGCGTTCCTGCGCCGGGGCGAAGCGCCGCCGGCGCCCGATCCGAACGCGCCGCAGCGCGCGGTGCTGCTCTCGGTGCCGTTCTTCCATGCGACCGGGTGTTTCGCGGTGCTCTGCCCGCACGTGATGGGCGGGGGCAAGATCGTGCTGCAGCGGCGCTGGGACGTGGACGCCGCGTTGCCGCTGATCGAGAAGGAAAAGATCAATCAGGCGGGCGGGGTGCCCACCATCGCGTGGCAGATCCTCGAGCATCCGAAGTTCGACGAGTACGATCTCTCCTCGCTGGAGACGATCTCCTATGGCGGGGCGCCGTCGGCGCCGGAGCTGGTGCGGCGGATTCGCGAGCGCTTCCCGCAAGCGAAGCCCGGCCAGGGCTGGGGCATGACGGAGACATCCGCCACCGCGACGAGCAATTTCGCGGAAGACTACGAGCGCAAACCCGCGAGCTGCGGGGTGCCTTCGCTCACGGGCGAGGCCAAGATCGTCGGGCCGGACGGCAAGGTCCTCGGCACGGATGAGGTCGGCGAACTCTGGTATCGCGGGCCGATCGTGGTGCGCGGCTATTGGCAAAAGCCGCAGGCGACGGCGGAGACGTTCGTCGACGGCTGGGTGAAGACCGGCGATCTGGCGCGCATCGACGAGGAAGGCTTCATCTATATTGTCGACCGCGCCAAGGACATGCTGATCCGCGGCGGGGAGAACATCTATTGCGTGGAAGTGGAGAACGCCCTTTACGACCACCCCGCGGTGATGGACGCGGCCGTCATCGGGCTGCCGCACAAGATGCTGGGCGAAGAGCCCGCCGCAGTCGTGACGCTGAAGCCTGACATGCACGCCGACGAACAGGAATTGCGGCACTGGGTGAGCCAGCGCCTCGCCGCGTTCAAAGTGCCGGTGCGCGTCGCGTTCTGGCATGAAACGCTGCCGCGCAACGCCAACGGCAAGATCATGAAGCCGGAGCTGAAGAAGGCGTTTCCCGACGTGTTCGCGCCGTGAAGCGACGATGATCAGAGCCGCGCTGGTTCAACGCGCTCCGTCCTGTCGCGAACAAGCGTTGGTTCCGGCGCCCGCCTCCCGCCGGTCGCTTCGCGACCACCTCCCCCGCGAAGCGAATAAGGATTAGCTGGAGTTCCCCATGGTGCTCATTGTTGAACGCGACGGTCCTGTCGCGATTGTCACGCTGAACCGTCCCGAGGCGATGAACGCCTTGTCGCGCGCCTTGCGCGCCGAGATCGCGAAGACGTTCAAGGCGCTCGATCATGACGAGGGCGTGCGCGCGATCGTGCTGACGGGCGCCGGCAAGGCGTTCACCGCCGGGCTCGACCTCAAGGAACTGGCGAGCGGCGGCAACGTCGCGGAGGACGCCAACCCCACCGACCACGATCGCGATCCCGTCCGTGCGCTGACGAAGTGCCGGAAGCCGATCATCGGCGCGATCAATGGCGTCGCGATCACCGGCGGGTTCGAGGTCGCGCTCGCGTGCGACGTGCTCTACGCCTCCGCCAGCGCGCGCTTCGCCGATACGCATGCGCGCGTCGGCATCCTGCCGGGCTGGGGGCTCTCCCAGAAGCTGTCGCGGCTCGTCGGCATCCATCGCGCGAAGGAGATTTCGCTTTCGGGCAATTTCATCGATGCGCAGACGGCGTGCGATTGGGGGCTCGTCAACCGCGTGTTTGAGCCGGCGGAGCTTCTCCCCGCAGCGATCAAGCTCGCGCACGACATCGCCTCCGCGCCGGGCGACAAGGTGGCAGCGTACAAGCAGCTGATCGACGAGGGCTTCGGCATGAAGTTCGAGAAGGCGATGAAGTACGAGACGAAGTTCACCGCGTCGCTCAACGCCGCCGTCACTGCGGATTCAATCGCCTCCGCGCGCGAGGGCGTGATGGCGCGTGGCCGCAAGCAGCAATAGCGCGCCGCTGCGCCTCATCCAAGGCGCGCCTTAGCCGAGGTGCGATTCGAGCAGCCAGAGGTCTTTGTCCGCTTCGCGGGCTGCGCCGGTGAACAAATCCGCCGTCACCTTGTCGCCGGCCTCGTCGGCTTGGTCGATCGCATCGCGCGCGTTTTTCGCGTAGGCCGCCAAGCGTTCGGCCAGCAGCTTCACGTGCTCCTTCTCTGCGGTCACGTCCGTGGGGTACGCCGTGAGCGTCGAGCCGGCGTTCACGGCCTGCGTGGTGCCGATCGCGATCCCGCCCAGGGCGGTCGCGCGCTCGGCGATTTCATCGACCTGACCGCGCGTGCGCGTCACGATTTCATCGAAGAATTCGTGCAGCGCGATGAAGTTCGGGCCCTTGACGTTCCAATGCGCCTGCTTGGCCGCGAGCGACAGATCGATGGCGTCCGCCAGGCGGGCGTTGAGCAGATCGATCATCGCCTTGCGGGTATTGTCGGGCAAATCAATGCTCGTTTGAATGCGCGGCTTGGCCATGCGAAACCTCCTTCGACGCTGATGTGGATCAGGGCTTGCGTGGATTTGAGACCTGGCAGGGCAACGCGCAAGCGGCAGCGCCGTTCAGCGCCCATAGAAATAAGCGATCCTGCCATTCAAAGCGCCGATTGACGGCGGCGGGCGATCCCGTTCAATCGCGCGCGTGACCGCCGCAGACGACACTGCCCAGGCCGCGCCGGCGCGGCACATCTCCACGGCCTATGTGGTCATGCTGGCGATCGGCATGGTGGTGGGCGCAGGCATCTTCAAAGCGCCTGCGGATGCGGCCGCCGCTGCGGGATCCGTCGGGTGGCTCTATGCGACGTGGATCGGCGCGGGGCTGCTCACCCTCGCCGGGGCGCTTTGCTATGCGGAACTCGCAGCCGCCTTTCCGAGCGCGGGGGGAGATTATCATTTTCTCGGCCTCGCCTACGGCAAGCGCGTCGCGTTCTTGTTCGCGTGGGGGCGGTTCGCGATCATCAATTCCGGCTCAATCGCGTTCCTGGGATTCGTGATCGGGGATTATCTCAACGCCGTGCCGGCGTTTCATCTGGGTACGGACGGCCCGGCGTTCTATGCGGCGGTCTCCGTGATCGCGCTGACGCTGTTCAATCTGCGCAGCGCGCACAAGGACATCGCGGCGAAATATTCGGTCACGGGGCTCGAGGTGGCGGGGCTGGCGATCATGGGGGCGGCGGCGCTCTGGCTTGCGCTGCGCGGGCTTCCTCCGCTGACGCCGATTGCGCCGCTCACCGGGCCGGCGCCGGCTTCGCTCGGGCTCGCGCTCGTCTTTGCGCTCTTGGCGTACGGCGGATGGAGCGAGCTTGCGACGCTGTCAGCTGAAGTGAAGGACGCGCGGCGCGGGATGGCGCGGGCCCTGATCGTCTCGACGCTGGCGATCATGGCGCTCTATCTGCTTGTGAACTGGGCGTTCCTGCGCGGACTCGGTTTTGAGGGGCTGGCGACGAGCAAGGCGCCGGCGGCGGATCTGATGGGCCGCGCGTTCGGCGACAGCGCGGCGCTGATCATTGCGCTGGCTGTCGCCTTTGCTGCAATCACGTCGATCAACGCAACAATCATCGTCGGCGCGCGAACGACCTATGCGGCCGCGCGCGATTTTCCCGCGCTCGGCGCGCTCGGGCGCTGGGATGCGGGGCGCGGGATTCCAGCAGCGGCGACGTGGACGCAAGGCGCGATGGGGCTGGCGCTCGTGGCGCTTGGCGCATGGACGCGCAACGGCTTCCAAACCACCGTCGATTACACGTTTCCTGCGTTCTGGCTGTTTCTGAGCCTCAGCGGGATCGCGCTCATGGTGCTGCGGTTCACACGCCACGACGCGCCGCGGCCGTTCAGGACGCCGCTCTACCCGCTCACGCCCATCGTATTCGTGGGATCGAGCCTCTACATGCTCTGGTCCAGCCTCAGCTACATCGCGAGCCTGCCGAACGCGCGGATCGGCGCGTGGGTGGGCATCGGCGTGCTGGCGCTGGGGCTCGCGGTGCTGGCGGTCGTCGAGATCGCGGGGCGGCGCGGCGCTAAAGCCCCTTGAGCCAATCGACGAGCAATCGGTTCACGGCGTCCGGAGCTTCCTGCTGGGTCCAGTGGCCGACGCCAGGCAGGAGATGCGCGCCGCGGAGGTTCGGAACGTGCGGTTTCATCATCGCGACGAGATCGACGCCGGGGAACATCTTCAGCACCAGATCGCGTTCGCCGCCAATAAACAGCGCCGGCTGGTCGATCGTCCGTGTGCGGAACGGCGTGAGGAACGCGTGGTCGCGGCGGTGATTGCGGTAGCGGTTGAGCGGGCCGCGGAAGCCTGATCCCTCGAACTCGGCGACAAAATAATCTTCGTCCGCCCTGGTCAGCCAAGCGGGAAAGGGATCGGGGTTCGGCAGGCGGTGGAGCAGGCTGTCGCCGTGCTTCTTGTCCGGCGGCCAGGTCCCGTCCGGGGCTTCGCCGGCGATGGCGTAGTAGAACCGGCGGAGGCCGTCGCGCACGTCCTTTTCGAGCTCTGCTTCGGCGACGCCCTCGTCCTGGAAATAGACCTGGTAGAAGAAGCGGCCGTTCTTGGTGAAGACCTCGGTGACGACATCGAGGAGCGAGACCTCGCCCTGCGGCACGTAGGGCACCGAAAGACCGGCGACGGCGCGCACGCATTCGGGAAAGAGGAGTGCGGTGTTCCAGACAATCGGCGCGCCCCAATCGTGGCCGATGAGGATCGCTTTTTCGTTGGGCGACAGCGCAGCGATCACGCCGGCGATGTCCTTCGTGATCGTTTCAAGATCGTAGGCCTCGACCGGGTGAGGCTTGTCGGAGCCGCCATAGCCGCGCACGTCGATCGCACAGGCGGTGAAGCCCGCTTGCGCGACGGGCGTGAGTTGATGGCGCCACGAATACCAGCTTTCCGGGAAGCCGTGCACGAACACGACGAGCGGCCCCTGCCCTTCGATCGCGGCGCGGATGGCGATCCCGTTTGCGGCGATGGTGCGGAAGTCCGGCATGGTGGGCCTCGCCGTGATCAGCGCACGAAGGAAGCAAGGCGCTTGTTGATGATCTCTTCGGCCTCGCTGATGATGCGGTCCACGAGGTCCTTCACGCTCGGGACGTCGTGGACGAGGCCCTGCACCTGGCCGGCGGACCAGATGCCCGCGTCGAGATCGCCGGTCTCCAACCCCTCGCGCCCGCGGACGCCGGTCACAAGATGGCGGACCTCCTCGAACTTCGCGCCACCGCGCTCCAGCGCGACGACTTCCTGCGAGATCTTGTTCTTCGCCACGCGCGCGGTGTTGTGCATGGTGCGAAAGATGAGATCGGTGGCGCGCTCGTCGTTCTCGACCATCTGCTGCTTGAAGTTCTCGTGCAGCGGGGCTTCTTTCGTGGCGCAGAAGCGCGTGCCCATGTTGACGCCGTCAGCGCCGAGGGCGAGCGCGGCGACGAGGCCGCGCGCATCGCCGAAGCCGCCCGACGCGATCATGGGAATCTTGATCTTGTCGGCCGCGCAGGGAATGAGAATGAGACCGCCGACATCATCCTCGCCAGGGTGGCCGGCGCACTCAAAGCCGTCGATCGAGATCGCGTCGACGCCGTAGCGGACGGAGGACACGCCGTGGCGCACGCTGGTGCATTTGTGGATGACCTTGACGCCGTTGGCCTTGAAATCGTCGACGTGCTCTTGCGGCTTATAGCCGGCGGTCTCGACGATCTTGATCCCGCTCTCGATGATGGCGCGGCGATATTCGGCGTATGGCGGCGGATTGATCGCGGGCAGGATCGTGAGGTTCACGCCGAAGGGCTTATCAGTCATCTCGCGACAGCGCGCGATCTCCTTGGACAGCGCTTCGGGCGTCGGCTGCGTCAGCGCGGTAAGGAAGCCGAGCGCGCCGGCGTTCGCCACCGCTGATGTCAGTTCAGCACGGCCGACCCATTGCATGCCGCCCTGGACGATGGGGTGCTCAACGCCGAACGCCTCGGTGAACCGTGTCTTGATCATGCCTTCCTCCGCGCAGGACACCGTGGCCGAGGGCGCGGAGCGCATCAAGCGTGACGCTGAGGCAAGCGAAGGAAGAGAGCGGGCGAGGAACGCTCATGACCGTTCCTGGGAGACGCCCGGCGCGAGATGAGGGGCGCGCCGGGCGCGGGAGAAACCCGCCCTCTTCCAGCTCGCGGCGCCTCAAGCAGGCGGCATCAGCACCGTATCGACAACGTGGATGACGCCGTTCGATTGGATCACGTCGGCGATCGTCACCATGGATGCGCCGCCGCGCGCATCCGTGATGGCGACGCCGTTCGCGGCCGGGGTGACGGTGAGCGTTGCGCCCTGCGCGGTGGTGAGCGTGACGCGTCCGCCGTGCGCGCGCGCCTGCGCGACGAGATCGGCGGCGGTCAGCCGGCCGGGCACGACGTGATAGGTGAGGATCGTCGTCAACGTGTCGCGGTTCGCGGGCTCAAGCAGCGAAGCGACCGTGCCGTCGGGCAGCTTGTCGAACGCGGCGTTGGTCGGCGCGAAGACGGTGAAGGGGCCCGCGCCCGACAACGTGTCGACGAGACCCGCGGTCTGCACCGCGGCGACGAGGGTGGTATGGTCGCGGGAGTTCGCTGCGTTCTCCACGATGTTGCGCGTCGGCAGCATCGCTGCGCCGCCGACCATCACGGACGGCGCAGCCGGCGAAGCCGACGTTTGCGCGGCCGGCGCATCCATCATCGATGCGCTGTCATAGCTCTCAGACATCGTATGGCATGCGCCAAGCATGCCGCACCCGATCGCCGCGGCGGCGGCCGCGACGGCTTTCACAAATTTCATGTCATTACTCCGCTGAAACGTGCGCTCTGCGCGCCTCTATCGTTGCAGTGTTGGTTACGCTGCGCGCGCAGCCGCGGATGAGTCGCGCACGCAACGAAGGCGACGCCCTCGCGGGTTCGTGATCGGCGGCGCATGCGCGCTTGGCGGCGCCCGTATGGCGCGAATCGTCTAAAAGCGAGCGCTTGATGACGGTTTCAGTGAAGGAGCGCGGCATGATCGACGCTGCGAAGATGGCGGTCCTGGTGAATCAGAAGCTTTGCCATGATTTCGCGCAGCCGCTGAACGCGCTGGTGACGGGGCTCGACCTGCTGCAGAGCGCCGGCCTCGCCGAGCGCGCGCCCGACGCGATGTCGCTGCTGCAGCAAGGCGTCGCCAAACACCAGGCGACGCTGCAATTCTTCCGCTACGCGCTCGATGGTTCCGGCGACGCGGCGGACGGCGGGCTCGACGACCTGCGCGAGACCGCAAACATGCTCTATGCGCAATTGCGCCCGGAGCTGCGCTGGAACGCGCCGCCGATGTCGCTGCCGAAGCCGGCGCTGCGGGTGATCATGACGCTGCTGCTGATCGCGGCGGATTCCGCGCCGCGCGGCGCTGTGGAGGTCGAGGCGAGCCAAGGCGAGGTGCGACTGATCGCTTCGGGGCCGAAATCAAAACTCAAGCCGGACAGCGCCGCCGCCCTGCGCGGCGAGCCGCTCGAAGGCGCGTTCGACGGCCGCTCGATCCTGCCGGGCCTCGCGGGCCAGCTCGCGCGGCGACATGGCATCGAACTCGCCATGCGCGAGAGCGAAGACCGCGTCGAGATCATCGTGCGCTCGCCGGCGTTTCGCGCCGTCAGCGCGGCAGCGTAAAGCCTCGTTAACCCGGCCCGATCCACTCTGATTCACGGGGCTTCCGTCCGGCGCGGCCATCGCCGCGGCACGGCGGATTCGAAGGGCGTGCGCCTGAGATGGATCAACGGCTCAGCGATTTTGCAGGCCAGGCGGCGGCGCGACTGGACGCGGCCGAAACCGCACTCATCCGCGGCGGCGCTGCGCCGGCGCAGGTGGCGCGGGCGGCGCTTGGCGCGATTGCGGCATCGGCGTCGCGCCTCGCGCTCCCGCGGTGCGAAACGATCGCCCAGGCGAGCGCCGAGCTGATCGCGCAAGGGGAAGATTCCTACCCGATGGCGCTGCGCGGGCTGATGCGGCTGCGCGAGGTGATCGATGCGATCGGCGAAAGCGGGCGTGAACCGGCGGGGGTCGACGACGATCTGGTCGCGGCCGCGACGCGCACCTTGCCGCCCTCGATCACCGACACGCTGGCGCAGGCGCGGGCGCGGCTGATGGAGATTGCGCCATCGGCGCGCGATCCGCGGCTCGCCGCGATCATCGAACGCCTCGGCGACCTTACCGCCGAGATCGAACCGGACAAAGAGACTGAGGCGCCGGCTGAATTGAGCAGCGCGCGCCAGACCAGGGGACCAAGATCATGAAATCGTGCCTCGTCGTCGACGACAGCCGCGTCATCCGCAAGGTCGCGCGGCGCATCCTGGAGGACCTTGATTTCGAGATCGAGGAAGCGGCAGACGGCCTGGAGGCGCTGCAGGCGTGCCGCAAGGCGATGCCGGACGCGATCCTGCTGGACTGGCAGATGCCGGTGATGTCCGGGATCGACTTCCTCCGTACACTGCGCAACGAGCAGGGCGGCGAGCGCCCGGTGGTGGTGTTCTGCACCACAGAAAACGACGTCGAGCGGATCAGCGAAGCGATCAAAGCCGGCGCCGACGAATACATCATGAAGCCGTTCGACGGCGACATCCTCCATTCGAAATTCGCTGAAGCCGGCCTGATCTGAGACCCCGCCATGCTGTCTGACGCCCAATTCGCCCTCATCGCCCGGCAAGCCAAGCGCCGCATCGGTCTGGCGCTCAAGCCTGAGCGACTTGCGGTCATCGACGCGCGGCTGGCGCCGCTGGCGCGGCGCGAAGGGTGCGCGTGCGCGGGGGAGCTGATCCAGGCGACGCAGGAACGGTGCGACGATCTCCTGTGGGACGCCATCGTCGATGCGCTGGTGGATCCCAGTACGAACTTCTTCCGCGATCGCGACGCCTGGCGCGCGCTCCGCGACCACGGGATCGCCAACATCCTGCGCGGGCGCGCGGCGAACGCCCGCTTGCGCATCTGGAGCGCGGGCTGCGCCACCGGCCAGGAGCCGTTCTCGCTGGCGATCCTCCTCGACGAACTGCGCGAGGAAGGCCAAGGCGCGACGGCCGAGATCATCGCCACAGACGTTTCGGCCCGCCTGATCGACAAGGCCAGCGCCGGCATCTTCTCGCAATTCGAAGTGCAGCGCGGGCTCTCGGTGCGCCGCATGATTGCGCGGTTTGAGCGCATCGGGGACATGTGGCGCGTGAACGACCGCGTGCGTGCGGCCGTGCGGTTCGACGCGCACAATCTTCTGCACGAGCCCGCCGGTATGGGGCCGTTCGATCTTGTGCTCTGCCGCAACGTGCTGAGCGGCATGGACGACGAGGACCGCAAAGCGACGCTGGAGCGGCTGGCGGGATCGCTGGCGGAAGATGGCATGCTGATGCTGGGAGCGGAAGAAGACGCCGCCGACGTGACCGACGCGTTCTCGCGCACGAACGAGACGGGGCTGTTCCTGCGCAACGCCTATTGGCGCAAGGCGGCCTAGCTGGCCTAGATGTTGAAGAGCGGCATGCCTGTTACGTTTTCGAGGCGGGCGCGGTAGACGCTTGCGTCATAGTCGGCGTCCGGATCGACGCGGCGCTCGCCCTGCAGCGGCGCATCCACCGGCGCCGCTTCGAAGCGGCCGCCGCGGATCGCGCACATCTTTCCGAACGCGCGCGCTTCGATCAGCTCGACTGCGAGGCGGCCGAAGCCGAGCGCGATCAGCCGGTCGGTCGCGTCCGGCGGGCCCGAGCGCATCAGGTACGCCAGGCGCTGAACGATGACGCCCTCGGCGCTCTCGCGCGTGCACGCCTCTGCGATCAGATCGCCGACGCCGCCCAGCCGCTTGCGGCCGTACGCGTCGGCGCCGGCCTGCTCCGAGAGCCTGCCGTCCTTCGGGCGCGCGCCTTCCGACACGACGCACACCGAATAGCGCAAGGGATTGGCGAGACGGTCCGCTTCCAGCGTGCGCGCGAGGTCGTCCAGGTCGAACGGGGATTCCGCGATGATCGTGCGGTCGGCGTCGGCGAGCAACCCGGCGTAAAGCGCGGTCTGCCCTGAATGGCGGCCGAACAACTCCACCACCATGATCCGCTCATGGCTTCCTGCGGTGGAGCGCAACGCCGCGATCGCATCGACGCTGCGCGTGACGGCGGTGGAGAAGCCGATCGCGTAGTCGGTGCCGTGGACGTCGTTGTCCATCGTCTTCGGGATCGACACGACGGGGACGCCCTCCTGCGACAGACGCGCGGCGAAGCGGAGCGTGCCGTCGCCGCCGAGGGGCACCACGACGTCGATGTTGAGCGCCTGCAGCGTCGCCAGCGCAAAGCGCGTCGCGTCGATGGGCGCGTCGTCGGCGAAGTGCGGGAGGAGCCGCGCGGGCGCGAGCGCTTTCGGCAACTTCTGCGGGGCAAGGCGACTGGTGTGCAGGATCGTGCCGCCGTCGCGGTCGATGCCGCGGACGCTGTCGCGATCGAGCGCGACGGTCCAGTCCTCGATCGTCTCGGGATCGGCGGGATCAATCGCCAGCGGGCCGAGCCAGCCGCGCTTGAACCCCGTCACGCTCCAGCCGCGCGCGAGCGCGGCCTCGACCACGGACTTGATCGCCACGTTGAGGCCGGGCACGTCGCCGCCGCCGGTCAGGATGCCGATACGCACGCGCTTCTCCGTCTGTTGCGCCGATGCGGCGCCTGCCTAACGCGGATCGGCGCCCGGCAAAAGCACGCTCAGGCGCCTCCCGCGTGCTTCTGCGCCAATGGGGACGGGATGCGATCAGATCACCCAGGAGCCGACGTCGCCGAGGCCGGTGATGCGGGAGACGATGAGTTCGGCGGCGCTGGCGGCGTCGAGGTCGGTCGTGTCGATGCGGATTTCGGGCGCTTCAGGCGGCTCGTAGGGGCTGTCGACGCCGGTGAAATTCTTCAGTTCTCCGGCGCGCGCCTTCTTGTAGAGGCCCTTCACATCGCGGCGTTCGGCTTCGGCGAGCGGGGTGTCGACGAAGATCTCGAAGAACTCGCCCGGCGCCATCAGCGACCGCGCAAGCGCGCGCTCGGCACGGAACGGGGAGATGAACGAGACCAGCACGATCAGGCCCGCGTCGGTCATCAGCTTCGACACCTCGGCGACGCGGCGGATATTTTCGACGCGGTCGGCGTCGGTGAAGCCGAGATCGCGGTTGAGGCCGTGGCGGACATTATCGCCGTCGAGCAGGACGGTGTGGCGCCCAAGCGAATGCAGCTTCTTCTCCACCAGATTGGCGATGGTGGACTTCCCCGCGCCGGAGAGGCCGGTGAACCAGAGCACGGCGGGCTTCTGCCCCATGATGTCGGCGCGGGCGGCGCGGTCGACGTCGAGCGCCTGCCAGTGGATGTTTTGGGCGCGGCGGAGCGCAAAGCGGATAAGTCCCGCGCCGACGGTGGCGTTGGTCATCCGGTCGATCAGGACGAAGCCGCCCATGTCGCGATTTTCCGTGTACGGATCGAAAGCGATGGCGCGGTCCAGCGCGATGTTGCAGACGGCGATATCGTTGAGTTCGAGCGTCTTCGCGGCCAGCTGCTCCAGCGTGTTCACGTTCACCTTGTGCTTGATGTCGGTGATCTGGGCGGTGACGAGTTTGGCGCCGATCTTCATCTGGTAAGCGCGGCCCGGCAGCGCCTCGTCCTCCGCCATCCAGATGATGGTGGTCTCGAACTGGTCGGCGGTTTCAGGGGGGCTGGCGGCGGCCGCGATCACGTCGCCGCGGGAGACGTCGATCTCGTCGGCGAGAGTGAGCGTGACCGACTGGCCCGCCTGCGCGATCGAGAGATCGCCGTCGCGGGTGACGATGCGGGCGATGCGGCTCGTCTTGCCGGAGGGCGCGATGCGGACCGCTTCCCCGACCGACACTGCGCCCGCGGCGATCTGACCGGCGAAGCCGCGGAAATCCTGATTGGCGCGGTTGACCCATTGCACCGGCATCCGCAACGGCGCCTCAAGCACGCGATCCTCGTCGAGCGGGACAGATTCCAGATGCGCGAGCAGCGTGGGGCCCTCGTACCACGGCGTCGCCGCGCTCTTGGTTGTGATGTTGTCGCCGCGCAGGCCCGAGATCGGCAGTGCGAACACGTCAGCAAGGCCGATGCGTTTGGCGAAGCGCGCGAAGTCGGCGGCGATGGCGTCGAACGTGGCCTTGTCGTAGCTGACGGCGTCCATCTTGTTCACGGCGAGCACGACGCGGCGGATGCCCATGAGCGACACCAGAAACGCATGGCGGCGCGTCTGCGTGAGCACGCCCTTGCGGGCGTCGATCAGAATGACGGCGAGATCAGCGGTGGAGGCGCCGGTGACCATGTTGCGGGTGTATTGCTCGTGGCCGGGCGTGTCGGCGACGATGAATTTGCGCTTCTCGGTGGCGAAGAAGCGATAGGCGACGTCGATGGTGATGCCCTGCTC
>WGOB01000033.1 GCA_016124255.1 Alphaproteobacteria bacterium | reverse complement strand
TTGCGATTCCGAGGTCGGATAAAGTTGCTCTATATTCAAATGTGTAGAGCATCTTTTTCTGACCATCCGATCGCAGGGGCGATCGCGTATGGTCGGAAGATGCTCTAGGGGCCTGAGCAGGGCTCTTCGGCTTCTGTTCGGGAAAGCGTGAAGGCCCGGTTTCCGGGCGCGTCGTACAGGTTTGGCGAGATCCGTGACGGGCCCTCGACTTCGAGCCGGGTGATCTCGACCGCGAGATCGTTGTTCGGTTGGGGGCGGATGCGAAACTCGCCCCCGTCGCCTTCGACATAACAGGTGGAATCCGGATACCCCGCATCGCACCCCGCGATCCCGGTATAGAGGTCCCCGTCGCCTTTCATCCGGAAGGTGAAGCTGGCGTGGCGCGTCTCGTCATTGTCGAGCGTGCGAATGTCCTCTGCGGCCTGCTGCAGAGAAAACGCAGTGAGCGTCTGATCCGGATGGGCGTCGAGGTGTGCAGCGCCGTAGGCGGCGGCGTAGCAGGCCCCGTCCCCCAGCAGCGCGCCCACCGGATGCGCGTCGCTCGTCGCTTCGGCGCTCTCACGATCGCCCCCGCCGCATGCCGAGAGCGCAAGCGCGGCGACCGCGACGACGGCAGGCAAGGTTTTGCGGCGGGATGTCACGATCGCCGCTTAGCAAAGCGCCGCGGCTTTGCGAAGCCTGGACGTCAGCCCGCAGCTCAGGCATGCCCCACGCGACCACCCGGACACGGAGACGCAAGATGATCCTTCACGCGATTGCGAGCGGCACGTTCGCGCCCATGCTGACAAGCCTGTCCGCCATCCTCGACAAGGCCGCAGCCGAAATCCGTAGCCGCGGCGGCGAGCCCGACGCGCTGCTTCAGGCGCAGCTCGCGCCCGACATGTTCCCGCTGGTGAAGCAGGTGCAGATCGCAACCGACCACGCCAAGGGCGCGACCGCGCGGCTCACGGGCCGCACCCCGCCCGTCTTCGAGGACAACGAAACCACGATGGAGGCGCTGAAGGCCCGGATCGCCAAGACCATCGCCTATGTCAACGAAGCCACCCCCGAGATGTACGCCGGCGCCGAAACGCGCACGATCGCGTTCCCGTTGTTCGGGGAGATGCGCTTCGAGGCCAACGGCCTCGACTATCTGCGCGATTGGGCCTTCGGCCACTTCTATTTCCACGTGGTGACGGCGTACGACATCCTGCGCCACGAAGGCGCGCAGATCGGCAAGCAGGATTACCTGGCCCACGTCGGCTATGCGGTGAAGACCGGCGCTGCCGCCTAAGGCGACGACGGCGTCACTGGATCAGCCCGATCGGCGTCCGCGCGCACATACTCGATGTCCGAGAACGGGGCCCACGCGCCGTCGAGCATTCGTTCGCTGATGACGCGGAAGCGGTCTTCGGCAAGGCGCGTCCAGCGCGAGCGCAGCTGGATCACGCGGCCGTCGGCGCCGACATGGCGGGCGTCGGGGAATTCCAATCCGTCCGCTGTCGGACGGACGCTGGCATGCATAAGGCCGCCGTCATTGGCGTAATAGATCGCCACGATCCGCTGCTGCTCGCCGTCCCAGGCGTAGATCGTCTCGCCGCCATAGGATGAGCCGACAACCGTGTGTACGTCGCGCACTTGCGCGCCATTGTTCATCGGCGTGAAGCAGCGTTCGTCCCGCAGCGCGGAAACGCCGGCGAAAGCGCCGTTCCAGCAGCCGTGCAGGAACGCGAGCGGATCGAGATGCGATTCCGCGCGTGCGGGGCTGATCCAAAGAGCGGTGGCGACGACGACGAAGCCTAGAATTCTCATCGATTAAGCCCCCGCGCTTGGGCGGGCCGAAGCGCGCGCGCGCCATGCGGCGACGTTGGATGCGTCTTCTGGAAGATCGAGCCCGGTGAAGGTCGCGAAATCGACGGTCGTCAGCAGCGCGATGTCCGCGATGGTGTAGGCGTCGCCGGCCACCCAGTCGCGGCCGTTGAGTTCGCGATCGAGCCAGGCGATCCCGCGCGCATAGAGCGCGCGATTGCTCTCGCCGAACTCTTTGTATTGCGTCAGCAGCGCTGCTGTCAGCGGATGCGCGTGTCGCCAAAACATCCCGACCGGCGTCATGATCTGAAACTCGACGCGCCGCACCCACATGTCGATGTGCGCATGTTCGAGCGGCGTCCGCCCGAACAGCGGCGGAGCCGGGTGAAGCGCTTCCAGGTACCGGCAGATGGAGATCGTCTCCGATATGCAGGTCCCGTCATCGAGCTCCAGCGTCGGCACCTGCCCCAGCGAGTTGCGCGCGCGGTGCTCCGCCGATTTGTGCTCGCCCTTGCGCAGGCTCACCTGAATCTCGGGCAGGGCGACGCCCTTCTCGGCCAGGAACATCCGGACACGGCGCGGATTGGGCGCAGGCATGGCTTCGCCGTAGAGCTTCATCTCGTTCTCCGTCGTGAAAGACTAGCTCGGCCGCCCCCGCGGCTCACGAATTCTTTGCGTGGGAATAAACGGTACGGCACGGAAAAATATTCGAGTCGGCCGTCTCGATGAAACCGAGCAATCTCCCGCCAACTTGAAAAATTCCAAATGCAGTGGTAAAATAACATTATTACTTAGCTCAGATCGATATCAATCCGCTTGCGGCGGAATACAGCCTTTGTGCGTTCTGAATTTGAGCGCCGGCGCATCGATCTTACAAATCAAGGATCGAATACATGCCCGTTGCAGGCGCGGATGCCGCGCATCATCCATCTCTCCCATCCCACCTCGCTGCGGCGCCGGCCGCATCACGCTTTCTGGCGCCGCGCGTTCGTCGCGGTCGAAATGCCGGTGACGACGGGCGCCGAACGGTCGCGGTGGTGCTGCGGCGCGGGATGCGCGTCGATGACTACCGCCGCCTGGAGGCGGAGGCGGCGACGCGCGCGGTGTCGTGCCTCCCCGTGATCGCCGGCGATTCACGTTCGCGCGGCTGGCCTGCGGAGGGCGTCTGCGCGCTCATCGTCACCGGCAGCGACCACAGGCCGAGCCAGCAGGAGCGCGCCCAGATTGACGCTGCCGTGCGCCATGCCGTCCGCGCGCGCATTCCCACTCTGGCGATGTCCGACGGCGGCGACCTTGCGCTCGCTGCGGCCGGCTTTGAACTGCCGACTGAGCAGGAGAACGCGGTGTTGATTCATCGCGGCGTCGAAGTGCTGGAGACCGACGCCTGTGTGCAGGACGCGCTTGAGCGCGTGCTCGAAGGCTGAACCGCGCAGCGACCGATTTCAGAACAAGCGACGTCTCCCGTTGGATCGCAGCGATAGGCGGGCTCGCCCCATTTCAGTGTCTCCTCGACGTCGCCGAGTTGATGCTCCGCCGCGGTCTCCAAAATCAGGGTCCTGAGCTGCTGCAGCTGCGCCCGCGCCTCGGGTGGGGCGCTGCGAAACGCGGCGGCGACATCAGGGTGCATGTTCACGCCCGCTTGCGCCCGTTCTTGCGCGCGGTCTTCGCTGGCGCCTTCTTCGCAGCGGCGGTCGGCAACGGTTGCACTTTCGCCGCGCGCTCGGCGTGCTTTTTGAGCGATTGCGCAAGATAGCGCCCGGTGTGGCTCGCTTTGACCTTCGCCACGTCCTCCGGCGTCCCGGCGGCGACGATCTTGCCCCCGCCGTCGCCGCCTTCGGGCCCGAGATCGATGATCCAATCGCTGGTCTTGATCACATCCAGATTGTGCTCGATCACAACGACCGTGTTGCCGTTGTCGACAAGCTCATGCAGCACGTCGAGCAGTTTGCGCACGTCTTCAAAGTGAAGCCCAGTCGTCGGCTCGTCGAGGATGTAGAGCGTTCGCCCAGTCGCGCGCTTGGAAAGCTCCTTGGAGAGCTTCACCCGCTGCGCTTCCCCGCCCGACAGCGTCGTCGCCTGCTGACCGACATGAACATAGCCCAAACCCACGCGCGCCAGCGTCTCCAGCTTGTCGCGAATGCTCGGCACCGCGTGGAAGAGTTGAGCCGCTTCCTCCACCGTCATGTCGAGAACGTCGGCGATCGATTTGCCCTTGAACAGGATCTCCAGCGTCTCGCGATTGTAGCGTTTGCCCTTGCACGTATCGCAGGTGACGTAGACGTCCGGCAGGAAGTGCATCTCGATCTTGATGACGCCGTCGCCCTGGCACGCCTCACACCGCCCGCCCTTGACGTTGAACGAAAACCGCCCCGGCCCGTAGCCGCGCGCCTTTGCTTCCGGCAGCGCCGCGAACCAGTCCCGGATCGGCGTGAACGCGCCGGTGTAGGTCGCAGGGTTCGAGCGCGGCGTGCGCCCGATCGGCGATTGATCGATGTCGATCACCTTGTCGAAAAATTCCAGGCCCTCGATCGTCTCGTAGGGCGCCGGATTCTCGTTGGCGCCGTTGAGGCGGCGCGCCGCCGCCTTGTAGAGCGTTTCGATCGTCAGCGTGGATTTGCCGCCCCCGGAAACGCCCGTGATGCAGCAGAACGTGCCGATGGGAATCTCCGCCGTGACATCCTGCAGATTGTTTCCCGTCGCGCCGATCAGCTTCAGTGACTTGGTCTTCGTCGTCCAGCGACGCTTTTCCGGGATCGGGATTTCACGTCGCCCGGTGAGATAGGCGCCGGTTAGGCTGTCCTTCGATGTCTCGATGTCGGCCGGCTTGCCCTGCGCGATCACCTGGCCGCCATGAATGCCTGCCGCTGGTCCCATATCGATCACATGGTCCGCCGTCAGGATCGCTTCTTCGTCATGCTCCACCACGAGCACCGTGTTGCCGAGATCGCGCAGCCGCTGCAGCGTCTCCAGGAGCCGCGAATTGTCCCGCTGATGCAGCCCGATCGACGGCTCGTCGAGCACATAGAGCACGCCCGTCAGCCCCGAGCCGATCTGCGAGGCGAGGCGGATGCGCTGGCTCTCCCCGCCCGACAGCGTGCCCGACGCGCGCGAGAGCGACAGATACTCAAGCCCGACATCGACCAGGAAGCGCAGGCGGTCGTTGATCTCTTTCAGGATGCGCGCCGCAATCTCGCGCTGCTGTTTGGTGAGCGTCTTGTCGACGCCGCCGAACCAGTCGCGCGCTTCGCGGATCGACATCAGCGACGCCTTGGAGATGTCCGCGCCGTCGACCTTCACCGCAAGCGCCTCGGGCCGCAGCCGCCGGCCTTCGCACACGGGGCACGGCGCTTCGCTCTGATAGCGGCCCAATTCCTCGCGCACCCATTGCGAGTCCGTCTCTTTCCAGCGCCGCTCCAGGTTCGGGATCACGCCTTCGAACGGCTTGGTCGTCTCGTAGCGCCGCAGGCCGTCGTCATAGACGAACTTGATTGGGTCCTTCACGCCGTAGAGCACCCCCTCGCGCGCCGCCTTCGGCAACTCGCGCCACGGCGTTTGCATTTTGGTCTTGAAGTGCCGCATCAGCGCCTGGAGCGTTTGCGTGTAAAGCGGCGAGGGGCCGCGCGCCCACGGCGCGACCGCGCCGTCCTGCAGCGACTTGTCCTTCTCGGGGATGATGAGGTCGGCGTCGAACTTCAGCTGTTGGCCGAGCCCGTCGCACGTCGGGCACGCGCCTGCGGGATTGTTGAAGGAGAACAGCCGCGGCTCGATCTCCGGGATGGTGAAGCCGGAGACGGGGCACGCGAACTTGGACGAAAGCACGATGCGTTCGCCCCCGTCCGCGTACTCGATGATGCAGATGCCGTCCGCCAGCCGCAGGCATTGTTCGATAGAATCCGCCAGCCGTGTTTCGATCCCGGCCTTCACGACGATCCGGTCGACGACGACATCGATGTCGTGTTTGAACTTCTTGTCGAGCGTGGGGGGCTGCTCCAGTTCGTAGAACGCGCCGTCGATCTTGGCGCGCTGGTAGCCCTTCTTCAAAAGCTCCCCAAGTTCCTTGCGGTATTCGCCTTTGCGGTCGCGCACGATCGGCGCCAGCAGATAGAGTCGCGCGCCCGCGGTGATTTCCATCACCCGGTCCACCATCTGCGAGACCTGCATCGCTTCGATCGGCTTGCCGGTCGCCGGCGAATAAGGCACGCCCACCCGCGCCCACAAAAGGCGCATATAATCGTAGATCTCGGTGACGGTGCCGACGGTCGAGCGCGGATTGCGCGACGTCGTCTTCTGCTCGATCGAGATCGCCGGCGAGAGGCCTTCGATGGAATCGACGTCCGGCTTCTGCATCAGTTCGAGGAACTGGCGTGCGTACGCCGAAAGGCTCTCCACGTACCGCCGCTGGCCTTCAGCATAAATCGTGTCGAACGCCAGCGAGGATTTGCCCGAGCCCGAAAGCCCCGTAATCACCACAAGTTCGCCGCGCGGAATGTCGACGGAAACGCCCTTGAGATTGTGCTCCCGGGCGCCGCGCACGCGGATATGGGTCAGGCCGTCGGACATTCGAACTCCGGGAGGAGGGTGATTCGCGGCGCATAGTCGCCGCGCTTCAATGTTGGGCGCGGCCCGCGGGGGCGCAAGCCAAGCGTCAGCGCCGCGTCGCCGCCGTCTGCCAGATGATCCAGGAGATCGGCGCCATCGGGATCGAGAACGCGATCATGAAGCCGCCGACCTCGAGCATAAACGGCACGATGAGCGGCTGCTCCGGCGATTCCGCACGTAGCCCGAACTGAGCGCCGAGCACGCCGAGCAGCGCGCAAGGGATCGCCGCAACGGTAACGGCAAGCGCGTAGATCACCCCCGGCGCCACGCGGGCGTGCGGCGCGCGCCGCAGCCGCCACCAAGCGGCGAACGCCATCTGCAGCGCCAGATAGAACACCAGCGGCGCCACGACGCTCGCATGGTAGCCGTAGACCTGGTCGGCGGCGCGGTGGACGCCGTACGCCGCCAGCCCGCCGCCGATCGCGACGGCGAGATAGGGGAAGAACCCCGTCCGATGCATGACCGTGCCCAAGACCATTTCCGCTCGCCGGGGGCATGTGCGCCGCACCTCCCTGAATTTTAACCTTGAACGCCGCGTCAGCGTATGAGAACATAATAAGAACAAACTTTCGCCGCCGCAATCGTGCAACACTTCCGACGAATACGGGGCCGAGAACGGCCGGAACTTGCCCTTTGCGGCGAATTCGTCACGGACTTTTCCCCTCGCGCGCCGCCCCTGGCGCAGCGGACCCCCACGCCCCGCCGAAGCGGGGCATCGTAACTGGAGCGCAGGACAATGGCTGGCAGCATCAACAAGGTCATCTTGATCGGCAATCTCGGGCGCGATCCCGAAGTGCGCCGGCTCAACAGCGGCGAGCCCGTGGTCAATCTGCGCATCGCCACCAGCGATACCTGGCGCGACAAGGCCTCAGGCGAGCGCCGCGAACGCACCGAGTGGCACAACGTCGTCATTTTCAACGAGCAGCTGGCGAAAGTGGCTGAGCAATATCTGCGCAAAGGCTCGAAAGTATATCTTGAAGGCCAGCTGCAGACCCGCAAATGGACCGATCAGCAGGGCGCGGAAAAGTACACCACCGAGGTCGTTCTCCAGCGCTACCGAGGCGAGCTGACCATGCTCGACGGCCGCAGCGACGGCGGCGGGGACCGCTCGTACGATGACGAGGGCGGCGGGTCCTTCGCCCCGTCCGGCCGCAAGCGCGTCGGCGAGGGGCCGAAAGAGAATTTCTCGGCCGATCTGGACGACGAGATCCCGTTCTGATCGGCCGGCAGGGCGGAAAAGCCGAAGGGCGCGGAGATCTCTCTCCGCGCCCTTTTCGCTTGGGCCGTTTGTGTCCGGTTTGGCCGGCGGCTGATTAGGCGACGATCTTGCCGGCTTGGGCGAGGACGGGCATCGCAACGGCGGCGATGACGAACGCGGCGGCGATCAGGCTCATCAGGCGGGTCATGGTCAGCTCCTTCAGGTCTTGGTTGGTTCAGCTCTCGGCGGCCACCGCCGATGAACAGACCCTAGAACCCACCCGCCCGGGCCGCCGTGACGCGCGTCACGCAGACGGCGCGTAAACAGCCCGCTCACCATGCCCGCCCAGCCTTCCTTAGAAGTTGCGTGCTAGGGTCGAACCGAACGCAAAACGCGGACGGGATAATTATGGCGAAGACCACGAAGAAGACGGCGAAGGCACGCGCCGCGAAGACGGCGAAGAAGGCCGCCTCACGCCGCAAGGGCCCGCCCCACCTGCTGCGCGCCGTCGATATGGCCAAGCTTGAACAGACCTTTTCGCACCCCTGGAATCCGCGCTCGGAGATCACCGGCGTGATGATGGGCCGCGCGTTGGGCTTGAAACGCCTGGGCGTCAACTTCGCCCGCATTCCCGCCGGCAAGGAAAGCTTCGTGCCCCACGCTCACCAGCGCGAAGAGGAATGGCTCTACATCCTCTACGGCCAAGGCATGGCGCTGATCGGCGATGAGGAAGTTGAGGTCGGCGCCGGCGACTTTTTGGCGTTTCCGGCCCCCCAGGTCGCCCACCACCTCCGCAACACCGGCTTTGAAGATCTTGTCTATCTGATGGGCGGCGAAGCGCTCGACGCCGACGTCGTCGATTTCCCAAGCGTGAAGAAGCGTGGTGTGCGGGTCGGCGAGGAGATGCGCGCCTACGATCTTGACGCCGGGCGCAACCCGTTCGCGCCGCGCGCTGCGAAGGCCGCAAAGAAAACGCCGCCCGCAAAGAAAAAATGAGTGTGGCCGCGGGCGCGCTCGCCAGCCGCCGCAGCGCGGCCTAGGCACGTGCGATCATCTCGGTCACCCTTGGCGTCATCGTGCGCGACGATCCGCTGACCGCGCACGTCGCGCTCGGCGCCGCCCTCACGCTCGCCGGCGTCGCGCTCACCGCGATGGCCGATCGCCTGCCGGCGCCAGCTAGATCAGAACATCCAAGCGCGCGAGCGTGCCGTCGCCGCCGACGCGGGCCGCGCCGCCGAGAACGTAGAGCGCGTCATCCGCCGCGATGAAGCCATGCCCGTGGCGCCCCGCCGGCAGCGCGCCGGCCGGCGCCCAGGTCTCGCCATCGAGCGCATAGAGGGCGCTCCCTACAGAGGGCGGTTCGAAAATTTCGCCGCCGCCGGCGATGATCCGTCCACGGACGGTCGCGGCTGCAAGCCCGCCCCGCGGCTCGGGAAACGACGCGCCCGCGCGCCAGGCGCCGCCGCGTGCGTCATAGATGTGATGCGCGTCGGTCTGCCCGTTCGCCACCGTGCGCCCCGAGATCACATGGATCGCCCCGCCGATGCTCGCCGCCGCGGCGGAATTGCGCGCCATCGGCAGCGGCGCGGCGCGCTCCCATTGCGCGGCGCCCGCCGCGAGCACGAAATGATCGTCCACGTCGGCCTGGTCGTTCCACGCCGCATTGGCCGCGCCGGTCGGCGAGCGTCCTCCGATCAGATGGATGCGGCCCTGGTGCGCGATCGGGCAGGCCTCGCCGATCGGTTTCGGGAGCGCAGGCCCCTCGGTCCAAGCATCGCCATGGAGCTTCAGCACGCGCTCGGTGCAAGTCCATTGCATGCGCGATGCGCCGCCGAGGAAACCGCCGATCGCCCAGAGCGCGCCCTCGTGGCTGACGAGATGGACATGGTGCGAAGGCGTGGGCAGCGCCGGCCCGTCGCGCCAGGCCTGCGTTGCGAGGTCGAACACGATGACGCGTTCGGTCGCGCCGCGCGCCTCCGGCGAGAACCCGCCGGCGATCCAGATGCCGCCTTCGTGCAGCGCCGGATAGATTTCCTGCACCGCATAAGGCGCCGCCGGCCCCGCGCGCCAGGCCGGCGCCGCGTCCGGCGCGGGCGCCGCAGCGCAAGCGCTTGCGGGAAGCGCGCAGACCGCGCTCAGCAGCGTGCGTCGTGTCATCGCCATGGCGTCCTCCCGTGTTGGCTTGGGCGCCGCTTTCGCCCAGTTTGCCGCCGACATGCGGATTCTCGTCACCGGCGCGTATGGCTTTATCGGCTCCGCGATCGCGGCGCGACTCGCGTCGCACGGCGTCGCGGTCCGCGCCGCTGGCCGCGACGTGGGTTTCGGCCGCCGCCGCTTCCCTGATTGGGACTGGGTCGGCGCCGATTTCGCCGCGCAGCCGGATTGGGCCGCGCTTCTTGGCGGCGTGGACGCCGTGATCAATTGCGTCGGCGTGCTGCAGGACGGCGGCGCCGATTCCACCAGTGCCGCGCACGTCGACGGCGCCGATCGCCTGTTCGCGGCATGCGAACGCGCCGGCGTCCGGCGCGTGATCCACATCTCCGCCATCGGCGCCGATCCTGCCGCCGGCACCGACTATGCGCGGACCAAGCACGCCGGCGATGCGCTGCTCGTGCAGCGCGATCTCGACTGGACGATCCTACGCCCCTCGCTCGTGATTGCGCGGGCCGCCTATGGCGGCACGGCGCTCCTGCGCGGCCTGGCCGGCATCCCGTTCGTCACGCCGCTGATCGACAGTCCAGGCGTTTTTCAGCCGATCCACATCGATGATCTCTGCGCGATTGTTCTCGCGCTGCTGAAGCCCGGCGCGCCCGTGCGCACGATTATCGAATGCGCCGGCCCTGAACGCGCCACGCTCGGCGATCTGCTCGCGGTGCAGCGACGCTGGCTCGGGTTCGGCGAGACGCGCTTGTGGCGCGCCCCGCGGGCACTGGCGGATGCTGCGTTCGCGCTGGGCGACGCGGTCGGCGTCCTTGGCGTGCGCACGCCGCTGCGCAGCACGTCGCGCCGGCAGATGGCGTTCAACGTCGCCGGCGATCCTGACGATGCGCCACGCCAGCTCGGCGTTTCCCCGCGCGCCTACAGCGCCGCGCTCGCCGCCGATCCCGCGGGCGCGCCCGAGCGCTGGCACGCGCGTCTCTATTTTGCGAAAGCGTTGGCGGAATTTCTGCTTGCGGGGTTCTGGATCGTCACCGGAATTGTCTGCCTCACGGCCGGCCGCGCCGAAGCGATCGCGCTGGCCCGGCAGGCCGGCCTCGGCGATCTGTCGCGCTGGGCGGCCGATCTTGGCGGCGCCTTCGATATCGCGATGGGCGTCTGGTATCTGCTGACCCCGCACAAGCGCGCCGCCCTTGGCGTCATGGCCGCCGTTACGTTCGGCTACGTCGCCGTGCTCAGCCTCGCGTTGCCGCACCTTTGGGCCGATCCGCTCGGGCGTTTGGTGAAACTCATTCCTTTCTTCGCGCTTCTTGCGCTGCTCGCGGCGATGAGCGACCGCCGATGACGCTCTTCCTCTTCGCCAAATGGCTGCACATTCTCTCTGCTGCAATGTTGTTCGGAACCGGCCTTGGCATCGCGTTCTTCATGTTCGCTGCCTGGCGCGCGAAGGACGCGACCGTGTTCGCCGGCGTCGCACGTCTGGTCGTGCTTGCCGACTGGCTGTTCACCGCGAGCGCGGTCGTGCTTCAACCGTTGACGGGCGCAGCGCTCATCCACCTCTCGGGCCGCAGCTGGAGCGAGCCGTGGATCGTTGCGTCGCTGGCGCTCTACGCCGTCGCCGGGGCGTTCTGGCTGCCTGTGGTTTGGATACAAAGACGCGTGGCGAAGCTGGCTGAAACCGGCGCAGACGCGCCGCAGCGCCAGCGCCTGATGTGGATCTGGTTCTGGTGCGGCTGGCCCGCGTTCGCGTCCGTCCTGGCGATCTACGCGCTGATGATCGTCAAGCCGGCGTAACGCGCCTTATCCCGCGGTGAACACCGCGCACGCGAGCCGTGCGCCCGCGCCGCCGATCGGCTGTGCGCGCTGGTCGTCGCGCGCCGCGTGGATGATCAAGGCGCTCCCGTCCGCGTCCCGGATCGGCTGGCGCCCGTCCGCCTCGGGGCGCAGCGTGAGGAACGGGGAATAAAGCTCCGCCTCGAACGCGCCGCTGGCCGGGGCCCAGATCGAAGGCAGGTCGCCCGGTTCTGGCCCGGTCGGGTTGAGAAGGCCGTGGCGCCCCTCGGCGGCGCCGACATGCGAGCCCGAATGGGCGAAGCCCTGCGCGCCGTCGTCGCAGGCGCCCACGCCATGGAAATGCGTTCCGTGCCAGCCGCCCGGCAGCGCGCCGGCGTTCAGGCTCAGATGGACGAGCACCCCGGCGGGTCCCTCCGTCAACCGAGCTGTGCCGATCGCGGCGCCGGCCGTATCCAGGATCGGCGCCTCCGCCGTTTGGCCGATGAAGCTGGCGTCCGCCGACACCGCTGCCCGGGCGGTTTCGCTCTGCGCGGCGGCGCGTTCCTGGGGCCGGCTGCACCCGCCGGCGGCAAGGGCGAGGGCAAGCCCCGCGACGAAGGAAGCGCTACGGATACAGGCGGCGCGCGACATGGCGTCTCCTCTGCTTTGGGGCCGCGGGAAGGAGGCGGCGCGGTTTGCGGGGCGCGGGCCAAAGGTGCTACCTAGACCCGAGTCACAACAGGCCCAGCGGCGGTGCGCCGCGATCGGCCGCAGACATCGTCGAACACTTTGGCAGACACGAACGATCCTGGCGACCCGCCGGAGGACAATTCAGCAGGCGCAGCGCTCCCGCCGGGGGTCGCGCCGATCCACATCGAAGACGAAATGCGCCGCTCGTATCTCGATTACGCGATGAGCGTGATCGTCTCGCGCGCGCTGCCTGACGTGCGCGACGGCCTCAAGCCCGTGCACCGGCGTATCCTGTATTCCATGGACGAAGCGGGAAATCGCCACGACCGTCCGTACCGCAAATGCGCCAAGTCCGTCGGCGACGTGATGGGCAATTACCACCCGCACGGCGACGCCGCGATCTATCTGACGCTCGTGCGCCTCGCGCAGGATTTCTCGATGGGCCTGCCGCTCATCGACGGTCAGGGCAATTTCGGCTCCATCGACGGCGATATGCCGGCCTCGATGCGGTACACCGAAGCGCGCCTCGCCAAAGCCGCGCGCGCTCTGCTCGACGACATCGACGAAGACACCGTCGACATGCAGGACAATTACGACGGCTCGACCCAAGAGCCGACGGTTCTGCCGGCGCAGTTCCCGAACCTTCTCGTCAACGGCGCCGGCGGCATCGCCGTCGGCATGGCGACCAACATTCCTCCGCACAATCTGTCCGAAGTGATCGACGCCACGATCACGCTGATCGACACGCCCGACGTCTCCGATCTCGATCTCCTCGACATCGTGCCGGGTCCGGACTTTCCCACTGGCGGCGAAATCCTCGGCCGCGCCGGCGCGCGCATGGCGCTGGCTGCCGGCCGCGGCTCGGTGATCATCCGCGCCAAGCACCACATGGAGACGATCCGCGGGCGCGACGCGATCATCGTCACCGAAATTCCGTACCAGGTGAACAAGGCGCAGATGTGCGAGAAGATCGGGGAGCTCGTGCGCGAAAAGCGCGTCGAGGGCATCGCCGACATGCGCGACGAATCCAACCGCGAAGGCATTCGCATCGTCTTCGAGATCAAGCGCGACGCCGTGCCCGATGTCGTGCTCAATCAGCTCTACCGCTTCAGTGAATTGCAGAAATCGTTCGGCGTGAACATGCTCGCGCTCAACCGCGGGCGCCCCGAGCAGATGGGCCTGCGCGACATTCTCACCGCGTTCCTTTCGTTCCGCGAGCAGGTGATCACGAGGCGTACGAAATATCGCCTCGCCAAGGCGCGCAAGCGCGGCCACGAGACGGTGGGCCTCGCCATCGCCGTCGCCAACATCGATGACGTGATCCGCACCATCCGCGAGAGCGCCGACCCCGCGCAGGCGCGCGAACGCCTCCTGGCGCGCTCATGGCCCGTCGGCGACATGCTGCCGCTGATCGAGCTCATCGCCGACCCGCGCTCGAACGCGATCGAAGAAGGGGCCTCAGGCCCGAGCCTCAAATTGTCGGACGAGCAGGCGAGGGCGATCCTGGCGCTGCAGCTTTCCCGGCTCACCGGCCTTGGCCGCGACGATATCGCCAAGGCCGCGCGCGAGATCGCCGACGAGATCAAGGAATTGCTCGCCATCCTCGGTTCGCGCCAGCGCATCCTGGACATGATCAAGGCCGAGCTCTCAGAGGTGAAGGCGTCCTTCGGCGTCCCGCGCCGCACGACCTTCTCCGAGGCCGAAGGCGAGATCGATGACGAAGCGCTGATCACGCGCGAGGACATGGTCGTCACCGTGACCCACGGCGGCTACGCCAAACGCACGCCGCTGTCGCAATACCGCACGCAGCGCCGCGGCGGCCGCGGCCGCGCCGGCATGACGACGAAGGACGAGGATTACGTCACCCGTCTCTTTGTCGCTTCGACGCACACCCCGATCCTCTTCTTTTCCTCCACCGGCATCGTCTACAAGGAGAAGGTCTGGCGCCTGCCGCAGGGCGACCCGCGCACACGCGGCCGCGCTCTCATCAATATCCTCAATCTCGACGCCGGCGAGACGATCACCGCTGTGATGGCCCTGCCGGAGGACGAGGGCGACTGGGAGCGTCTCGACGTCATGTTCGCGACGAAGAGCGGGCAGGTGCGTCGCAACAAGCTCTCCGACTTCACTCAGGTCTATCGCGCCGGAAAAATCGCGATGAAGCTCGATGAAGGCGACAGCTTGATTGATGTGCAGATCTGCGACGAGGACAGCGACATCTTGCTGACGACGGCGCTGGCGCAATGCATCCGCTTCCGCGCCACAGATGTCCGGGTGTTCAAGGGGCGCGATTCAACGGGCGTGCGCGGCGTTGATCTCAAGGACGGCGATTCCGTCATCGGCATGGCTGTGCTCAGGCACGTCGACGTCACCGCAGGCGAGGTCCGCGCCTTCTTTAAGTGGGACGCGCAGGACCGCGGCGAGGTCGAGACCGAGGACAGCGGAGACGACAACGGCGACGCCGACGTCCCCTTCGAACGCCTCACCTGGCTCAAGACGCAGGAGCAATTCATCCTCACCGTGACGTCGGACGGCCTTGGCAAGCGTGCGTCTTCGTTCGAATACCGCACCACCGGGCGCGGCGGCAAAGGCCTCATCGCCCATCGCGTGCAAGAGGGCGCGCGCCTCGTCGCATCCTTCCCGGTGAAGGACGAAGAGGAATTGATGCTCGTGACCGACAAAGGCCAGCTGATCCGCACCGGCGTCGCCGATATCCGCATCGCCGGCCGCGCCACGCAGGGCGTCTGGCTCATCCGGCCGTCTGAAGACGAACACGTCGTCGCCGCGGAGCGATTGGAAGACGTCGATGGCGGCGAGGATGGCGCCGAGGACGCGGCGCCGGGCGACCGTGAATAGTGCGACGCCGGGCGGCGGGAGGAGACGAAGATGACCGTAAAGCCGCTCGTGGGGCTCTATCCCGGCACGTTTGACCCGATCACCAACGGCCACCTCGACATCATCCGCCGCGCCGAAAAGCTGGTCGATCGCCTCATCATCGGCGTCGCCATCAACCGCGACAAAGGCCCGCTCTTCACGCTGGAAGAGCGCGTCGAGATGGTCACCGAGGAGACCCAGCGCCTCAAGCTCGACATGGAGATCGAGGTCCGTCCTTTTGACACATTGCTGATGAAGTTCGCCGAGACGGTTTCTGCACAAGTGATCGTACGCGGATTGCGCGCTGTGTCGGATTTTGAGTATGAGTTTCAGATGGTGGGGATGAACCAAAAGTTGAATCCCAACATCGAAACGGTGTTCCTCATGGCCGACCCGACGCATCAGGCGGTCGCGTCGCGGCTGGTGAAGGAGATCGCCCGCCTGAAAGGCGATGTGCGGTATTTTGTGCCTGCGCCGGTCGAACAGCGGCTGCGGGCCAAGTTCGGATGACGGTTATGCGTGCACTCGCGCTTGCATTTTTGTGTTTGGTCTTCGCAGGAACGGCGGCCGCCCAACGCGCGCCCGACGCCGCCGTGTGGCGCCCGCTCGACCCTGAGAACGCGCTCTACATCGACACCGCCCATGGGCGGATCGTTGTCGAGATGTATCCCGAAATCGCGCCGCGCGCGGTGGAGCGGGTCAAGACGCTCACACGCATGCAATTCTATGACGGGTTGACCTTCCATCGCGTGATCGAAGGTTTCATGGCCCAGGGCGGCGATCCCCTCGGCGACGGCACCGGCGCCTCTCCGCTGCCCGATCTGCCGGCGGAGTTCACCTTTCGCCGCGGCGCGGAGTTTCCGTTCATCCAGGCCGCGCAGCAGACCAATTTCCGCCTCGGCTTCTATAAGGCGATGCCGATCGCGACGCAGCCCGATGCGCTGATGAGCGCCACAGCAGACGGTCGCGTCTACGCCCACGGCCTCCATTGCCCCGGCATCGCCTCGATGGCCCGCGGCGAGGACGACAACACCGCCAACAGCCAATTCTTCCTGATGCGCGACGCCTATCCGCGCCTCGATGGCGAATACACGGTCTGGGGCCGGGTCGTGTTCGGCCTGGATGTCGTGCGCGCGCTGAACGTCGGCGAGCCGCCGACGAATCCCGATCGCATGCTGCAGGTGCGCGTCGCAGCCGATCTGCCGGAGACCGAGCGCGCGCCCATCTTTGTGATGCGCACCGACAGCCGCGATTTCCGCGATCTGATCCAGGATGTGCGCCGTGATCGCCGGGCGGATTTCTCCGTCTGCGATATCGAAGTTCCTGCGCGCGTACCGCGCACTCAAGAAAGAGAGAGACGCTGGTGGTCGATCATACCGTTCCTGAACTAGTGATGACGCTCGAGGCGGGCGAGGTGCACATCAAGCTCCGGCCTGACCTTGCGCCCGGCCACGTGCAGCGGATCACCGAGCTCGCCAACGAAGGCTTCTATGACGGGGTGGTGTTCCATCGCGTGATCGACGGCTTCATGGCGCAAGGCGGCGATCCCACCGGCTCCGGCCGCGGCGGCTCCAACAAGCCCAACCTCAAGGCCGAATTCTCGCGCGAGCCGCACGTGCGCGGCGTGTGCTCCATGGCCCGCTCGCAGGATCCGAACTCCGCCAACAGCCAGTTCTTCATCTGCTTCGCCGACGCCCGCTTCCTTGACAGCCAATACACGGTCTGGGGCGAGGTCACGTCCGGCATGGAGCACGTCGATGCTCTGCCGAAAGGCGAACCCCCGCGCGCGCCAGGCAAGATCGTCAGCATGCGGACGGCGTGAGGGGCGCGCAGCGCGCAGGCCGTTCGCTCGTGGTGTCGGGCGCGTGATGCACAATGCGCGTTGATCTGTTCGATTTTGAACTGCCGGAGGCGCTGATCGCGCTCAGGCCCGCACGGCCTCGCGAGAGCGCCCGCTTGCTGATCGACGAAGGCGCGGCGTTCGCAGACCGAACCGTCGGCGAGGCGCCGACGCTGTTCCGCGCCGGTGATCTCCTGGTTTTCAACGATACACGCGTCATCCCCGCGCGGCTCAAGGGCGTACGCGAACGCGACGACGGCGCCGCCCGCGTCGAGGCGACGCTGATAGAGCGCGCCGGTCCCGCACGCTGGCGCGCGTTCATGAAGCCCGGCAAGCGGCTCAAAATCGGAGACATGGTGCGCTTCGGCACGTTTGACGCACGCGTCGCGGAGAAGGACGAGGCCGGCGTCGTCACCCTCGACTTCGACCTCGGCGGCGCCCATCTCGACGCTGCCATCGCCGCGCACGGAACGATGCCGCTGCCGCCTTACATCGCCGGCCGACGTCCCGAGGACGAAGCCGATGTCGCGGACTATCAAACGGTCTATGCGCGCCGCGACGGCGCTGTCGCGGCGCCGACGGCGGGTCTCCACTTCACCGAAGATCTTCTGCGCGCCCTCGACGGCGCGGGACTAGGTCGCGCCTTCGTGACGCTGCACGTCGGCGCCGGCACGTTCCTTCCGGTGAAGGCCGACGACACTGCGCACCACGTGATGCATAGCGAATGGCGCGAAATCAGCGAAGAGACGGCCGCGCGGATCAACCAGGCAAGGCGCGCCGGGCGCCGCATCGTTGCAATCGGCACCACGGCGCTGCGAACGCTTGAATCCGCCGCCGACGAATCGGGAGAGGTGCGCGCGACAACCGGCGCGACCGACATTTTCATCACCCCGGGCTACCGCTTCCGCATCGTCGACGGCCTCTGGACCAACTTCCATCTCCCGCGCTCCACGCTGTTCATGCTGATCGCCGCCTTCATCGGCCTGGAGCGCGCCCATGCCGCCTACGCCCAAGCCATCTCACAACGCTACCGCTTCTATTCCTACGGCGACGCGTGTCTCTTCTGGCGCAGCGCAGCGTGAGCGCGTTTCCGTTCTCCATCGCGGCGACTGACGGCGCGGCGCGCACGGGCGTGCTCACGACCTCCCGCGGCCCCATCCGCACGCCCGCCTTCATGCCCGTCGGCACCGCCGGCGGCGTCAAGGGGCTCTCCGTCGAGCAGGTGAAATCCACCGGCGCCGACATCATGCTCTCCAACACCTACCACCTGATGCTCCGCCCCGGCGCCGAACGCGTCGCACGCCTCGGCGGCCTGCATGCCTTCACTGGCTGGGCCGGCCCGATCATCACCGACAGCGGCGGTTATCAGGTCATGTCGCTGGCGAAGCTCCGTACACTGAGCGAGACCGGCGTGGTCTTTCGCAGCCACATCGATGGGTCCGCGCACGAACTGACGCCGGAACGCGCGACGCAAATCCAAGCCGATCTCTTGGGCGTCGACATCATCATGCAGCTCGACGAATGCCCCGCGCTGCCAGCCCCGCACGCCGAAGTCGAGACCGCCATGGAACGCTCTTTGCGCTGGGCCGAGCGCTGCAAGCGCGCGTTCGGATCGCGTGATGCGCAGAACCTTTTTGCGATCGTGCAGGGCGGCGTCGATGATGGTCTGCGCGGTCGCTCCGCCGAGGCGCTCACGCGCGAAGGCTTTGACGGCTACGCCATCGGCGGCTTGGCGGTCGGCGAACCGCAGGCCGAGATGCTGCGCACGCTCGACGGTGTGGCGCCGCTCCTGCCGCAGGATCGTCCGCGCTACCTGATGGGCGTCGGCAAGCCGATCGATCTCGTCGAAGCCGTCGCGCGCGGGATCGACATGTTCGATTGCGTCATCCCCACGCGCTCGGGCCGCCACGGCCAGGCCTGGAGCGACGATGGCCCGCTCAATCTCAAGAACGCGCGCTTCGCTGAGGATGGCTTGCCGCTCGACGCGACGCTCCATTGCCCCGCCAGCCGAGATTACTCTAAGGCGTTTCTCCACCACCTCGTGCGCAGCGACGAATTGTTCGCGCAGGTCGCGCTCTCCTGGCACAATCTCGCCTATTATCAGCGGCTGATGCAGCGCATGCGCGACGCGATCGCCGCTGGACGCTTCGGCGATTTCGCAGTCGCGTTCCGCGAACGCTGGACGCGCGCAGCGGGCTGAGCAATATCCGCTCAAGTAGAACCCGCTTGAGCGACGGAAACGGGGCGTCGCACTCAACGCACCAAAGATGCTCTAGAAACATGAAGTTATAGAGCAGCTTTTTGGACTTAGGGCGGGGAGCCCACACCGGCCGGGTGCGGATTGCGCCGCTCGCGATCCTCGCGCTGGGCGGTCTCCGGCGGCGGGGGCGGCGCCGGGACCACCGCGCGGCAGCCGAGCGAGGCGCCGTAGCCGCGCAGGAACGCCCGGCGCGTCTGGCCCATTTCGATGGCTTCGGCATAGCGCCGCTGGGCGCGCTGAGCCCCGCTCAGGCGCCGGACCCATGAGCGGAACGGGACCGCATCGCCCGCCAGGTCGCCCGCGGCGTTGACGGCCGCGTTGGACGCCTCGTCCGCCCCGCGCTCGGTCATCGTCCGGTCGGGCTCCGGCTGGTATTCCTCCTCGCCGAGAACCGCGTCCAATTGCCCGATCTCGTAGAGGATGGTCGGGCACCCGCCCATGAGATTCAGCGTTGAATACGGATACTTGAGCTCTTCCAGGATCTCCGGAATGTCCGGCCGGATGAGGCCCACGTCGCGGAGCGGCGACGTCGCGGCGTTGGCGAAACCGCGGCGCGTGCGGTCCCCGCGGCTGTCGTCGTCGCCGTCCCGGTTTCCGGAACTCGCGCAGCCGGTGACAGCCAGAACCGCCAGCCCCATGGCCGCCATGCGGGTCGGGAATCGGATCATCTCGCTCCTCTAAAGGCGCATCCATAAACTGCGCCGCGACGAACGCCAATGTCGCCGTGTAGCGGCGGCCGTCCCGCGCTTGGCGGCGCCCCGGGGGCCCGGTAAGGGCTTCGCCGCATGCTGCCGATCGAAGCAGTTCTGGACGATCTCAAAGCCGCGCTCCGCGCGCGCAGCGAGGCGGTTCTCGTCGCCCCGCCCGGCGCGGGCAAGACCACGCGCGCGCCGCTGGCGCTTCTGAACGAACCATGGGCCGTGGGCGGGCGGATCATCCTCCTTTCGCCGCGGCGGATAGCGGCGCGCGCAGCGGCGGCGCGGATGGCCGCCAGTCTCGGCGAGCAGGTCGGAGAGACGGTCGGCTATCGCGTCCGCCTCGATACGAAGGTCGGCCCCGCCGCCCGCATCGAAGTGCTGACTGAAGGCGTGTTCACGCGCCGCATCTTGGCCGCCCCCGAACTGCCCGGCGTCGCCGCCGTGCTGTTCGATGAATTCCACGAGCGCAGCCTTGAGGGCGATCTGGGCCTGGCGCTCGCGCGCGATGCGCAGAGCGGCCTCCGGCCGGATCTGCGCCTTCTGGTGATGTCCGCCACGCTCGATGCGGCGCGGATCGCAGCGCTGCTCGACGCAGCGCCGGTGATCGAATCTAGGGGCCGCCTCTATCCTGTGGACGTCCAATATCGCCCGCGCGATCCGCGGTCGCGGATCGAAGAAGCCGCCGCCGCCGCAATCCGCAGCGCGCACGCACGCGAGCAAGGTTCGATCCTTGCCTTCCTTCCGGGCGCGCGCGAGATCGAACGCGCGGCGGCGTCGTTGCGCGAGACGCTCGATGCGCCGGACACGGACATTCTCCCGCTCTACGGCGCGCTTGCGCCCGCCGCGCAGGATGCAGCGATCGCGCGCTCGCCGCGCGGTCGGCGCAAGATCGTGCTCGCCACATCGATCGCCGAGACGAGCCTCACCATCGAAGGCGTGCGCGTTGTCGTCGACAGCGGCCTCACGCGCCGCGCCCGCTACGAGCCGGGTCTCGCGCTGACGCGCCTGGAGACGGTGCGCGTCAGCCAGGCGGCCGCAGAGCAACGTCGTGGCCGGGCCGGACGCCTCGAAGCCGGCGTCTGCATTCGTCTGTGGGCCGAAGGCGAGACACGCGCGCTCTCCCCCTTCGATCGTCCAGAAATGCTCGACGCCGATCTTTCTGGGTTGGCGCTTGATCTCGCCGCCTGGGGCGTGCGCGATCCGCGTGCGCTGACCTGGCTCGATCCCCCGCCGGCGCCCGCTTGGGCCGAGGCGCAAAACCTCCTTGCGCAGATCGGCGCGTTCGACCCCGACGCGCGCCTGACCGCCCATGGCGCGGCGCTCTCGCGGCTGCCTCTCCCGCCGCGGCTCGCGCATATGGTGCTCGCGTCCGCGCCGGAGGAGCGCGGCTGCGCGGCGCGGATCGCTATGGTGCTGACCGAGCAAGGCCTCGGCGGGCGCGACATCGACCTTGCCGCGCGTCTTGCGCAGCTGGATGTTGACCGCGGTCCGCGCGCCGAGGCCGCACGCGCCTTGGCGCGCCGCATCGCGGAGCGCGCCGGCGCCAAAGGCGCTGCAGGCGCAATGCGTGTCGGCGCCGTGCTGGCGCGCGCCTATCCCGACCGGATCGCGAAAGCGCGCGCGCAGGGCGCAGGCGAGTTCGTGATGGCGAACGGACGCGCCGCGCGGCTTGCGCCCAGCGATGCGCTCGCGCGCGAGGACTTTCTCGTCATTGCTGAGATCGCAGGCCCGGCCGATCGCGCGCAGATCCTGCTCGCCGCGGCGATTTCCGCCGCCGAAGTGGAGACCGCCTTTGCGGACTCCATCGTGATCGAGACCGACGTCGCGTTCGACGCCGAGACCCGTCGCGTGCGCGCACGTCGGGTGCGCCGGCTGGGCCGCATCGTGCTCGCCGAAACGCCGCTCGAAAGTCCGAACGCGGAGGAGTTGGCGCGGGCGTGGGTTGCAGCCACGGCGCGCGCCGGCTTGGCGCTGCTGCCGTGGTCGGCGCCCGATCGTCAGCTGCGTGCGCGCGTCGCGCTCCTGCGCCGCCTCGAAGGCCCGGACTGGCCCGACTGGTCGGACGAGGCGTTGACCGCGACGCTCGATGAATGGCTCGCGCCAGCCATCGACGGCGCGCGCGATCTCGATGCGCTCGGCGACGGCCGCCTTGGCCGCGCGCTGGAGCAGCAGCTCGCCTTCGCGCAGCGCCGCGCGCTCGCGGAGGCTGCGCCGACGCGCTACCAGACGCCCGGCGGCGCATCCGCGCTGATCGATTACGAAGCCGAGAACGGCCCCGCCGTCGACGTACGCTTGCAGGACATGTTCGGCCTTGCCGTGCATCCCAGCGTCGCGCGCGGCCGCGCGCCCTTGCTGGTGCGGCTCTTGTCTCCCGCCCAGCGTCCCGTTCAGATGACGCGCGACCTGCCGGGCTTCTGGCGCGGCTCCTACGCCGACGTGCGCGCGCAGATGCGCGGCCGCTATCCCAAGCATCATTGGCCGGACGACCCCCTGACGGCGCCGCCAACGCGCCGGGCCAAACCGCACGCTTGAGGAGGACAGCAATGATCATCCCCACATTCGCCGATGTTGAGATCGCCGCCGACAGGCTCAAGGGCGTGGCCCGGCGCACGCCGCTCCTGCACGCCGAGGCGCTGGATGAAGCAGTCGGTGCCACCGTGCTGGTCAAGGCCGAATGCCTGCAGCGCTATGGCGCCTTCAAGTTCCGCGGCGCCTACAATCGCCTCGCCGTGATGAGCGCGGCGGAACGCGCGGCAGGCGTCGTCGCGTTTTCTTCCGGCAACCATGCAGCCGGCGTCGCCGGCGCCGCGCGGTTGTTCGGCGTCGACGCCACGATCGTGATGCCGTCCGACGCGCCGCAGACGAAACTTGCTCAGACCCGCGCGCTCGGCGCCGAGATCGTGCTTTACGATCGCGTCCGCGAGAGCCGCGAAGCGATCGGCGTGCGCCTCGCCGAAGAGCGCGGGCTGACGCTCGTGAAGCCGTTCGACGATCCCTACGTGATCGCGGGGCAGGGCACGTGCGGGCTGGAGATCGCGGAAGACGTCGCGACCGACATCGTCGCCGTTCCCGCAAGCGGGGGCGGGCTTGTCGCCGGCGTCGCGCTTGCGGTGCATGCTCGCCATCCCCATGCGCGGATTTTCGCGGTCGAGCCCGAAGGCCACGATGATCTCTCACGCAGCCTTCAATCCGGTCGGATCGAGGCCAATGCGCCCGGCGTGCGCTCCATATGCGATGCGCTGCTCGTGGACCGCATGGGCGAAATTCCGTTCGCGCTTGCGCGCGCCCATCTCGCCGGCGCTGTCACGGCGTCCGACGCTGCGGTGCGCGCCGCGATGCGTTTGGCGTTTCACCATCTCAAGGTCGTCGTGGAGCCTGGCGGCGCTGCGGCGCTCGCGGCGCTGCTCTCAGGCCGTCTGGACGCCAAGGGCCGCACGGTCGTCGTCGTCGCCAGCGGCGGCAATGTCGATCCCGCGGTGTTCGCCGCCGCGTTGGCCGAAACCTGATGGATCAGAACGAGCCGCGGCGCAGATCCTGCTCGATCGCGATCGGCGAGGGCGCGCCCGCGATGCGATGGCGGTAGACCTGCAGGTTCTCCATCACGCGCTGGACGTAGTTCCGCGTCTCCGAGATCGGGATCAGTTCGATCCAGTCGACGACGTCGACGCCGCGTTGGCGCGGATCGCCCCAATCGTTGATCCATTCCCGCGCGCGTCCGGGGCCGGCGTTGTACGATGCGATCGCCAGCACGTACGAGCCGCCCCAGGAATCGATCAGGTCGCCGAGATAGGCCGAGCCGAGCGTCATGTTGTACGCCGGATCGCTCGTCAGCGATGCAAGCTGGTAATTCATGCCCAGCCGCCGCGCCGTTGAGCGCGCCGTCGGCGGGATGATCTGCATCAGGCCGCGCGCGTTCGCATGGCTTACGGCGCCCGGATCGAATTCGCTTTCCTGGCGGATGATAGCGAACACCAGCGCTGGCTCGGGCCGTGAGGAATCGCGCACCCGCTCCGGCAGATCCACCATCGGGAAGGCCGCGTTCACCGCCACCACCCCGCGGCGGATGCCGGATTTCGCCGCCCGCACCGAAGTCCGCATGTAGGACGCTTCGCGCGCCAGCGCCGAGAGGAGTTCAAGCTCCTGGGGATTGTCGAGCGTGTCGTCGAGATAATAGGCGATCGATTCAAAATCGCGTTGAGTCCCGAATTCCGAGATCAGCCGCAGCGCACGCACCAGTTCGCGGTTCTCGAACGCCAGCCGCACCTGGTCTGAAACCGGTGGGCTCAATTCGGCGAGCCGCATCACGCCGCCGCGCCGCGCCGCCGCGAGCTGCCCGTAATAGGTGAAGTCGTAACGCGCCGCTTCTTCGAGGCGCGCGTCCGCGTCCCCATTCTGACCGAGCGCACGCGCGGCTTCCGCGCGCCAATAGAGCGCGCGCGCGCGGCTGACGGGCGTCGAAACGTTCTCGTCGAGATGCGCGAAATGCGCCGCTGCATCCTGCGGCTTGTCGAGGAAGCGCAGCGCCAGCCACCCGGCCATCCATTCCGCGTCGGCGAATTGCTCGCCGCTGGTCATGCCGTGGTCAGCGGTCAGCGCGTATGCGGACTGCCGGTCCCGCGCCCGCATGGCCCGCGAGATGTAGCGCCGCTTCTCCGCGAAGATGTCGTCGCGCGCGAAGCCCGGCGCTTGGCGCCCATCGATCCGGCGCGCGTAGGCGACCGCATCTTCCGGTCGGCCGCTGATGCGGATGTAGCGCGCGCGGTCATAGAGAAAGCCCGGATCGTCCGCGCGCTCGGCGGGCACCGCATCGACCGACGCCTGGACGCCGCGCCGCGGCCGCGTCTGCAGCACGATGCGCGCTTGCGCGAGCTGGCGGTCGGCGGACGAAAGCCGCGTCATCAGCCGCTGCGCCGTGCCGCGCTGTCCGCGCCACAGCGCCCGGTCGACGCGCGTGGCGTGATCGTCGGTGGAGAGCGCCGCGCCGAACTCATCGAGCACGATCGCCTCGGCGCGGTCGTTCAGGGTGTCCTCGCGCCACGCCTCGCGCGCGAGGCGGTTGGCCTCGTCAACCTGGCTGGTGCGGCGCAGCGCCTGCGCCAGCGCCACTTTGCCTTCGCCGGTCTGGGGCCCGCCCTCGGCGCGCAGCCAGGCGACGCGGTCGCCGAACGAGAGCGCCGAATCGAAGATCGCGAGCTCCGCGCGCCGGCGCATCGACTCGCGACCCGGCCAATCCTCAAGCTCGCGCAACGCCGCTGCGATATCGGAGAAACTCATCGGCGCGTCGGCGGAAGACGCATAGCGCCATTGCAACACGCGGCGAACCAACGGGTCAGATGCGCCGTCGCGCAGCGCGCGCACCGTCGCCCAATCATTGGCGCTCGCGGCGCGGAAGCCGTCGCGCAGCCGCGCGAATTCAACTGCTGAGGGCCGCTCCGGCATCGTCGCCGACGCCAGCTGGAAATTCGTCGTCTCCGCCTGTTCGGCGCTGGCGAATTGCCTTGCGCCGCCGGCCACAAGAACGCCGAGCAACCCGACGCACAATGCTGCCCCGACCGGTTTCCACCAATCGTTCATTCCCGCCTCCGCCATCGGGCCACGCGACCCAAGAAGCCTAGTGCGGCCTCGCGCACGGCGCGAGCCCTGTTCGACCCCCACGCTTCCCCCACGCATCCGTCGCGCCATCGCTGTGACGCAACGGCGCGCCGCTGGGAGCGCGGCGCTGGCGCGGCGTCCTAGGCGCTCGCGTCCGATTGCCTGATCCCCCAAATTTGCGGCAGGATTCGCGCGATTTCCACACGCGCGATGCGATCAGGGCGCCGCCGACATGTTTCAGGGCTCGATACCCGCGCTTATCACGCCGTTCCGAAACGGGAAAATTGACGATGCGGCGATGCAGCGCCTCGTCGATCGCCAGGTCGCGGCCGGGTCCCACGGGCTTGTTCCAGCGGGAACCACGGGCGAATCGCCCACGCTGTCGGATGATGAACACGCGCGCGTGATCGCGCTGTGTGTGGAGGCGGCAGCCGGCCGTGTTCCCGTGATCGCCGGCTGCGGCGCGGCGTCGACCGCGCACGCGGTTCACCTCGTCGCCCAGGCCAAGGCGGCGCGGGCCGATGCCGCGCTCGTGGTCACGCCCTATTACAACCGCCCCTCCCAGGACGGCATGGCCGCGCATTATCAATCCATCGCGGAAGCGACCGACTTCCCGATCGTCGTCTACAACGTGCCCTCCCGCACCGGGACCGACCTGCTGCCTGAAACCGTGATCCGCATCGCCGCGCTGCCGGGGATTGTAGGGATAAAGGACGCAAGCCGCGACATGGGCCGCGTGCCGCGCCATCGCGCCGGCTGCCCGTCGTCGTTTGCGTTGCTATCGGGAGACGACGACAGCATGCTGGGGTTCAACGCCATGGGCGGCGACGGCTGCATCTCGGTAACCGCAAACGTTGCGCCGGGTCCGTGCGCTGCGCTCCAGGACGCATGCCGCGCCGGAGATTATGCAGCCGCCCGCGCCATCAATGACGCTCTAGCGGACCTGCACCGGGCCCTGTTCTGCGAACCATCGCCGGCGCCGACGAAATACGCGCTCTCGCTCATCGCCGACGTCTCGCCCGAGGCGCGCAGCCCGATCATCCCGTTGAGCGCGGCGGGGCAGGCGGCCGTGCGCGCGGCGATGGCCAAGGCGGGAGCGCTGGACAATTGATGGAGCGCAAACTGATCGCCGAGAACCGCCGCGCGCGCTTTGACTATTTCATTGAGGAGGTGATCGAGGCGGGCATCCAGCTCCTCGGCACCGAGGTGAAGGCGCTGCGCGCGGGCAGGGCCAACATCGCCGAGAGCTACGCCAGCCCAGATCGCGACGAGCTTTTTCTCGTGAACGCCCACATCCCCGAATACGCCCCGGCCTCGCAATTCAACCACGAGCCGCGTCGCCCGCGGAAGCTGCTCGTCCACAAACGCCAGCTCGCAAAGCTCAAAGGCGCTGTCGAGCGCGAGGGCCGGACGCTGGTGCCGTTGAAGCTCTATTTCAACGAGCGGGGCATTGCGAAGCTCGAACTCGCGCTCGCGCGCGGCAAGAAGGCCCACGATAAGCGCGACGCCACGAAGGACCGGGAGTGGAAGCGCCAGCAGGGGCGGCTGCTGCGCGACCGGGGCTAGATCAGGTCGCAGGCGCCCGGGCCGGCGGCCGGCGGTTCCCGAGGCGACATGCCGCCGCACTGCAGCAAAAGGGCGCCCCGATCAGGCGAGTGCGCGCGCCAAAATAGGTGTAGCGAGTTATACAGTTCGCCTTGGAACGGCCGATGCACGGCGCGCCTGGCGCGCGGGCGTCGCAGGAGTGCCAAGTGTCGCAGATCGGTACGCCCCGTCACCCAGCCGACGTCTCGCCGGACGCAACCGGGCAGGCGCGCGATGCAGCGCCCGCCAAGGCGGGCGATAGGTCGGCGACCCGGGTCGCGGTGCTGGGCCTTCGCGGCTTTCCCAATGTACAGGGCGGCGTGGAGAGCCATTGCGGCCAGATCTATCCCCGGCTCGCGCGGATGTCGGGGCGGCGATTCACCGTGCTCGCGCGGCGCAGCTACATGCCCGAGCCCGCGACCCTCGCCGACGGTCTGGACATCCGGCCGATCTGGTCCGTGCGCAACAAGCACCTGGAGGCGCTGCTTCACACCATCTGGGGCGTAGTGTTCGCCGTCTTGGTCTACAATCCCGAACTCATCCACCTGCATGCGATCGGCCCGGGCTTGTTCACCCCGATCGCAAAGCTGTTTGGCAAACGCGTCGTGGTCACCCACCACGGCCAGGACTACAACCGCCCGAAATGGAATGCGATCGGGCGGTGGACGTTGCGGCTGGGCGAATGGCTGAGCGTCCGCTTCGCCGATCGGGTCATCGTGGTGTCGCGCTCGGTCGCCGAGATGCTGCAGCGTCGCCACCCGAGCCGCGCGTCCCGCATCGCCTACATCCCGAACGGCGCCGCCCGCATGCCGAACGACCCTGATCCGGCGGCGACCCTCGCGAAATATGATCTGCAGCCTCACGGCTTCATCCTGTCGGTGGGTCGGCTCGTACCCAGCAAATGCTTCGATGACCTGATCGAGGCGCACCGCAAGTCGGGGCTCGATGCGAAGCTCGTCATCGCCGGCGGCGCCGACCATGCTGACGAATACTCCCGCGCCCTGGTCCAGCGCGCGTCGGATCGCGTGGTCTTCACCGGCGCGCTGCGTCAGGAGGCGCTGTCGACGCTCTATGCGAACGCGTCCGTCTTCGTGCTCGCATCGAGCCACGAAGGCCTGCCCATCGCCGCGCTGGAAGCCATGGCGGCCGGCGCGCCCACGATCATGAGCGACATCCAGCCCAATCTCGATGTGGAGCTTCCCGGCCACCACTACTTTCCGCTGCACGATGCCGACGCGCTGGCGGCGAAACTGCGCACGCCGTGCGAGACGTTTGCGGTTCCCGAGAGCTTCTCAATGGCGCCCTATGATTGGGACCGCGTGGTGGAGCAGACCGAGGCGGTGTATGCAGCCGCGCTGCGCCGCTAGAGCAACATCCGACCTACTGGAATCGCGTTGCGATTCCGAGGTCGGATAAAGTTGCTCTCTATTAGAATGTGTTGAACGTCTTTTTCCGACCATTCGATCGCGGGGCGATCGCGTATGGTCGGAAGATGCTCTAGATCACGCCGCGATCAGCGCCGCCGCGCGCGCGAACACCGCCTCGAACATCGCCGTCGTCAGCCGGCGCGTCTGCGTGTTGTAGCGCGAGCAATGATAGGACGAGAGCATCGTGCGCGCCGGCGTCAGCTCTGTCTCCGCGCCATGTGCGAACCGCGCCTGCGCCGTCTTCAGGTCGTGCGCGCGCAGCACGCTCTCGTGTGCGATCGCCCCAAGCGCGATCAGCACCTTCAGACGCGGCAGCGCGTCGATCCGCGCAGCCAGGAACGGGCGGCACCGCGCGATCTCGTCGGGCGTCGGCTTGTTCTCCGGCGGCGCGCAGCGCACGGCGTTGGTGATCATCGCCCCGCGCAGCGTGAAGCCGTCGTTGGGGTCGGCGCGGTATTCGCCGGCGGCGAAGCCGAATGCCGTCAGCGTCCCGTAGAGCAGCTCGCCCGCATAATCGCCGGTGAACGGCCGCCCCGTTCGGTTTGCGCCGGTGCGCCCTGGCGCCAGCCCCACCACCAGGAGCTGTGCTTCCGGATCGCCGAAACTCGGCGCGGCCCCATTGAACCAGTCGGGCTCGGCGCGCGCATTCGCTTCCCGATACGCGACCAGGCGCGGGCAGAGCGGGCAATCGCGGGGCGCTTCGGGCGTCATGCGCGCCTTATGCCGCGCCGCCCGCGACGCCGCGAGCGCTTTCGCGGCGCCGCGCTGCAGCGATGTCCGCTCAAGCGGCGACCGGTTGAACGAAAGAATTGAGAATAAGCCAAGGATCTAGCTAGGAATCGTCTGCGTCGTCATAGCGGCCGGCGGGAACGCGGTCGCGCTCGCCGCCGCGGTCCCGCGGCGAGCGCCCCACGATGGCGGCGAGATCGACGAGATCGACGAAATTATCGGCCTGTCGGCGCAGCTCGTCTGCGACCATGGGCGGCGTGGTGCGGATGGTGGAGACCACGCTCACCCGCACGCCGTAGCGCTGCAGCGCCTTCACCAGCGGCGTGAAGTCGCCGTCGCCGGAAAACAGGAACACATGATCGGCGAACTTCGCCGCCTCCATCATGTCGACGGTGATTTCGATGTCCATGTCGCCCTTGATGCGACGGCGGCCCGTCGCATCGGTGTATTCGCGCGCCGGCTTGGTGACGAGCGTGTAGCCGTTATAATCGAGCCAATCGACCAGCGGACGAACGGGGGAGAAATCCTGATCCTCGATCAGCGCCGTGTAATAATTCGCACGGATGAACCGGCCTTCGGCGCGGAACGCGTCGAGCAGCTTCCTGTAATCGATGTCGAACTGCAGCCCGCGCGCGGCCGAATAGAGATTGGCGCCGTCGATGAAGAGCGCGATGCGTTCATCCGGGTGGATGAGGCGATCCAAGAGATCGGACATGGGGTCTGAAAGTCCCGAAATGCGGAGCGGCGATGGACGAAGCTAAGCGCGGCGGCGGCGCGATGGAAACGGCGCACCGCTGCTATGTCGGCCTCGGCGCCAATCTGCCGCACCGGGGGCTGGCGGGCGCGGCGCTCTTGGAGGCGGCGCTTGAAACCTTGGCCGGGGAGGGCGGCGTCACGATCACGGCGGTTTCGAGCGCATGGCGAAGCCCGCCGTGGCCGCCCGGTCCTGAGACGCACGGGCAGCCGCCCTACCTGAACGCGGTCGTCGAGCTCTGGACCGCGGAGAACGACCCTCGCGCGCTGCTCGCGCTTCTGCTGGCCGTGGAGCGCGCCTTTGGCCGCGAGCGCCGGGCGCGCTGGGCGGCCCGCACCCTCGACCTCGACATCATCGATTTCGCCGGCCGGGTCGTCTCGGAACCCGGGCTGACGCTGCCGCATCCCCGCGCCCATGAGCGCGCCTTCGTCCTGGCGCCGCTGGCCGAGATCGCGCCCGGCTGGCGTCTGCCGCCGAATGGGCCGACCGCCCGGTCGCTCCTGTCCCGCCTGCCCGATCAGGGGGTGGAACGCGCGGCTGGCTTGCGGTTTCGCGATTGCGAAGGCGAGGCGGGCCGCATATCTTGATCGTTTAGCCCTCTCCCTCCCGCAACCTGAGGATAAGTCTTGGCCCGCGTCACCGTTGAAGATTGCGTCGAAAAGGTCCCCAACCGGTTCGCCCTGGTGCTGCTTGCTGCGCACCGCGCCCGCGGGATCACCTCCGGCGCGGCCCCGCTGGTGGACCTTGACCGCGACAAGCCCCCCGTCCTCGCGCTGCGCGAGATCGCTGATGGCGCCCTCGCCCCGGAAGAAGTGCGCGACAGCCTCGTCCTTCAGTTCCAGGACGTGCAGCCGGCCGCCCGCGCCGAGGACGAGCAGGATCAGCTGGCGCTCGCCGCGCCCGTTGAGACCAGCGAAGAGGACGTCATCCGCGCGCTCCAGGCGGAAGCCGAGGCGCAACGCGACGAGCGCTATTAGGCCATGGACGGCGGCGCCCCGGCCGCTCCGACACACGCCGCCCTCCCGCCTCCGGACGGCGCGCCTTCGGCGCCTGCGCCGCTTCACGCGCGCGCCAAAATCCTGCGTCAGTTCGAACTGGTGGAGCGCGTTCGCGCCTATGATCCGCAGGCGGACGAGGCGCTGATCAACCGCGCCTACGTCTTCGCCACGGCGATGCACGGCAGCCAGCGCCGCCACTCCGGCGATCCCTACTTCGCCCATCCGATCCAGGTCGCCGGCATCCTCACCGAATACAAACTCGACACCCAGACCATCGTCGCGGGCCTGCTGCACGATACGCTGGAAGACACCGTCGCCACGCCGGAGCAGATCGAAGGCGCGTTCGGCGCCCACATCCTCGCGCTCGTGGAAGGCGTCACCAAGCTCTCCAAGCTGGAAGAGCTCGCCGAGAACGAACGCCAGGCCGGGAGTCTGCAGAAATTCATCCTGGCGATGTCGAAGGATGTGCGCGTCCTGCTGGTGAAGCTCGCGGATCGCCTGCACAACATGCGCACGATCCAGCACATCCCGACAGAGGCGAAACGCCGGCGCATCGCGCTGGAGACCCTGGAGATCTACGCACCGCTCTCGCGCCGCATCGGCATGGAGAAGATGGCGGCCGAGCTTGAGGATCTCTCGTTTCCCGAGGCGTTCCCGGACGCCGCCGCCGCCATCCAGCGCCGCCTTGAGACATTGCGCCTCGATAAAGGCAAGAGCCTCTCGCTGATCTCGGAACGCATCTACGAGATGCTGATGAACGCCGGTCTCGACGCCCGCGTTTTGGGCCGCGAGAAGCAGCCCTATTCGATCTGGCGCAAGATGCAGCGCAAGAACGTGGGCCTCGCCGATCTCGCCGACATCCACGCCTTTCGCGTCATTGTGGCCGACGCCGACGATTGCTATCGCGCGCTGGGTCTCATTCATCGCGCCTGGCGCTGCGTGCCCGAGGCTTTGGAGGATTACATCTCCAATCCCAAGCCCAACGGCTACCGCTCCATCCACACCATCGTCATCGGACCCGGCAACGCGCGCGTCGAAATTCAGATTCGCTCCGACGAAATGGATCAACTCGCGGAGGCGGGCGTCGCCGCGCATTGGCGCTACAAGAACAATTCCTACGGCTTCGACGCCGAGCAGGCGGCGTCAATGGGGCTCGATCCGCGCGAGACCGTGCGCTCGCTCCTGGAGATCGCCGAACACGGCGGCGATCCCGAGGAGTTCATGGAGCACGCCAAGCTCGACCTCTATCAGGATCACGTCTTCACGTTCACGCCGAAGGGCGCTCTGATCGACCTTCCGCAGGGCGCCACGCCGCTCGACTTCGCCTACGCCGTCCATTCCCACATCGGCGACACGTGCGTCGGCGCGGTGATCAATGGCGATGAGCGCCCGCTGCGGACGCAATTGCGCAACGGCGACGTGGTCGAGATCGTTTGCGGCGATGCGCCCGCGCCGGTGCCCGGCTGGGAATCGCTCACCAAGACCGGCCGCGCGAAATCGCATCAGCGCCGCCTTGAGCGCATCGCGCGCCGCGAAGAATTCCTCAAACTGGGCCGCGAGCTCGTCGCCCACGCGCTGCACCGCTACGGCCGCGATCTCGCGGAAACGTCGCTTGACGACACCGCCAAGCGTCTTGGCGAAGGCGGCGTGGACGATCTCTTCATCGCGGTGGGCGAGGGCTCCGTGAAATCGGCCGCCGTGGCGGCGGCGGCGTTTCCCCAACTCGCCGAACGCATCCGCAAGGACGAAGAGCGCAAGCCGATGGAGGAGCGCAAGGCCCGGCTCTATGTGCGCGGCTCGGGGTTGACGCCCGGCGTCTCGCTGCACTTCGGCGAATGCTGCACGCCCATCCCCGGCGATCGCATCGTCGGCGTTCAGGAGCAGGGCAGGGGCGTCATCGTCCACACCATCGATTGCGAAACGCTGGCTGCGCACGAAGGATCGATGCAGTGGATCGATCTCGGCTGGACCGAAGCCGCCCTCGATCACGCGCTGGCGACGGGGCGAATCGAAGCCACCGTCGAAAACGGCCGCGGCGTGCTTGCCGGGCTTTGCATGATCATCGCGGAGAACGAGGGCAACATCCTCAACATCCGCACCAAGCGCCGCAGCGCCGATTTCTTCGATCTCGTGTTCGACATCGAAGTCACCGACGCCAAGCACCTGACCAACATCCTCGCCGCAATGCGCACCAGCCGCGCCGTCCGCGGCGCCGAACGCGTCCGCGGGTGAGCGCCGCGCCGGCCCCGCCCGTCCCGGCGCGTTCGGTAGTGGAGCGCCGGCCCCCGGCCGGCGTTCTCTTTACGCCGGCGTTCTCTTATGTGCGTCGCTTCGCCTAGCGATGCGCCGCGGACGACCACGCCCACTCGCCGGGGGTCTCAACGAATTGGGCGGCGACGGGATTGCTTTCAATATAGGCGACGGTGGCGGCGAGTTGGCTGTCATCGCGCATAAAGCGGTCGAAATATTCCCTCTGCCAAAGTGCGCCGGTTCGTCCAAGCGCCTTGTTGATGCGATGAGCCGAGACAGATTTCCATCCGTGAACGATCGTGTGAAGAGCGTGCCCCGGCAGTTGCTCGGCAAGAACATGCACGTGGTTCGGCATGACGCACCATGCGATCAAACGATATTGAACGCCATCGTAGTGCCGGAGGCAATTTTGAACGAGCTCCGCGCACGCTCGGCGCGCTAGGAGACATTCGCCGGCGCCATGATCGAGCAGCAATTGAACATCCTCAAAGGTCATTTGCGTCACCGGCGGAAGAGCGTCCTTAAGGTTGAAAACAATGTGCTGGATCGTGCCGGGGCTGTCGCAATGCGGGAGATACCCACGGGAGCGCCATCCCAAGTGCGCCATTATGGCGTCGCTCCCTCGCCGGCCGGGGGCCGGCGCTCCAAACCGCGTTCCTTCAGCAGCGGCGGCAAGCGCCCGTATGTGCCCCAGCGCCAGAGCCATTCAAATGGTCCCATGCGGAAGACCGAGAGCCATAGGATGCTGAAGACGATGTTGAACGCCCACATCGCGGCGACCACGATGTAGAGTTCAGCTCTGCCAAGCGCTCCGAAATACCCAAGCCCGATGAAGAACACCGCCGCGATGATCGAGTGCGAAAGATAGTTCGACAGCGCCATCCGCCCGACGCTGCCGACGGCGAAGCGGATCCAGGAGAGCCACGGCGCCTTGCAGATCAGCAGGAACACGCTCAGCCAGCCGAGCGCCAGGCTCACGCGGCCGATATCATAGGTCCGCATCGACTCGAAAAAGCCGTGGATCGTGTAGCCGCTGGCGATGATGGCCTGCGTCTCCATCAGGTTGATCGGAACGCCGATCCCGAAACCGACCACGAAGAGCCCCAGCGTCGCCCCGAGCGACCAGCGCCCCTGCAACAGCCCAAGCCGATACGCGATCATGCCCAAGAGCATCGCCGCGAGCGGATCGAGCACATTGAACGTCGCGAAGAAGCCGATCGGCGTGCCGAAGATCTCGCCAAAATTATTCCCCGCGACAGAAGGCCAGCCCCCCCGCGCCGTCTCCAGCGCCTTCTCGTTCTCTTCCTCGTCGGGTTGAAAGAACGAGATCGTCTCCGGGAATTCGCGCAGCGTCGTTTGCTGCTCTTCCGTCAGCGCGCCGCCCGCGGCGCGCGCGGCGACGGCGGCGTCGTACTTCTGCTGCATGCCGGCGAACTTTTCGCCGCCGCCGAAATTGAACATCGTGGTCATGGCCATGATCACGACCGCCCAGATGATCAGCCCGCGGAGCGTCGCCTTCCAGAACAGCAGCAGGAAAAGCCCCGCCACGCCGTAGGCGAGCAGGATGTCGCCGAACCACAGGAAGACGACGATGTCGATCAGTCCGAACAGCATCAGATAGGCGAGGCGGCGCATATAGATCTTGGCCGCCGCGATCCCCGTCGCGCGCTGCTCCAGCCGCTCAAGCAGAAGAATGAATCCCGCGCCGAACAGCATCGAGAATAACGTCCGCATCGAGCCTTCAAAGAAGGTGTGTGTGATGAACCACGCAGTGAAGTCCGCCTCGCTGGGCAGCCCGGCATAGGCCGGATTGAAATAGGCCCCGAACGGCAGCCCCATGACGACGATGTTCATCAGCAGGATGCCGAACAGCGCGAATCCCCGCACCACGTCCAGGGTCTCGATGCGTTCCGCCCGCGCCACCGGCGCCGGCGCGCTCGTGTCAGCACCTGTCATGACTGCCCCTCCGTTGCCGCGCCGCGATGTTAGGGCAAAATCGCCGCCGCAGAAACGGCCTCCGGCCAGTAAGAGGTGGCGGCGGCGCGGCCGGGCGCCTACCTTCCCACCCGACGCAGCCAAAGGGACACGCCGCGCGCAATGACAGCGATCATAACCATCCGGAATCTGAACAAGGTCTATGCCGGCGGCCTCAAGGCCCTCAACGACGTCAATCTCGACATTCGCGAGGGCGAGATCTTTGCGCTCCTCGGCCCCAACGGCGCCGGCAAGACGACGTTGATCGGATCGGTATGCGGGCTCGTCAATCCGACCAGCGGCACGATCATCGCCGACGGCCACGACGTCGTCCGAGACTTTCGCGCCGCGCGGGAGAAGATCGGGCTGGTGCCGCAGGAACTCTCCACCGATGCGTTCGAAAAAGTCTGGTCGACGGTGAATTTCAGTCGCGGTCTGTTCGGCAAGCCGCCGGACAAGGCCTTCGTGGAGCAGGTGCTGCGCGATCTCTCGCTGTGGGACAAGAAGGACGCGAAGATCATGACGCTGTCGGGCGGCATGAAGCGGCGCGTCATGATCGCCAAGGCGCTGTCGCATGAGCCCAAGATATTGTTCCTGGATGAGCCCACCGCCGGCGTCGACGTCGAACTGCGCCAGGACATGTGGGCGATGGTGCGTCGATTGCGCGAAAGCGGCGTCACCGTGATCTTAACGACGCACTACATCGAGGAAGCCGAGGACATGGCCGATCGGATCGGCGTGATCAGCAAGGGCGAACTCATTGTCGTGGAGGAGAAAGCCACGCTGATGAAGAAGCTGGGCAAAAAGCAGCTGGTCCTCAATTTGCGCACGCCTCTTGAAGGCGTCCCCGCGGCGCTTTCCCCGTTCAAGCTTGAGCTGATCAATGGCGGCGGCGAACTCGTCTACTCCTTCGACGCCAAGGCCGAGGAAACCGGCATCCCCGAACTCCTCACCGCCCTCGGCGCAGCCGGCGTAGATTACAAGGATCTGCACACGGATCAGAGCTCACTGGAGGAGATTTTCGTCAGCCTCGTGCACGGCGAGCGCCCGCACAATGGGAGGCTGGCATGAGCGCCGCGCCCCCGCGCATCGAATTCTTCTTCGATTGTTCCTCACCGTGGACGTATCTTGCGTTCCACAACATCCAGCCCTTGGCGCGCGAACTCGGCGCCGAGATCGTGTGGCGGCCGATCCTCGTCGGCGGCATCTTCAACGCCGCCAACCCCAGCGTCTACGCCGCGCGCGAAGCGTCGGTGCCGGCGAAAGCACGCTATTCCGCCAAGGATTTGCAGGACTGGGCGCGCCTCGCCGGCCTCAAGATCAAGATGCCCCCCAGCATCTTTCCGGTGAACAGCGTCAAGGCGATGCGCGGCTGCCTCTGGCTTTCCCCGCAAGACAAGCTCATCCCCTTCGCAACCTCCGTGTTCGAGGCCTATTGGCGCGATGATCGCGACATCGCCCACGACGACGTGCTCGCCGATCTCTGCCGCGCCAACGCGATCGCGCCGGAGGAATTCTTCGCCGCGATCGCTGAGCCGTCGATCAAGGCGGCGCTCAAGGACAACACCGACGAGGCGATGGCCCGCGGGGCCTTCGGCTCGCCCACCCTGTATCTCGATCGCGACGACATGTATTTCGGCAATGATCGCCTGCCGCTTCTGCGCGCCGCGATCCTGCGGCGGAGCGCCGGCGCATGAACCTCCACGCAATTCGCGCGATCTATCGCTTCGAAATGGCGCGCTGGCTGCGCACGGCGATGCAATCGATCCTGTCGCCGGTGCTGTCGACCTCGCTCTACTTCATCGTCTTCGGCGCCGCGATCGGCTCGCGCATCAATCAGATCGACGGCGTGGACTACGCCGCCTTCATCATTCCGGGCCTGATCATGCTCTCGATCCTCACCGAGAGCATTTCCAACGCCTCGTTCGGCATCTACTTCCCGAAATTCTCGGGCACCATCTACGAGGTGCTGTCGGCGCCGGTGTCCTATGTCGAAGTCGCCGCCGGCTATGTGGGCGCCGCAGCCTCGAAATCGCTGCTGCTTGGGCTCATCATCTTGGCGACGGCGCGGCTCTTCGTCGATTATCCCGTCCAGAATTGGGGGCTCGTCCTTCTCTTTCTCGTTCTCACCTCTGTCACGTTCTCGCTCTTCGGCTTCATCATCGGCGTCTGGGCCGACGGCTTTGAGAAGCTGCAGATCATCCCGATGCTGGTGGTGATGCCGCTGACGTTCCTCGGCGGAAGCTTCTACTCCATCTCGATGCTGCCGGAGTTCTGGCAGCAGGTCTCCTGGTTCAATCCCGTGGTCTATCTTGTGAGCGGGTTCCGCTGGGCGTTCTTCGGCGCGTCCGAAGTGCATATCGGCGTCAGCCTCGCGATGACCACGGCGTTCATGGCGGTGTGCCTGCTTGTCATCCGTTGGATGTTTTCCACCGGCTACCGCCTCAAGACCTGATCACACCCAGATCGTGCCGTCTTTCCAGCCGCGTTCGAGGTGCTCCAGGCTGGCCGCCTTGAGCTGGAACTCGTTCTCGGTCGGGTCGAAGGCCCACACGCCGTCGAGCCCCTTGCGCAAGCAGAACACAACGCCGTCGACGCCCGCGTCGCCGATAACCAGCGCGCCGCGCTCGGGGTCGATGCGCGCCTCCGCCCGCGGCAGGATCAGCCACATCCGCCCCGCCTCGTCGAAGCGCCCATCGGCGTAGCGCTTGAAATATTCGGTCGCCCCAGGGCGCCAGGTGGCGCAGCGGGCGGCGGTGAGCGTCGGCATGCGGCGGAGGCAAACACGATCCGCCGATCGCGTCCAACGCCCGCGCCAGCCGGTTGCAGGCGCGTCTCAATCGACCGCCGCCCTCCGGCGCGCTATCTGAGGGCCATGACCGAATCGGATGTGCTCGACGAATTCCGCGCCGCCGGCGCGCTCCTGGAGGGGCATTTCATCCTTTCCTCCGGCCTGCACTCGCCCGTTTTCTTCCAGAAGACCTTCATCTTCCAGGATCCCGCGCGCACCGAGCGCGTCTGCAAGGCGCTGGCGGCGAAAGCCCGCGCCGCCTTCGGCGCCATCGACGTCGTGGTCTCGCCCGCCATCGGCGCGATCATCCCGGGCTACGAGACCGCGCGCCATCTCGGCGCCCGGGCGATCTTCGTGGAGCGCGAGGGCGGGCGCTTCCAGCTGCGCCGCGGCTTCGAGATCCGCCCTGGCGAGCGCGTGCTGATGGTGGAGGATGTCGTCACCACCGGTCTGTCATCGCGCGAGTGCCTGGACGCCATCCGCGATCATCCCGGCGACCTCGTCGGCGCCGCCTGTCTGATCGACCGCTCCGGCGGCAGGGCCGACATCGGCGCGCCGCTCATCGCGCTCGCCCGCGTCGACGCCCCCGCTTACCCCGCCGACCAGCTGCCCCCCGAACTCGCGAAACTCCCGGCCGTGAAGCCGGGCAGCCGGGGGCTCGGCGCCTGATGCACGAGGACGCCGCAGTGACCGGGCCAAAGCTCCGCCTTGGCGTGAACATCGACCACGTCGCGACGATCCGGAACGCGCGCGGCGGGGCCCATCCCGATCCACTCCGCGCCGCGCTCGTCGCGCGCGACGCCGGCGCCGACGGCATCACGCTGCACGTTCGCGAAGATCGCCGCCACGTCCGTGAGGACGATCTCCTGCGTCTCAAGGAGGCGATGGACCTGCCGATCAATCTGGAAATGGCCTGCGCTAAGGAGATGCTGGAGATCGCGCTTCGGGTGCGCCCCCACGCCTGCTGCTTGGTCCCGGAACGCCGCGAGGAGCGCACCACCGAAGGCGGCCTCGACGTCGCCGCGCAGCACAACCATGTCGCCCCTTACGTCCGCCGCCTCGGCGAGGCGGGAATCCGGGTGTCCCTCTTCATCGACCCGAGCCCGGTTCAGAACGCCGTCGCGCAGGCGCTGGGCGCGCCGGTCATCGAAATTCACACTGGCGCCTATTGCGCCGCGGTCGAGGCGGGAGACGCGGCCCGCGCCGCCGCGGAACTCGCCGCGCTTCAGGCCGCCGCCGCCGACGCCGCCGAGCGCGGCCTGGAGGTCCATGCCGGGCACGGCATCACGTTCCAGAGCGTCGGCCCCATCGCCGCGATTAAAGCGCTCCGCGAGCTGAATATCGGGCACTTTCTGGTCGGCGAGGCGATCTTCACCGGCTTCGCCGCGGCCATCCAGGAGATGCGCCGCCGGATGGACGCCGCCCGCGCCTGAAATCGCCTTACCGGGCCGATAGGGTTCCTCTGTGGCCGCAGCGGCACGCTTCCTGAAGGCTTTTGTGGCATATCCCGGCGACACGGCGGCGAAGACGGCATGATTTTGGGCATCGGCTCCGACCTCATCGATATCCGGCGCATCGAGCAATCGCTCGAGCGCTTCGGCGAGCGCTTCGTCCAGCGGCTCTTCACCGAGACCGAGCAGACGCGGTCGGAGCGGCGCGCCCATTCCCGCGCCGCCAGCTACGCCAAACGCTTCGCCGCCAAGGAAGCCTGCGCCAAGGCGCTCGGCACCGGCATTCGCCAAGGCGTCTTCTGGCGCGACATGGGCGTGGTGAACCTGCGCAGCGGCCAGCCCACGATGGCGCTCACCGGCGGCGCGGCTGCACGCCTCGCCGCCATCACCCCCGCCGGGATGGCGCCGGTCATCCATGTCTCCTTGACCGACGACTACCCGCTCGCGCAGAGCTTCGTCGTCATTTCCGCAGAACGCTCCCCGCCCGGCGCCGACGCGGCCGCGAGAACCGTATGACCACGACCACCGAGGTACGCACTGTGTCGGCGCTCGACTCGTTCTGGGAAAACGTGCGCACGATCCTTTATGCGCTGGCGCTCGCCATGCTCATCCGGTTCACGGTCGCGCAGCCGTTCCGCATCCCCTCCGGCTCGATGCAGCCCACGCTGGAGCAGGGCGATTACATCGTCGTGACCAAGTGGTCCTACGGCTACAGCCGCTTCTCCTTCACCCCGCTCGATCGCTTCCTGCCGGGCGGACGCATCTTCGGCGGGGAGCCCGAACGCGGCGACATCGTGGTCTTCCGCCCGGCCGGGCAGAACCGCGATTTCGTGAAACGCCTGATCGGTCTGCCCGGCGACCGCATCCGCATGGTCAACAGCGTGCTGCACATCAACGGCGAACCCGTCGGTCGCGCGTTCATCGGCGAGCGCGATGCAGAGCGCCTGGTCACGGAAACCGAATACCGCACCAGCACCGTCGATCTCTACCAGGAGACGTTGCCGAACGGCGCGCGCTATCTTTCCTACGACGAACACCCCAATGACCGCTTCGACAACAGCGATCAGGATTTCATCGTGCCGGCCGGCCATTATTTCATGATGGGCGACGACCGCGACAATTCCCAGGACAGCCGCACCCAGGTCGTCGGCATGGTGCCGCGCGACAATCTCATCGGCCCCGCGCAATTCATCTTCGCCTCGTTCGACCGGTCGACCTCGATCTTCCGTCCGTGGACGCTGTTCACGGGCTTCCGCGGCGATCGGTTCCTGAAGCCGCTCAATTGACCCGTAAAGCCCAACACGCGCGCACGGACTCTCTCGCCGCCCTCGAGACGCGCATCGGTTTCACGTTCAAGGATGAGGCCCGCGCCCTGGAGGCGCTGCGTCACGGCAGCGTTGTTGATCCGCGTACGGAAGAGCGCAGCAATGAGCGCCTGGAATTCCTCGGCGACCGCGTGCTCAATCTCGTGATCGCGGAGGAACTTTTCAAAGCCTTCCCCACGTCCGCGGAAGGCCGCCTCGCGCCGCGGTTCAACGCGCTCGTCGATCGCACCGCCTGCGCCCGCGCCGCGCGCCGCATCGGACTGGGCGATGCATTGGAGATGTCCCGGTCGGAAGAGGAATCCGGGGGCCGCAACAAGGATGCGATCCTGGCCGACGCCTGCGAAGCGCTGATCGCGGCGATCTATCTCGATGGCGGCTTCGACGCCGCCCGCGCCGTCGTCCTCCGCATCTGGGCCGATGATCTCGCCGACATCGAGGCGAGCGCGCGCGACGCCAAATCGCTGCTGCAGGAATGGGCGGCGGCT
>WGOB01000095.1 GCA_016124255.1 Alphaproteobacteria bacterium | reverse complement strand
GATCTGCGACGCGCGTCTGCCGGACGGCTCGCGCGTCAACGTCATCGCCCCGCCCCTGGCGATCGATGGACCGACCCTCACCATCCGGAAGTTCAAGAAGGACAAGCTGAGGCTCTCCAACCTGGTGGAGTTCGGCTCGATCTCGCCCGCGGGCGCCAAGGTGCTGCAGATCATCGGCGCATGCCGCGCCAACGTGCTGATCTCCGGCGGCACCGGCTCGGGCAAGACGACCCTCCTTAACACCCTCACCGCCTTCATCGATCCGGGCGAACGCGTCATCACCTGCGAAGACGCCGCCGAACTGCAATTGCAGCAGCCCCACGTCGTGCGCCTGGAAACCCGCCCGCCGAATCTGGAAGGCAGCGGCCAGGTGACGATGCGCGATCTGGTCAAGAACTGCCTGCGGATGCGCCCCGACCGGATCATCGTCGGCGAAGTCCGCGGCGCCGAGGCGTTCGATCTGTTGCAGGCGATGAACACCGGCCACGACGGCTCGATGGGCACGCTCCACGCCAATTCGCCGCGCGAAGCGCTGTCGCGTCTTGAATCCATGATCACCATGGGCGGCTTTTCGCTGCCGCCGAAAACGATCCGCGAGATCGTCGTCGCCGCCGTCGACGTCGTCGTGCAGGCCGCGCGCATGCGCGACGGATCACGCCGCATCACCCACATCACCGAAGTGATGGGGCTGGAGGGCGAGACCGTCATCACCCAGGACCTCCTGCTCTACGAGATTCAAGGCGAAGACCAGAACGGCAAGATCATCGGCCGCCATCGCTCCACCGGCATCGGCCGCCCGCGTTTCTGGGAGCGCGCCCGCTACTTCGGCCTGGAGAAGGAACTCGCCGCCGCGCTCGACGAAGCGGAGAACCCCTGATGGAAGGCTCTTGATGGATCCCGCATTGATCATCGCAGCGCTGGCGTTCCTCGCGATCGCCGGCGGCGGGCTTGTGTTCTCCAACAGCGGCGGCGCCGGCGAGGACAAGGCCAAGAAGCGCGCGCGCGAAATGTTCAATCGCCGCCCCGGCCGCAAGAACGAAACCGAAGTCGCCACCGCCAAGCGCAAGGCGACGACCCAGGAGGCGCTCAAAGAGCTCAGCGCCGCCGAAAAACAATCGCGCAAGCGCCGGGTCTCGATCGCCGGCCTGATCGAGCAGGCCGGTCTTTCCTGGTCGACCAGCACATTCTGGATCATTTCGGCCGTGCTCGGGGTTCTGTTCGCCGGCCTCGGCTGGATGATCAACCAGCACCCGATTGCGCCGGCCGCGGGTCTTGTCGTCGGCGGTCTCGGCCTGCCGCGCTGGATTCTCAAGTTCCTGATCGGCCGCCGGCAAAAGAAATTCACCAGCCAGCTCGCCGACGCGATCGACATGATCGTGCGCGGCGTGAAGAGCGGCCTCCCGCTCAATCAGTGTCTGCGCATGATCGCCGCGGAAAGTCCCGATCCTTTGCGCAGCGAGTTCAAGAACCTCGTCGACGGCAACGCGATGGGCGTTCCGTTCGACCAGAGCCTGCAGCGCCTCTATGACCGCATGCCGCTGGCGGAAGTGAACTTCTTCGCCATCGTGCTGGTCATTCAGCAGAAGACGGGCGGCAACCTCTCGGAATCCCTCGGCAACCTCGCGGCCGTGCTGCGCTCGCGCAAATTGATGCGCGCGAAAGTCGCCGCGCTCTCCTCCGAAGCCAAGGCCTCCGCCGGCATCATTGGCTCGCTCCCCTTCATCGTTTGCGCGCTCGTGTACATGATCCGCCCGGATTACATGATGATGCTCGTCACCGAGAAGGCGGGCAATGTCATCCTGATCGTCGCTGCGATCATGATGACGACGGGCGTGCTCGTCATGCGCAAGATGATCAATTTCAAGTTCTAGTTTCTTTCCGGACGACGCCGCATGAACTGGATCGACATCGTCACCGACCCGATGACCATCGCCGGCGCGCTGGCGGCGCTGGCGTGCTTCATGACCGTCGTCACCGTCGCGTCGCCGATGCTGGCGCAGGACAAGCTCGGCGCGCGTCTGAAGGAAGTCGCCAAGCGGCGCGAGGAATTGCGCAAGAAGAGCCGCGAAGACCTGGCCAAGGGCGGCGCCCTGGTGCGCCCCACCGCGAACAAGCACGTCGCCTCGATCGTGGAGCGCCTGCAGCTCTCCCGTCGCCTCGCCGACGATACGTTGCAGGAAAAGCTCATCCGCGCCGGCATGCGCGGGGCCGCCGCGGTGACGACGTTCTATTTCTATCGCGCCGCCCTGCCGATCGGCTTCGGCATCGCTGCGTTCTTCTACCTCACCGTGTTCGGCGAGAAGCTCAACATCCCCGCGAACTTCAATCTGCTGGTCGTTACGGTCGCGGTGTTTCTCGGCTATTACGCGCCCAACATCTACCTCCAGAACCGCGCCGCGACCCGCAAGCAGAAGATCATGCAGGCGTTTCCCGACAGCCTCGACATGTTGCTGATCTGCGTGGAGAGCGGCATGTCGATCGAAATGGCGCTGCAGCGCGTCGGCCAGGAGATCGCCCCCGCGTCGGTGGAGCTGGCGGAAGAATTCGCGCTCACCTGCGCCGAGCTCTCGTATCTGCCCGAGCGGCGCATGGCGTACGAAAACCTCGCGCGCCGCGCCAATCATCCCGGCGTCAAGTCCGTCGCGCTGGCGTTGACGCAGGCGGAAAAATACGGCACCCCCGTCGGCAACGCTCTGCGGGTGATGGCCAAGGAAAACCGCGAGCTGCGTCTCTCCGAAGCGGAGAAGAAGGCCGCCGCCCTCCCCGCGCAGCTCACCGTGCCGATGATCATCTTCTTCCTGCCGGTGCTGTTCATGGTCATCATGGGCCCCGCCATGATCCAGATCTCGCAGATGATGGCGGAGTAGGGCGCTGTCCTTCGCGTCAGCGCCTCGGCGCGGCGCCGTTGTCAGAGATACAACGATCGCCGTCGCTGCCGATTGTACACCTGGCGCGGTCCTACGGGGATAGATGTCTACGATGGCCCGCAGGCCAAGTTCCTGAGCAGCGCGCGCCCGATCCTAGTTTCGGCGCTGCATGTCCGCCCAGCTGCGCGTATCGCCGCGCGCGCTGCGGATGAACGCCATGTTCTGCGCCACGATGTTCGGCGGCATATCGAGTCTCTGCAGGCGTTCGGCTTCCTCGAAGCGCCCCTGCAGGCCGATCGCGAGCGCGAGGTTCTGACGCGCCGCCGCCGGCGCGCCGGGGAGGTCCGACGCCTGGCGCAACACCCGCTCCGCTTCCTCCAGGCTGCCGTCGAGAATATGCGACACGCCGAGATTGGTCATGACGCCCGGTTCGTTCGGCTGAATCGCCAGCGCTTCCTGATACGCGCGGCGCGCCTCCATCGTCCGCCCGACATTGTCGAGCGCCACGCCGAGCGAAGAACGCGCGCGCCAGTCCTGCGGATCGGCCGCCGCCACCATCGCCAGCGGACGCAGCGCGTCGTTCGGCCGGTTCGCCGCGATCAGCGACAAGCCAAGCGTGCGCAACAGAGGCATATCCTGCGGATGGCGCTGCAGCGCTTCCGCCGCGATCTGCACCGCCCGATTGGCTTGTCCGCCGATGCGCAGGCTGTCGGAGAATTTCTGCGCCGCCTCCAGATCGTCGGGCCGGCGCATATATTCCTGCGCCCAGAACGCCATCTGCGTCAGCGCATCCTCGCGCGCGATCGCCTGGCGCGCCTCGCGATCGATCCGCGGCAGCGCCGGGCTCGCCTGCTCGCCGGCGCCCGTCGTCGCGCAGGCGCCGAGCGCGCTCAGCGAAGCAAGTGCGGCAAGCGCGCTGAGCCTGCGCCCGGAACGATAAGCGGCCATCGAGAGAATCCTTTCTTCGCCATGCTCGACGCCGGGCGAACAACAAAGCTTTAATGCGCCGAAGGACGTGCGTTTGCGCACGCGCCGGCGTAAGAGCACCCGCCATGACTCACTCCATTTTCATTCGCGAGCCGGATCAATCCGCCGCTCCCATCCACGCCATGCGTCCTGGCGAGTGGGCCGGCTTCATCGAGACGCGCGCCGAAGCGATGCGCCGGCTTGCCGCGGCGCAGGATTTCCGCGCGCAGGCCGGGCGCATCCTGATCGTCCCCGCGACGGACGGCGCCATCGAGCGCGTTCTCTTCGGTTTGGGCGAAGCGAGTTCCCCCCTCCTCTTCGGCGCGCTCGCCATGCAGCTGCCGGCGGGCGATTACAAACTGGCCCTGGCGCCGCGCGACTTCGAACCCCGCCTCATCGCCACGGCGTGGGGCATGGGCGCGTACGTTTTCGACCGCTACAAGACCCGCAAGCGCCCGCCGCCGCGCCTGGTCATGCCCGACGGCGTCGACGCCGACGATGTCGAGCGCGTGGTGGCCGCCGTGCACTTCGTCCGCGACCTCGTCAACACGCCGACCAACGACATGGGCTGCGCGGCGTTGCATGCGGTCGCCGAAGATCTCGCCAAGCGCCACGACGCGCGCTTCAGCGCCATCGTCGGCGATGCGCTGATCACGGAGAATTATCCGCTCATCCACGCCGTCGGCCGCGCCGCCGCGGAAGCGCCGCGGCTGCTGCACATCGGCTGGGGCGACCCCGATGCGCCGCGCCTCGCCATCGTCGGCAAAGGCGTGACGTTCGATTCCGGCGGCCTCGACATCAAGAGCGACGCCGGCATGCGCCTGATGAAGAAGGACATGGGCGGCGCCGCCCACGCGCTTGCGCTCGCGCGGCTGGTGATGGAGGCGAACCTCCCCGTGCGGCTCGATCTCTATACGCCGGTCGTGGAGAACGCGATTTCCGGATCGGCGTTCCGCCCCGGCGACGTGATCAAGAGCCGCAAGGGCCTCACCGTCGAGATCGACAACACCGACGCCGAAGGCCGCCTCATTCTCGCCGACGCGCTCACCCGCGCCTGCGAAGACAAGCCCGACCTCGTGCTCGACTACGCCACGCTCACGGGCGCTGCGCGCGTAGCGCTGGGCGCTGACCTCCCCCCGATGTTCGCCAACGACGATCCGTTGGCGGACGATCTCCTCAAGGCGTCCGCGGAGACGGCCGATCCGCTATGGCGCATGCCGCTCTGGAAACCGTACGACGGCGACATGGACAGCGCCGTCGCGGATCTGAAGAACACCGGCGACGCGGCGATGGCCGGCTCGATCTATGGCGCGCTCTTCCTGCAGCGCTTCGTCGCCGCGCCGCGCTGGGCGCATTTCGATGTCTACGCCTGGTCGCAGAAGGAACGCCCCGCCCGCCCCGCCGGCGGCGACGCCAACGCGCTGCGCGCGTCATGGCGCATGCTGCAAAACCGCTACGGCGCGCAGGCGCAGTGACGCCGGACCTGAGCCTCTTCAGAGCGGCCGCGCGCGTCAGCTCGTGTCGGCGGGCGGCGCCAGCCTCAGCAGCGTCGCCGCCGCTTCAAGATCGGCGGGAGCGCGGGGATTGGGACGGACGACGCGCGCGATCGCGACCGCGACTCGATCCCTCTGCGTACGGAGCATCACGGCGAGACGGCGGATGACGCGCTCTGGCGCAGCGATGACGCGCGCGAGCGCCTCCATGCGCCGGGCGAGCGGATAGCGGTCAAACACCTGCGCGCGTTCGCCGTGGCGCAAACGCGCCGATGACCGTGGACGCGGCGCCAGCGGGAGCACGCGGAAGCGCACGCCGCGCCACGTGGCGGAATCCGGCCCAGGCCAGGACGGCGCCGCCGACGCAGGCGCCGCACGGCGCGGCCGCGGCGCGCGCGCCGGCTTCAGCAACGGCTCGCACCGCGCCAGCGCCAGCAGCACCGCGCGCACCAGGCGCTCAAGCGGCGCGAGGTGGCGCAGCACCGTGCGCCGCTCCGCGTGTGTGAGTTCGCCGGGCGCGCTGAGGAAATCGAACGGCGCGCCGAACACCATCTGCAAATGCGCCAGCCGCTTTGCGGCGGCGGACCAGAGATCGGAAAGGCGTTCAAACAGCATGCGGCGGCCAGTATGGCGGCGGCCGGCCGCCATCGGATTGAGCCGCGTCTATCCCGCCTCACCCGCGCGCAGCCGCGCAAGCCGCGCCGCGCGCTCCTCCGTCTGCGCGGCAAGCACGCGGAGCGCGTCGCGCACGACCTCGCTGGCGTTCTGATAGAGCCCGGACTGGACCTGATCCTCGATGAAGCGGTCGAGTTCGTCGGTCAGCGAGACGTTGCGGGTGGCCATGGACGCGAGCCTAGGACAGCTTGGCAAAGACTGCCATACGCGTCTTCCACAACTCATTCCTACTAGATATTGCGTTCTCGGATTGGTTCGGCCACTAAATAAGCGGGTCGTTTGGACCGATTCTTGGGCCCGGTTGTCCGGGCCCGGCACGCAGGGGCTTGAGACTTATGGGCTTTGAACTCGACCGCAGCCGCGCCTTGGATCTCTGGCGCAACGTCACCGTGATGAGCGTCAAGGGCGACGATCCCGACCTCACGGCCCGCCAGTTGGCGGTGCTGATGACGGTGCATCTGGGCCCCCCGCCGCACACGGTGCGCGGCCTCGCCGCGGCGCTGAGCGTCGGCAAGCCGGCGATCACCCGCGCGCTGGACACGCTCTCGCGCTACGACCTCGTCGTGCGCCGCCGCGATCCCAAGGACGGGCGCAACGTGCTGGTCGAAAAGACCGAAAAGGGCGCGGCCTATCTGGCCGGCCTGGGCGACATGATCACCCGGCGCGCCGCGGAGCTGACCGGGCGCGAGTTCGCGCAATTCGAGGCCGCCGCGAACGAATATGCCGAGTTGGCCCGCTGAGAGCTGCGCGGCCCCGGGCGGTCAGCCCGGGGTCGCTTCCGCCGGCGGCGCGTCGGCTGCGGGCGCAGCCGCGTCCGTGGCTGCGGGCAGCGGCGCGGGCGGCGGCGGCGGGTTCGCCGTCATCGAGCGCAGATAGGCGATGAGCGCCACCCGGTCGTCCGTGTTGCGCACGCCCGCGAACTGCATCTTGGTGCCGCGCACATCCTGCATCGGCGCGGCGAGGAATTCATCGAGCGAGCCGTAGCTCCAGATCCCGTCCATCGCGGCCAGGGCCTCGGAATACGCGAACCCGGCGCTGGCGGCGATGTCGCGGCCGAAGATGCCATGCAGGTTCGGGCCGATCCGGTTGGGCCCGCCGGCGTCAAACGTGTGGCACGAGGTGCAGACCGCCGCGACCCGTTCGCCGCGGGCGACCAGCGCCTCCACCGCCGCGGGATCCGCGAACAGCCGGCCGAAATCCGGCGCCTGCGCGACGGCGGCGGCCGGACCGCTGGTGGCGATCGCGACCTCCGGCAGATAGCCGTGCTTTTCCGGATGGTGCGTCGCGAATACCGAATCCGCGATCGTGCTCACCGTCATGACCCCAAGGACCGAGGCGAGAACTGCGCCGGCAATCGCGTTGAAATTGCTCATAATCGCTCCCCAGCGCCGCGACAGTCGACTCGCACGCGCTCGCGCGGCTTTATACGCGAGCCGCCCCGCCGGCCAAGCGCGGCGGTTCGCCCCAAGAGCCGGACACTTGGAAGCCCTATTGGAACACCGATGACGCTCGTCGTGATCCCCGCCCGGATGGCGTCGACCCGCCTGCCCGGCAAGCCGCTGGCCGATATCGCCGGACGCCCGATGATCGCGTGGATGGCGGAGATCGCGGCGAAGGCCGGCGTCGGCCCGGTGGTGGCCGCGGTCTGCGAACCCGAGGTCGCGGCCGCCGCGGAAGCCGCCGGCGCCCGGGCGGTGATGACCGACCCCGCGCTCCCGTCTGGCACCGACCGTATCCACGCCGCCGCCGCGCTCGTCGATCCTGAGGGCCGGCACGATGTCGTGGTGAATCTGCAGGGCGATATGCCGACGTTCGATCCCGGCGCGCTGGCGGGCGCGGTGGCGCTGCTGGCGGCGACGCCGGCTGCAGACATCGCCACGCTCGCCGCGCCGAGCGCGGCGCCTGAAGACAAGACCAACCCGAACGTGGTGAAGGCGGTGATCGCGCTGGCAGGCCCAAGCGGACGCGCGCTTTATTTCACCCGCGCCGCCGCGCCGCACGGCGACGGCCCAGTCTATCGGCATGTCGGCCTCTACGTGTTTCGCCGCGCCGCGCTCGTTCGCTTCGTGGCCGCCCCGCCCTCGCCGCTGGAGCGCCGCGAAAGCCTGGAGCAATTGCGCGCGCTCGAACTGGGCATGCGCATCGAAGTCGGCTTGACGGACGCGTTTCCGAAGGGCGTCGATAGCCCCGCCGATCTTGAGGCCGCGCGCGCGGCGCTGGGAGCACGCTGATGGCGCAGCAATTCGACGCCCTTGCCGAAGAGCACGTCGCGTTCATCGCGCGCCAGCACATGTTCTTCGTCGCCAGCGCCGCAGACGGCGCCAAGATCAATTTGTCGCCGAAGGGGCTGGGCGGCTTCCGCGTGATCGACGCCAAGCGCGTCTGCTATCTCGATCTCACAGGCAGCGGCGCAGAAACCGCCGCGCACATGAAGGCCGACGGCCGGCTGACGATCATGCTCTGCGCGTTCGAAGGCCAGGCGCTGATCCTGCGGCTCTACGGGCGCGGGCGCTCGCTGCCGCGCGGCGGCGCCGCGTACGCGGACCTGCTCGCCGCACATTTCGGGGCCGAAGCCCCGCCCGGCGCGCGCCAGATCGTGACGCTCGACATCGATCTTGTGCAGACGTCCTGCGGCTACGGCGTGCCGAAATACGCCTACGAAGGCGAGCGCGAGACGCTCATCCGCTGGGCGCAGACGCGCGGCGAAGACGGCCTCGCCGCCTATCGCGCGGAGAAGAACGCCGTGAGCCTCGACGGCCTGGAAACCGGCCTTTCGGGCGGCGACGCATGAAGCCGCGCATTTCCTATCAGGGCGAGCCGGGCGCCAATTCGCACATCGCCTGCGCGGAGGTGCGCCCCGATCACGAGCCGCTGCCGTGTCCCACGTTCGAGGATACGTTCGCGGCCGTGAGCGAAGGCCGCGCGGCGCTGGCGATGATCCCGATCGAGAACTCGATCGCGGGGCGCGTGGCCGACATCCACCACCTTCTCCCGCACTCGGGACTGGCGATCGTCGGCGAGCATTTCCTGCCGATCCACTTCCAGCTCATGGGCTTGAGAGGCGCTTCGATCGAGGGGCTGACGAGCGTGCAGAGCCACATCCATGCGCTCGGCCAATGCCGCTCGATCATCCGCAGGCTGAAGGTGAAGGCGATCGTCGCCGGCGACACCGCCGGCGCCGCGCGCGAGATCGCCGAGATCGGGGACCCCGCCCGTGGCGCGCTCGCGCCGCGCATGGCGGCGGGCATCTATGGCCTCGACATCCTCGCCGAGGACGTCGAGGACGAGCACTCCAACACCACCCGCTTCATTATCCTGGCGCGCGAGGAGGACCGCCCGGGCAAGGATGCGCCGGCGGTGACCAGCTTCATCTTCCGTGTACGGAACGTGCCGGCGGCGCTCTACAAGGCGATGGGCGGCTTCGCCACCAACGGCGTCAACATGACCAAGCTGGAGAGCTACCAGCTCGACGGCTCCTTCACCGCGACGCAATTCTACGCCGAGGTCGAGGGCCACCCCGAAGACCGCGCCGTCGCCAACGCGCTTGAGGAACTCGGCTTCTTCTCCACCGAATTCCGCATCCTTGGCGTCTATCCCGCCGCGCCCTTTCGGCGCGGCGAAAAGCGCGTGTAACGTGAAGGCCGTCCGGTGCGTATTAAATCGGCCGTAGCGCGGTGACCGTGGCGAGCGACGAAACCCACCTGAAGGCGCTCTTCCTGAAGGGCCTCGCCGGCGACGCCGACGCCCATCGCGCCTTCCTCGCGGAGGCCGCCGGCGCGCTGCGGGCGTATTTTCGCAACCGGCTGCGCAATGCGCCGGAGGACGCGGAGGATCTGGTTCAGGAGACGCTGATCGCGGTGCACACCAAGCGCGATACGTTCGACCCGCGCTATCCCTTGAGCGCGTGGCTTTACGCGATCGCGCGCTACCGGCTGATCGATTTCGTGCGCCGCAAGAAGCGGCGCGGGATCGCCATCCCGATCGAGGACGCCGACGACGCCTTGTTCAGCGCGCCCGCACAGGAAGCGTCCGACGCTCGCCGCGATGTGGCCGCGCTTCTGGAGCGCCTGCCGGAAAAGCAGCGCCGCGCCATCCAGCTGATCAAGCTTGAACAGAAATCGGTGCGCGAAGCCTCGGCGCTGACCGGCTGGAGCGAATCCGACCTCAAGGTCTCCGCCCATCGCGGGCTGAAGACGCTCGCCCGGCTCTTCCGCGAGGAGGAGAGCGCATGAAGACCGAGGATCTGATCACGGCTCTGGCGCAGGGCGCGGATGCGCGGCCGCGGACCGGGCGCATGGGCCTCGTCCTCGCGTTCGCGGCGGCGCTCGCAGTCGGCATGGGCGCAGCGGCGCTGATTGTCTGGGGCCTCGATCTTGTGCGCGGGCCCGAAGGCATGATGCCGGCGATGATGAAGGCGGGCTTCTCCGCCTGTCTCGCCGCGGCGGTGCTGCCGCTGCTGGTGCGCCTGGCGCAGCCCGGGCGCCCGATCCGCAGCGCGCTGCTGCTGCTGGCAGGCATGCTGGCGCTCGCCGGTGCGGTGTTCGTCGTCGCGATGCTGGGCGAGGCGCCCGAGGCGCGGATGCGCGCGATGACGGGCGGCGGCTTCCCGTGGTGCCTGGTGTTCATCCCGCTGCTGGCGATCCCGGCGGCGGCGGCGCTGTTCTGGGTGGTGCGCGGGCTCGCGCCCACACGGCTTGCAGCCGCCGGCGCAGCGATCGGCGCGGCGGCCGGCGGCCTCGGCGCGATCGCCTATTCGATGTATTGCCCGATCGATTCACCCGCCTTCGTGACGCTCTGGTACACCGCCGGCATTGGCGTCAGCGCCGTGCTCGGCGCGCTGGTCGGCTCAAGGCTGCTGCGCTGGTGAGCAGATGTCTGCGCCCCGCGCGAGGAGCGCCGACTAAGGGGGCGTTTGCCTAAGGCGCGCCATGCCGCGCCGGTTGCGCCAATTGGCGCGCCTCGGCGGCGGGGTCAGGGTTGCGGTCCCGGCGCGCCAAGATCACTCTCCGCCCAGGTTTTGATCAGGTGGTGCGCGATCGCGAACGGCGGCGGGCAGAATGCATCCGGGTGGCGCCCCGCCAGCATGTCGCGCACTTCCGCGCGCGTGAACCAGCGCGCCGTCTCCAGTTCGAACGGATCGACCTGGATGTCGTCGTTTTCGACCTCGGCGATGGCGCCGATCATCAATTGATGGGGAAACGGCCAGGGCTGCGTCGAGTGGTAGCGCACGTGGACGACGCGCAGGCCCGCCTCCTCCATCGTCTCGCGCGCGACCGCCTCTTCAATCGACTCCCCCGGCTCGATGAAGCCGGCGAGCGCGGAATGGAATTTCGGCGGGAAGCGCGCCTGGCGCCCGAGCGCGCAGCGATCGCCTTTCACCGGCAGCATGATCACCACCGGATCGACGCGCGGATAATGCTCGGCCCCGCACCCATCGCAGCGCCGCCGCCACCCCGCCTCTTCAACGCGCGTAGGCTGGGCGCAATTGGCGCAGAAGCCGTTCTTGCGGTGCCATTCGTAGAGCGCCCGCGCCGACCCCAGGATGGCGATGTCGTCTGCGTGCGCGCGCGCGGCGAGCGCGCGCATGTCGGCGAATTCGCCAAGTCCCTCAAGCGGTGTGCCGGCGAGATCGAACCGGTCCGGCGTCTCGAGCGCAAAATGCGGCGCGCCCTTTCCATCGACGCCGAGGAAGATGATCGGCGCCGTGAGCGATGCGAAGACGCCCCGCGCATGCGCGCCGAGCCAGACCACGCCCTGCTCGTCCGCGAACGGCAGCGCGGCCTGGAAGAGGCAGAGCTGGG
>WGOB01000063.1 GCA_016124255.1 Alphaproteobacteria bacterium | reverse complement strand
GCCGCGCCCGGCTGCGTGACCATCAACGCGACGCCCGACAAGCCCATCGACATCAACCTGAACGTCAACATCCGTCAGGAGATCGTGGTGTCCCTCCGCGATGACGCCCGCGAGCTGATCCGCGAGAATCCTGACCTGTTCTAAGCCCGATCCGGCGCCGTGCCTGAAGCCCATGCTCAGCCCGCATTCAGCCGTGATCATGAAGTCTCATTCCTCAGCGCCCATCTGGGCGCGGCTCTAAGGAAGCCCCGCATGTCCAAGACCAAATTCCGGATCGCGGTCGCAGCCATCCTCGCCGGCGCCGCCCTGGCCGGCGTCGCCATCGCCCAGAGCGGCCCTGATCCCGTGCTCGCGGACGCCCGCGCCACCGGAATCGTCGGCGAGCAGGCCGACGGCTATGTCGGCGTGGTGGACGCCGCACGCGCCAACGCCGACATCCAGGCCCGCGTGCAATCGCTCAACACCCGCCGCCGTGCCGCTTTCACCCGCCGCGCGCAGGACAACCCGCCCGCCACCGTCGACGAAATGGCTATCGCCTTCGCCTGCGAGGTCTACGCCACGCAGCTGGAAAGCGGCTGGTACTACGAGGACGCCTCCGGCGCCTGGCGTCAGCGCGGCGCATCGGCCCCGCCGCCGCCCTCGCCAACCTGCGCCCGGTGAGCGCCCGCCGCCTCCGCCAGACGGCCTTGGTCGCCGCATGCGCCGCGGCGGTGATCATTCTTTTCGTGCACGCCGTCAGCGGCCTAGAGAACGAATTCGCCGCGATGAACATGCACGGCTGGCTGGCGCTCGCCCTCGGCGCCGGCCTGACGCTCCTCTTGGGCGCCGGCCTGATGGCGCTTGTCTTCTTCTCCGCCCGCAAAGGCTATGACGACCGCGTCGCCGATCCGCTCGCGCCGGAGCTGGACGAGCGTGAGCGCGACTGACTTCGCCGCCAATCCTCGCTAACGTTCCTCATTCCGGACGCGCGCCACGCGATCCGGAATGAGGTCGTCTATCCGGAGCAGCATGCCGCTTTCTCCTCTTCTCGCGCGCTTCAGCGGCGTCCGCATCGCGGTCGTCGGCGACGTGATGATCGACCATCACGTGATCGGCCAGGTCGGCCGCATTTCCGACGAAGCGCCGGTGCCGGTGCTGCTCGTGCAGTCCGAGCGGCGCAGCTTGGGCGGCGCCGCCAACGTCGCCGCCAACATCGCCGCGCTCGGCGGCCGCGCGACCCTGATCGGACTCGTCGGCGACGACCCCGCCGCCGCTCAGATCGTCCAGATGCTCGATGAGCGCAGCGCCGTCGAGCCGCGCCTCTCCGTCGCCAAGGACCGCCCCACCGTCGCCAAGACCCGCTATCTTGGCGGCCACCAGCAGATCGTCCGCGTCGATCGCGAGCATGCCGCGCCCGCGCCGGCTTACATCGAAGACGACATCATCGCCGAGATCGAGGAGGCCGCCGCCGGGTGCGCGCTCTTTGTCGCCTCCGATTACGGCAAGGGCGTGCTGACCGACCGCGTGCTCGCCGCCCTCTTCGCCGTCGCGAAACGCGCCGCCAAGCCCGTGATCGTCGATCCCAAGCGCATGGCTTTCGCCGATTATCGTGGCGCCAGCGTCATCACCCCAAACCGCAAGGAGCTCGCCCAGGCCGTCCGTATGCGGACGGAAACTGACGCCGAAGCCGAGAGAGCCGCCGCCGCCGCTATCGCCGAGAGCGGCGCCGCCATCCTGCTCACCCGCTCCGAGAAAGGCATGACGCTCTACCGCGCCGCCCAGCCGCCGATCCACCTCGCCGCCGAAGCCCGCGAAGTGTTCGACGTCTCCGGCGCCGGCGACACCGTCGTCGCGGGCCTCGCGCTCGGCCTCGCCGGCGGCTTGACGGACGAGCAGGCGATGCGCATCGCCAACGCCGCCGCCGGCGTCGCGGTCGGCAAGCTCGGCGCGGCCATCGTCACCCGGGAAGAACTCTCCGACGCGCTCAAAGGCCACGCCGCGCCGACGGCGCCCGCCGCCATCCCCGCCCCGCTCGAAGACGCGCTGCGCCTGCGCGCGCAATGGCGCGCCGAGGGCCAGATCGTCGGCTTCACCAATGGCTGCTTCGATCTCCTCCACGCCGGCCACGTCGCGCTGATCCGCCAGGCCGCCGACGCCTGCGATCGCCTGATCGTGGCGCTCAACGCGGATTCATCCGTACGCAAACTAAAAGGCCCGACCCGCCCGGTGCAGACGCTCGACGCCCGCGCCGCCGTCATGAGCGCGCTGAGGGGCGTCGATCTCGTCCTCGCCTTCGACGACGACACCCCCCTCGCCCTCATCGAAACCCTCGCGCCCGACGTGCTCATCAAGGGCGCCGATTACAGCGAAGCCGAGATCGTCGGCGCCGACATCGTCAAAGCCAAAGGCGGCCGCATCGTCCTCGCCGACCTCACCGCCGGCCAATCCACCTCCGCCCTGGTGGAGAAAGCCAAACGCTGACCGAACCGCGGGCTTCCAGCCCGCCATCCAGCCCAGGTCCCCCGCGAAACTTGCCATCCGCCCCGCATGAGCATACCTTATATATGCTCATTTTGAGCATAAGGGCCTTCCATGCCCCGCACGCCGAAACCGCCCCTGTTCCTCTCCCCCTCCGCCCACGGGTTCGTTCGCGTCGCCGGCGCCGCGCCCGTCGTCGCCCTCGCCGACCCTGCGGCCAACGCCGCCCGCATCCTTGATCTGGCCGCCGCCGCCGACCGCGCCGACGCGGCCCTGGCCGTCTTCCCCGAGCTCTCCCTCTCCGGCTACGCGATTGACGATCTCCTCCACCAGGACGCGCTCAACGACGCCGTCGAGGCCGCCCTCGCCAAACTGAAGCACGAGAGCGCCGCGCTAACCCCGCTTATCCTCGTTGGCGCGCCGATCCGCGCCGCCGGCGCGCTCTACAATTGCGCCGTCGCGATCCATCGCGGCGCCATTCTCGGCATCGTCCCGAAGAGCTACCTCCCGACCTACCGCGAATATTACGAGCGCCGCCAATTCGCGGCCGCCGCCGACGCGCCCGTCCGCGAGATCGCCCTGCTCGGCGAGACGATCCCCTTCGGCGCCGATCTTCTCTTCGCCGCCAGCGATCAGCGCGACTGCGTCATCCACGCCGAGATCTGCGAGGATATGTGGGCGCCCGCGCCGCCCTCGATCCGCGCCGCCCTCGCCGGCGCGACCATCCTCGCCAATCTCTCCGCTTCCGACATCACCATCGGCAAGGCCGCCGAGCGCGACGTGCTGATCGACGCGCATTCGCGCCGCACATCGTCAGCGTACATCTACGCCGCCGCCGGCCGCGGCGAATCCACCACCGACGTCGCCTGGGACGGCCAGGTGGTCGCTTTCGAGCTCGGCGAAAAGCTCGCCGAGACGAAGCGCTTCGCCCGCGACAGCGAACTCATGCTCGTCGATGTCGACGTCGAACGCATCGCCCAGGAACGCCGCCGCCTCAACACCTGGCGCGACGCCATCGCCCACCACCAGGACGCCGTCGCCACCGCGCGTACGATTCCATTCACGATCGCAAAGCCCATCGCGCCGGGCGCGCTCCATCGCACGATCCCCCGCTTCCCCTTCGCGCCGGACGATGCCGCACGCCTCGATCTCGATTGTTATGAGGCCTACAACATCCAGGTCGCCGCGCTGACCACCCGCCTTGACGCGACCAAGTCCAAGCGCCTCGTCATCGGCGTCTCCGGCGGTCTGGATTCCACCCACGCCCTCATCGTCGCCGCCCGCGCGATGGACCTGCTGGATCGTCCGCGCACGGACATCATCGGCGTCACCATGCCCGGCTTCGCCACTTCCGCCGCCACCAAGTCTCAGGCCTGGGCGCTGATGCGTGCGCTGGGCGTGGACGCGCGCGAAATCTCCATCCGCCCGCTCGCTGAGCAGATGCTGCGCGATCTCGACCACCCCGCCGCCCGCGGCGAAAAGGTCTATGACGTCACCTACGAGAACGTGCAGGCGGGCCTGCGCACGGACTACCTCTTCCGCCTCGCCAATCACGAGCACGGCCTTGTCGTCGGCACCGGCGATCTCTCCGAACTCGCGCTCGGCTGGTGCACCTACGGCGTCGGCGATCACATGGCGCACTACAACGTCAATGCCGGCGCCGCAAAAACGCTGATCCAGCAGCTCATCCGCTGGGTCGCCGCCGAAGGTCTGTTCGACGCCGCCGCCTCGCAGACGCTGCGCGATATTCTGGATACGGAGATTTCCCCCGAACTCGTCCCCGCCGACGCAACCGGCGCCATCCAGAGCACGCAGAGCATCATCGGCCCCTATCCGTTGCAGGACTTCAACCTGCACTACGCCGTCCGGCACGGCATGCGTCCATCGAAGATTCTGTTCCTCGCCTGGTGCGCCTGGAAGGACGCAAACGAAGGCGTCTGGCCCCCGCACTATCCCGAAGCCTCCAAACGCGCGTACAGCTACGAAGAAATCCGCAAATGGCTGGGCGTCTTCATCGAGCGTTTCTATGGCCAGAGCCAGTTCAAGCGCTCCGCCATGCCCAACGGCCCGAAATTGACGAGCCTCGCCCTGTCCCCCCGCGGCGACTGGCGCGCGCCCAGCGACGCCTCCGCCGCAACCTGGCGCGCCGAACTCGAAACGAATACGCCGGAAACGCTCTAGCCGTTGCCCCTGCCCCGTTCACGGGGGAGGCGGCGTTCGCGCAGCGAACGGGCTGAACGATCAGACCCCGTAAAACCCCTTATACCAGCGCACGAACCGCGCCACGCCTTCTTCCAGGCTCACCCGCGGCTCGAACCCGTAGCGCGCCTTCGCCCGCGTCACGTCCGCAAACGTCGCGCTCACCTCCACCGCGTTCCGCGGGGCGAACTCCTTCTTCGCGACCATCCCGGTCGCCTTCTCCACCGCCGCGACAAGATCATTCACGGTCGAGGGATTCGAGTTCCCGAGATTCACCACAACGTGCGGCGGATCATCCGCAGGCGGATGATCGAGCGCGGCGATGATCGCCGGCGCCATGTCATCGATATAGGTGAAGTCCCGCGCCAGCTTGCCCTCGCCGTAAAGCGTCAGCGTCTCGCCTTTCAGCACCTTCTCGGTGAAGCTCCAATAGGCCATGTCGGGGCGCCCGAACGGCCCGTACGCGGTGAAGAAGCGCAAGCCCGTCTGCTTGATGCCGAACAGTCGCGCATACGTCTCGCTCATCAGCTCGCAAGACCGCTTCGTCGCCGCATAGAGCGAGGCTGGCGCATCGCAGCGGTCGGTCTCGCGGAACGGCCCGTCGCTGCGATCTCCGTACACGGACGAAGACGACGCATAGACGAGGTGCTGCAGCCGCGGCGCATGCCGCGCATATTCCAGCACCCGCAGGTGTCCCGCCAGATTGCTGCGCTCGTAGTCGAACGGCGCCGTCAGCGAATGCCGAACCCCTGCCTGCGCCGCCAGATGCACGATCCCGCGCGCCTCGTTGCGTGGCAGCGCGTTCTCCAGCGCGCCCTCGCTCGCGATGTCGATTTCATGAAATCGGAATCCGGCCAGCCCAGCGAGCGCATCGAGCCGCGCCCGCTTCAGCGCCGGATCGTAATAGGAATTGAGGCTGTCGACGCCGACGACGGCGCGCCCCGCCTCCAGGAGCCGGCGGCTGACGTGATAGCCGATGAACCCGGCCGCGCCGGTGACGAGGATCATGGCCGGTTGGCTAGACGAGGCGCCGCACGCCCGTCAAAGCAAAACACGGCCGCCATCCCCAGAGGCGCGGCGCCATGTCCCAAAACGGCGCTCGAACCGCGAGGCCGTCCCGCCTTGCACGCTGCGCCTGCGCCGCTCATTCTGCCCGCGTCCATGTCCGCCCACACCCGTCCGTCGCTCGAGGCCTTGATCGCGATCGCGCGCGACGCGGGCCGTGAAATCATGGCTGTCCGCGACGCCGGCGTCGCCGCGCGCCGCAAGGCCGACGGCTCCCCGGTCACCGACGCCGATCAGCGCGCCGAGGCGCTCATCCTGGAGGGCCTCGCAAGACTGGCGCCGGGCGCGCCGGTGTTGGCGGAGGAGGCCTACGCCGCCGGCCGCCGCCCGGATCTCGGTGCGGCCCTCGACTTCTTCTGCGTCGACGCGCTCGACGGCACCAAGGACTTCCTCGCCGAAGGCGACGGCGGCAGCTTCACCGTCAACATCGCGTGGATCGAAGCCGGCGAACCAACGGTCGGCGTGGTCTTCGCGCCCGCCCGCGGCGATCTCTACGCGGGCAGCGTCGGCCACGGCGCACGCCGCGGCGCGTTTGACGCCCGCACCGGCGCCGAGCGTGCGCCGCTCGCCCCCATCCGCGTCGCCGCGCGCGCAGCGCCGCCCTGGCGCATCGCCGCCAGCCGCCGCCACGGCGACGCCAAGACAAGCGCCTTCATCGAAGCGCTCGGCGAAACCGAAGACGTTCGCGTCTCCTCCTCGATCAAATTCTGCCTCGTCGCCGCCGGCGAGATCGATCTCTATCCGCGTTTCGGCGAGATCAGCGAGTGGGACGCGGCGGCAGGCCACGCCGTCTTGCGCGCCGCCGGCGGCGCCATGAACCGCCTCACCGGCGAACCCGTTTCCTATGGCCGCGCCAACCGCCGCTTTCTCATCGACGGTTTCGTCGCCGCCGGCGGCGCACCCGCCGAATCTGAAGCCCGCCGCATCCTCGCAACGATGCGCTGACGGTTCCCTCACCGCGGATAATCCCCTAAGACAGCCGCGATAGGTGAGCTATGCCTGCGATATCCGCGCGGCGCATCGCGCCCCCCGCCGTCGCATTGTGCGTCGCCGTCGTCTGCTTGGCGGGCTGCCAGGCGATGTCCGATCGACTGGCGCCATTTCCTGCGTATGCACTGGTTCACTCACCCCACAGTGCGCTCTCTGCGACCGCGCCGCAGCGTGTCCGCATCCATCCCACGCGCGATGAGCGCACGGCGCAGTGGGCGACCAACGTCATCGGCCGCCGCGAGGGCGTCTTCAATCAGGACATGGGCGCCATCGAGCTTGACCGTCCGCCGGCATCCATCATTGCGGAAATGGTCGCCGCCGAATTCTCCGCAGCATCCCATGTGTTCGCCGGCGCGGGCGATGAAGCCCCTGCCACCGAGATTTCTCCGTCGCTGCTAAAGTTCGAATTCGATGTGGCGGTGACGCCCCTGACCTGGAGGATCGACGGCGCAGTCGCGTTCGATCTCGCCGTCGCGCCGCCCGACGCGCCAGCTCTCACCCGGCAGTATGAAAGCCGATGCGCGCGGACCACGCTGATCTGGCCCACGGCTGAACTTGTTGTTGCAACGATGGAGGAGTGCCTCGCCGGCGTCGCGACTCAGCTCAGAGAGGACGCTGCACTCGCAGCCGCCATGCGCTGGGTTTCGCCATGAGCCCGGCGCGGGACCTCGCCGCGCTCCTCGCAGCGACCACGCTCGCCGGCTGCATCATCTTGCCCGCCGGAGATGAAGGCGTCAGCGATCAGGCGATAGTGTCGATCGTGCTGGGCGAAACCACCCGCGCGGAAACCGAAGCGCGCCTCGGGTCTCCGCTCTTTGAATGGCGCACCGCGCGCGTCCTCGTCTACGCCGGCGGCGCCGAGGCGCACCTCTTTTGGATCGCCGCCGGCCCCGGCGCCATCGCCGCAGGCGATGTCGCCCTTGGCGACCACGTCGTCCTCATCGAATATGACGAAGACGGACGAATTGTCCGCATCGGCAGGGCGCCGCGCCCCGCCATCGCAGCCGGCTACCGCGAGATCATCGAATCCTGGCGCGCCGATCCGCTTGCCGAGCCCACCCCATGAAGCGCCTCATTGCGCCGGCGCTTGGGCTGCTCGCCGCGTGCGCCGTCCCGCTGCAGCGTACGCCGGTCGCCACGCCAGTGCCGGAGGCGCATATCGCTCGCGTCACGCTCGACGCTCGTCTCGGCTCACCCTTGTTTGAATGGCGCACCCATCGCGTTGCGGTCTACGAAGCCGGGCCCGCCGCGCGCGTCATGTTTCTCTTTCTCTGGCCCTACGGCGGCGCGGTGGAGCAGCGCGACACGGAACACGAAGTGATACTCGTTCAGTTCGACGCACACGATCGCGTCCTCCGCGCGGCCCGACGCGAACGTCCCCTCGCGCCGCGTCTTTATCGCGCGATGATCGAAGCCTGGCTGGCCGACGAAAGAGAGCCGCGATGATGTCCCGTTTCGTCGCCTTGCTCGCACTGCCGCTCTGTGCGTGCGCCACGCCGGGCTACGATCGCCCACACGTCGTCGGCGAACGCCCCGTCGGCCTCAACGCCGCCAACCAGGCGTTGGAGAATCTCATGTTCGCGGGGGCCTCTGCGCCGACGCCGATTTGGTCCGGCCGGGTGCTGCATCCCACTGACGATCAGCGGGCTCAAATGCAGGCCGGCGCGCTGACGATGGTGCTCTTGCGCGTCACCCTCGAGGATCAAGCGTCCGGCGCCACGCTGACCGATTGGGCGCGCGGTCCCCGCGTGCACATTGGCGTGGGCAATCTCGACACCGGAGGCGAGATTGCCCCTCTCCGCCTCTCGACGGCCCATCTCTCGCTCGGGAGCCGCGACGCCGGTTGGGTCTACTTCCTCACGCCGCCGGGTACGTTTTACTTGAGCATTGCCTTGCCAGATCGGCCCATGGACGAGCAACCGGACACGATTTGGCGCCTCGACCCGCCGTCTGGCGCGACCATCGTCTATGCTGGAACGCTCGCGCTCAACGCCGTTCTCGAGCCCACGCGCTCAAATCGGCGCCTGCGCATTCAAAGCCTCGCCGGCGCGAACGTCCGCGATGAGCGTGAAGCCGCAGCGCAGCTTGCGCCATGGGACGGCCTGGGCCTCGGCGGGGTGGAGACCTCCCTGTTGACGCCGCACCAGGGCGTGCTCTTCTTCAACACGCCCCAAGCACCCTCACAAGAGTTCCGGTGACGCCCCGCACGCTCAGCCGAAGCGCAGCGCCGACACGGCGTCAACCGTGCGGATATGCATCTGCTTGGCGACGGTCGCCAGGATCGAGGGCGCATACTGGACGAGGTTCACCGCCAGCGAATGCGTCTGGTTGTAGTCGTCCGGCACGATCAGCTTTCGCGACGTGCGTTGCTCGATCAGCTTGGCCACCTCCGCGCGCTTGTCTTCCCACGCCAGACAGACCGCCTCGCGCTCGCTGAGCGTATCGATCTGCGCGTCCGGCAGACAGATCGCCCGCACCCGGGCGGTGAAAATGTCCGGATCGGATTCGCACGCCTTCCAGATGTGCCAGAGCTCGTACATGCAGTGTTCGGAACGCAGGTACTTTGCGCACAGTATCAGCACGATCTTCGGGCTGCGCGATCCCTCCTGCATGAACCGGCTGATGTTCTCGCCGTTGCGGAGGTTCTTCTTGTCGACGAACGCGTCGAGGCCCAGCGCATCGAGCTTCGCTTCCACCGCATTGAAGAACGCCACGCGGCGCGCGCGCGTCTCCTCCGGCTCGTTCTCCTGTTGATGCGCATAGGAAATGAAGCACCGCTCCCGCGCGCGCGGCTCCGGGCCCGGATCGAGCGTCGGCACCGGCGCCGCGTCGCTGTCGATCGCCTGCTTGACCTTGAGCACGCGCTCCGGCGTCTGCCCCTCATAGGCCGCGCCGAACCGCTCCGCGACATCGGCGACCTTGTCCATGATGCGCGCCATCAGCGCCGGCGCATCGCCGCTCTGCGTCTTCACGCTGAGCACGGCGCGCCACGAATTGGGATCCGGCCGCTGCATCTCCAGCAGCGCGCGCGATTTCGTCTTCCGGTCGAACAGCGCAAAACCGCCCGCCCAATACAGTCCCGAGAGCCCGGCCTCAGCGCCCCAGAACGCCATCAGCTCCCGCATCAGGCTCGGCACCGCGAACGCGAACGGAACCTCCCGCGTCTCGCTCTCCAGCGCCGGATCGAAATAAAGCGGCAGCTCGTCCTCGATATAGGCCCGGTTCGGCAGCAGGTCCGGCGCGATATAGAGCGTCTCGCCGAATTCCTTGCTTTCCGGGCGCAGCGGAAACGCCACCTTGCACGACAGCATCATCGCCAGGAATGCATCTTGCGCCTTCCGGTCGTGGCCGCCCTCGCGCCACACCAGGCGATCGAGATCGCTGAGCCTGAACCGCCCTCGCGCCGACGTTTGCAGCGTCTGATAGGCGCCTCTCTCCCGGTCGAACAGCGCATAGATCGCCGACAGCGCCCAGTTCTGATCGAGGATGATCCGGTCGGCCAGCACGTCAGGATCGTGGAACACGGTCCCAAACTCTTTGAGCATGAACAGCAGAGTCTCCTGCGCGTCCGCCTTCTCCACGCCCTTCGTCGCGCACAGCGCGCGAAACTGCGCCATGTCGAGCAGCTTGTCGCCGGCGGCGGCTCGTTCCTCGACGGCCGCCTTCACCCGCGCCCAATCCGCGCGCAACCGCTGCGGCCCGTCGCGCGACATCCACGCGATCGCGTCGCGCAGCGGCGTCAGCAGCCGCTCCTGGCTCTGGCCCGGCAGCGCGCTGTAGCGCAACGTCTGCGGCGGATACGCAAACCCCTCCAGATCCTTCGCATCGACCGGCGGGGGCCGCTGGTCCGCCGGGTCTTCGCACTGGGCCTGCACCAGGAGCACCGGGCTTTGGGTGATGTTCGCCTCGCCGCGCGTCGACAACTGGCGCACATAGCGCAGCCACTCCCGCAGCGGATAATTGCGGAACAGGTGTCCGCCCGTCTCCTGCACCTCGCGCTGTTCCGATTCCGGCGTCCACAGAATCGGAAACACCGCGCGCGTCTTCAGGAACAGCGCGTGCGTGCCGAGATAGATGTCCTGCCCGCCGAAATCCCAGATCTGCAGCGGCGTCGCCTCCGTGCCCGGCGGCGCATCCGCCGCCGGCGGCAGCGACGTGGAGACGATCTCCACCCCGTGCGTCGACGGCTCCGAGGAATCAAAGTCGCGCCCGGTCAGCCGCCGGCGCATCTGCGTTTTCCCGATCCGGCCGTTTCCCAGGATCATCACCTTGATGTCGCGCACCAGGATGTCCGGCTCCGGCGCACTGACCGGCGACGCCGCCTTCTCCGCGAGATACGTCCGCAGGCGCGGCAGGCAATTGTCATTGAATTTCCCGCTCAGCAACTCAGCCGGCACGCCCGGCACGGTGCTCTCATGCAGATAGACCCGGCTCAGCGCTTCGCGCGGCCAGAGCCAGTCCAACTCCGCCGACAGGCGCAGCCCGTTCGCCCACAGCATTCGCAGCGCGCGCATGTTTCGCAGGAATTCGAGACCGGTGATCTTGGTGTGATCGAGGTCGATATATTCAAGCGCCGTTAATGTGCTGAGCGCGGCCGCGCCGTCGTCGGTCAGCTTCGTCGACGCCAGCGACAGCGACTCAAGAGCCTTCAGCCGCGCACCGATCGACTTGGCGCTCGCATCGCCGACCGACGAGTTGTTGTTGAGATTGAGCGTCTTCAAGCCCGTGAGGGTCGAGAGCGCCGCGACGCCGTCGTCGCCGATATCGTTCAGGTAGAGCGTGAGAATCTGAAGGTTCGTCAGGCCGGCAAGCTGCGCCGCGCCCGCATCCGTGATCTTGTTGTGCGAAACGTCCAGCGTCTCCAGGCCGCGCAGCTTCGTCAGCGCCTCCACGCCCTGATCGGTGATCGAGGTTTGATTGAGAAAGAGCCGCTTGAGGGTCGAGAAGCCCGACAGCGCCTGCGCGCCCGCATCGCCAACCGAATTGCTGTTCAGATTGAGGCTCGTAAGGTTCGGCAAGACGGAGAGGCGGTTCAGGCTCGCCGCCCTGAGCGCGTTGCGCGCGGCGATCAGCTCCCGCAAATGAGCAAGCCGCGCCAGCGATCGCGGCAGCTCCACGAGCTTGAGCCCGCTCAGATCGAGCGAGTCTTTGCGCTCGGCGACGCAGGCCGCGATCCGCTTCTCCGCCTCCGCCACGTCGCCCCGGCCGTCATCGTCGCCGCCGGTGTCGTCTCTGTCGTCGTCACCGTCGTCGAGGTTCAGATCGGCGCTAGAAGGGCTGTCGGCGAAAACCGCCAGCGGATCGTCCCGCTTCGCCTTCTTCCTGCTCCCAAAGACGATGTCCCAAAAGCTCGGCATGCCCCACGCTCCCCGTCCATCCAGGTCCGCGAGCGTAGCGGAACCGGCGTCGGGACGGAACCGCGCGAGCGCCGTCTATTCCGGCTCGGCTTTCGGCGCGTCGAGCACGGCAATCAGCTCCACCTTGAACACCAGCGCCTGGTTCGGCGGGATCACGCCGCCCGCGCCGCGCGCGCCATACGCCAGCGCCGGCGGCACGAAGAACTCGTACATCTCGCCCGGCCGCATCAGCGCCACGCCTTCCGTCCAGACGTCGATTACGCGCGCCAGCGCAAACGTCGCCGGCTCGCCGCGCTCATAGGAGGAATCGAACACCGCGCCGTCCGGAAGGCGTCCTTCGTAATGCACCACCACCGTGTCGTGCGCGGCCGGCCGCGCGGCGTCCGTCGCCGCCGCGCGCAGCACTCGATATTGCAGCCCGGACGCCGTCGTCGTCACCCCCGCGCGCATCGCGTTCTCGGCCAGGAACCGCGCGCTTTCCGCTGCGCGTTCTTCCGGCGTCATCGATCGGCTCGCGCACGCCGCGGCCGCGACTGCGCCCAAAAGCGCCGCTCTTCGTGTCAGCTGCATCGTCCTCACCGCGTCTCGAACGCAATCAACCGTATACGGAATTCCAGCGCAACATCGGGCGGAACATCCTGGCCGGCGCCCTCGTTTCCGTAGGCCAGCGCAGCCGGAATATACGCCACCACCTCCTCGCCCGGCCGCATCAGCGTCAGCATCTCCGCCACGCCCGGCACCAGCGCGCCGACGTCGAATTGCGCCGGCGCCCCACGTCCGATGGAGGAATCGAATACCGTCCCGTCCGGCAGCCGGCCCTCGTAGTCGATCATCACCCGTGACGCGCGCGTCGGCGACGGCTGGCGCGGATCGGGCGCCGCGCGCAGCACCTCGTAGATCAGCCCGGACGGCGTCGACACCGCGCCCGCCTGCGCCCGCTTCTCCGCCAGCCAGTCCGGCGATTGCGCCGCCAGCGCCGCATTGCGCGCCGCGCGCTCCTCCTCGATCCGCGCGACCTCCTCAAGGATCGCCGCATCGCGGTCGCACGCAGCAAGCATCACGAGCGCGGCCATCGCCGTCAGCAGTGATCGCATCACGGATAGAGCTCGTCAGTCGAGGCGATCCGCTGCGGCTCGGCCAGCGCCCCCGCCTCCCAAGCGCGATAGCCGTCGTCATCGAATATCGTGTCGCAATAGGCCTGGCAGGCCGCCGGCGCCTCCACGGCGTAGGTTCGAAGCCGCGTCGCCATCGGCGCATACATCGCATCCACGATCCCGCGCGCGCCGAACAGGTAGGGGCCGTCCTGCGCGTGGCGCGCGCGCAAACCGCCCCAGAGCTCGAACAGCCGCGCCAGATCCGCCTTCACCTCATCGGACCATGCCGGCGCCGCTTTCATCCGCCTACGGATGTTCATCGACATGGCGTTGCGGATCGCGGCGAACCCGGCATGCATTTCCGCCGCCGCCGCGCGCGCCAGCGCCCGCAGGATCGCGTCCCGCGGATAGAGCCCTGCCTCCGGCGCCTGCTCGTGCGCCCATTCCATGATCGCCAGCGAATCGTGGATGCGCACGTCGCCCACGTGCAGCGCCGGCACGCGCCCGCTGTCGGACACCGCCAGCACCGCAGCGATCCGGCTCTTGCCGTATCCCGGCCCGCCGAGCGGGATCATCCGTTCCTCGAACGCGACGCCCGCCCATGTCAGCGCCAACCATGGTCGCATCGACCATGACGAATAGTTTTTGTTGCCGATGTAGAGCACTGGGTTTGACATGGCGCGCGTTGTCGGGCCCACGGCGGCGCCGGTCAAGCCGCGCCGGCTTCACGCTGCTCCGCCCGCGCGGTAGCGTGCGGCCGATGTTGCATTCTTTTTTTAGCCGCCGCGTCGCGGCCATGGCGTTGGGGCTGGCGGCGCTTGCGGGCGCGGCCACCGCGCCGCTTGATCCGCCCGTGCGCTTTGCGGCGCACGCCTCAGGCCCGGAAGCAAAGCCTGACGCCGCCCGCCAGCGCGCCGCGCTCTCCCGCAAGCCCGAGCGCGGCGACGATTCCTGCCGCTGGGCCAATGACCGCGAGTGCGACGAGCCCGACATCGGGACCGGCGCATGTGCGCTGGGAACCGACCTTTCCGATTGCCGCGCGATGCGCGCCGGCGACGACGATTCCTGCCGCTGGGCCAATGACGGCGAGTGCGACGAGCCGCGCTTCGGCACCGGCGCCTGCGTCAACGGCACCGATGTCAGCGATTGCGGCGATATCGCCCGCCTGCGCTTCCGCGACGATTCCTGCACGCATGCATTCAACGGCCTCTGCGACGAGCGCGAGGAAGGCGGCACGGGCCTTTGTGCGCGCCGCACCGATCGCACCGATTGCGTCGGCCGCGAACGTCCGCTCACGATCAACGATCACTTCTTCGGCCGCGACGATCGCGTCCGTGTCGATGCCGCGCAAACGCCCTGGGCGCAGGTCGGCCTCCTGCGCCTCGCCAGCGGCGAGACATGCACTGCGACGCTGATCGGCGAGGATGTTGTCGTCACCGCCGCGCACTGCATCCACGGCGACCTCGGCGTCGATGCGCGCGGCGCCTTCACCGCCGCATCGACGCGCGCGGGCGGCCCCTTCACCGCCGACGTCATCGCCTATTTCACCGACCCCCAATTCACCTACGCGCGGTTCATGGGCGGCGATTCCGTCGACGGCCGCGACTGGGCGCTCCTGCGTCTTGATCGTCCCCTCGGCGCGACAATTGGGTATCTGCGCGTGCGCAACGCGCTTGGCGGCCCCGGCCGCACGGCCTCGCGCCCGGCGCTCTATCAGGCCGGCTATGGCTGGGACACCGGCGACCTCCTCGCCGCCAACATCGAATGCCAGGTGCTGGAAGTGTTCCGCGACAACACCTTCACCCATGCCTGCGACACCACGCGCGGCGATTCCGGCTCCGCGCTCATCGTGCGCGACGGCGACGCCTATGTCGTCGCGGGCGTCGATTCCAACTTTCGCTCCAATGCGGGCCGCGCCGGCGAAGTCGCCTTCCTCTACATCGCTGTGAGCGCCGGCGCCTTCGAGCGCTACGTCGAGGATTTCGCCGCCGGCCGTATCGGCCGCAGCATCCGCGCGTCGCCGCGCGTACGGAAATAGCTGCAATTCCATCCGTATACGGAAGATATGGCATGTGGCGCCGTCGCGCGCCCACGCTGGAATCTCCGTCAGCCTCGGCACGCAAGAGTTCAGGGCATTCTCAAATCCGCGAGTCGCTTGGCGACCGCGGCTGCGTCTTCATCGACGATGTCTTTCGCGATCTCGAACTGCACCATCGCGCGCGTCTTGTCCGGCAGCGCCGCGCGCAGAATCCCGAGCGCGCGCGGCGCTGCCGCAATTACGAGATGATCGAACGCCTTCGCCTGCGCCGCTGCCGTCAGCTTCTGCGCCACGCGCAAAAGGAAGCGTCGCTCTTCATCCTCATGCGGGTCCGCGCCGGCCTCCATCGCATGACGCCCCTGACCCACGCGGTCGAACGACCGCGGCGGACGATCCCGCGGCGTGATCCGCTCCGCGTCGCTGATCTCCATCGCCCACGCCGCCGCCTCCGCCAGCGCCGCGCCGCGGCGCGCTTCGAGCAAGCCCCGCGCGCGGCGCCCGTCGGCAAGCAGCACCAGCGTTTCCGGCGTCATGACGATGTCGTCCATTCCGTAGCGCTCCGTCTCGCGTCCTGCATACGAAACGGCGTCGCGCGGCGTCTTGTTTCACATCAAGGCGGCGCCGGGGTGGGTTCAGGCGCCGGCCCGGGCGCAGGATCCAGCAGATCGCCCCGCACCCAGCCTTGTACGTCGTTTTCGTCCACCACCAGCCGCCAGCGCCCGTCGGTCTCGCTCGTGGCGCGCACCAGCGCGCCGGCCGGCAGCGTCCGCAGGATGTCGTCCGACGTCGTTGGCCCCGCGCGCATGTTCACCGCCCGCGGCGCCCGCAGCATCCCGCCGGCCGCGGCCTGCGGCGGCGTGTCCAGCCCGCCGAGCTCAGCCATCATCTGCGCGTACGCGTCGATCAGCGCCGACGACGCCACGCGTCCCATCTCGGACTCCTCCCACGCCCGCGCGACCTCGCCGAGCCCATAGGTGCCGCCCGCGATCCACGTCGATTCCTGATCGATCGCGCGCCCGCGCGTTTCGGTGACCTTCTCCGCCGTGCCCACGCGCACCAGCGACAGGATCGCCAGGAGCCCCTCGCGCCGCTCGCGCGCGCTGCGCGTGAGCCGCCCCCAGCGCCCGCTGATGATGTTCCCCACCGCGCCGAGCACGGGATTGCCGCGTCGCGCCTCGCCCGTCTCCAGCGCCGTCACCAGCACGTAATCCGCCGGCGCGGCGCTTTCCGCGTTTAGATCCGACAGCGAGAAGCAGCCGGAGCGCCGCACCACCGCGGTCATGAATCCGTCCGGCGACGGCAGATCGTACGGCCGCGCGGTCTCGCCCTCGTCGCGGTCGACCACGCGCACGACGCCCAGATTGCGTTGGCATTCCGGCACATCCGGCGGCGCCGCGCCGAACGCGTCCTGCGCGATCGCCTCGCCGCCGATCGCGGCGCCGATGGCCATCAACGAGAAACCGGCCGCGCCGACGCGCGAGTGTCTGATCATCATCCGTTTCCGCATCGCTTTCGCAGCATGACGCCGAGCATAGCACGCCCCGTCATGCGTTTCACGCCGTCGCCGCCTCGAACGGCAGAAGCTGCACGGGATAACCCGCAGCCTTCAGCCCCGCCACGACCTCGTGCGTGTGCGCAAGGTCGCGCGTCTCGATCGTGAAATCGATTTCGGCGCCCTTTGCGGGAATGTCCAGAACGAGGCGATTGTGCGCCACTTCGATGATGTTTCCGCCCAGTTCTCCGATCACCTTGGAGACGCGCGATAAGAGCCCGGGCTGATCGTCTCCGATGAGGCGCACCCGCGCGATCCGTCCCTCCCGCACCAGCGCGCGCACCAGCACCGACGCCAGCAGCCGCGAATCGATATTCCCGCCGCACAGGATCAGCCCGCAGCGTCGCCCCTTGAACCGCTGCGGATGCGCCAGCAGCGCCGCCAGCCCCGCCGCGCCTGCGCCTTCCGCGACGGTCTTTTCCACATTGGCGAAGAGCGCCACCGCCTGTTCGAGCCGCGCCTCTTCAACGAGCAGCACCTCGTCCACCATCGCTTTGCAGATGGTGAAATTCAGCCGCCCCGCCTGCTTGACCGCGATGCCTTCCGCGATCGTCTGCCCGCCGACGCGGATCGGATCGCCGCGCAATTCTGAGAACAGCCCCGGATACATCGCCGCCTCGACGCCGACGATCTCGATGCCGGGCTTCAGATGCTTCGCCGCAATCGCATTGCCCGCGATCAGCCCGCCTCCGCCGACCGGAATCACCAGCGTGTCGAGCGACGGCGCGTCCGTCAGCATCTCGATCGCGATCGTGCCCTGCCCGGCGATGATGGCGGCGTCGTCGAACGGATGGATCAGCGTGAGCCCTTCGCGCGCGGCCAGCGCGTAGCCGTACTCGAACGCCTCCGTCATGGACTCGCCGTGCAGCACCACCCGCGCGCCGTGCTTGCGCGTGTGCTCCACTTTCACGAACGGCGTCGTCCGCGGCATGACGATGGTCGAGGGAATCTTCAGCCGCGCCGCGTTGTACGCCACGCCCTGCGCGTGATTGCCCGCGCTGATGGCGATGACGCCCCCCGCCTTCTCCGCATCCGTCAGCTGCGCCAGCTTGTTGCACGCCCCGCGCTCCTTGAACGACGCGGTGAATTGCAGGTTCTCGAACTTGATCCAGACGTCCGCGCCGGTGATCTCTGAGAGCGTTTTCGAGTGCCGGAGCGGCGTTCGCTCCACATGCCCCGCAATCCGCGCCGCCGCCGCGACGATGTCGTCGAACGAGACCGGGTGGTCGGACGCGGAATGCGAAGCAGCGGCTCTGGCCATGCCGAATCCTATGCGCCCCCGCGAGGCGGCGCAATCAGCCCGGCCCCGCCCTCTCCCTCCCCGCGCGGAGAGGGACGGCGCAGCAACGTACCCCCATGGATCACGGGGCGATTCCCGCCTAAGCGCGCAGGCCGGCGACAGCGTTCAGCGCGCCGCTACGACGGGACCTCCGTCACAGCGCCCGCGCGCTCCAAACATCAGATCACGGGGCGATTCCCGGCTCAGCGCGCCGGCCGGCGACGGCGTTCAGCGCGCCTCTACGACGGGGCCTCCGTCACAGCGCCCGCGCGCTCCAAACATCAGATCACGGGGCGATTCCCGGCTCAGCGCGCCGGCCGGCGACGGCCATCGCGCGCCGCCACGATCGGGTCCCCGTCACGGCGCCGGCGCGCAACAAAAACCAGCAGCGCGACCGCAAACGTTCAGTTCAAGCGCAACACGCGCTGCATGAACAGCGTCTCGGCCTCCCGCTGCGCTTCCTGGTTCTCGCGCCGCGCAAACCCGTGGCCTTCATTCGCCGCCAGCATGAGCCACGCCTCGCCGCCATTGCCGCGCACCGCCGCCAGCAATTGCTCCGCCTCGCTCACCGGCACGCGCGGATCGTTGGCGCCGTGGATGATGAACAGCGGCTTGGTGATCCGCGACGCGTTCGTCAGCGGCGAGATCCGCATCAGCGTCTCGCGCATCGTCGGGTCGCGCTCGTCACCGTATTCGACGCGCCGCAGATCCCGCCGATAGCCGCTGGTGTTCTCCAGGAACGTGACGAAATTGGAGATGCCGACGATGTTCACAGCGCCCGCAAGGCGGTCATTGTAGTGCGTCATCGAGGCCAGCACCATGTAGCCGCCATAACTGCCGCCATAGACCATCACCCGCTCGCTATCGAGATCGTCTCGCGTCTCGATCCAATCGAGCAGCGCGCCGATATCGCGCACGGAATCCTCGCGCCGCGCGCCATTATCGAGCGCCACGAAATCCTTTCCAAACCCCGTCGAGCCGCGCACGTTAGGCAGGATCACCGCCGCGCCCAGTTCGTTCACCCAATACTGGATCGTCGATGAGAACGTCGGCCGCGCCTGGCCCTCGGGCCCGCCATGGATGCTGACGATCACCGGATGCGGCCCAGAACCGAATCGGCCCCCCCGCGGACGGTAGTAGAAGCCGCTGATCTCGCGCCCGTCGAAGCTCGTCCACGAGATCAGCTCCGGCGTGACGAACGTCGCCGGGTCGAGCCCGCCGACTTCGCTCTGCGTCCACCGCGTCAGCACCCGCGTGCGCACATCGTACGAATACGCATCGCTCGGGCTTGTCGCGCTGTTCAGCGTGAAACCCAGCCGCCGCCCCTCCGGATCGAATTGCAGCCCGAACACCACGCCTGGCGGCAGCGCCGGCTGCGGCAGGATGCGCCGCGCGCGCATATCCCGCAGATAGACGCGCGAGGCGCCCGCTTCGTTGACCGTATAGGCGAGCATCCGTCCGTCATCGGACAGATCGAAGCTCTCCACGTCCCAATTAAGATCAGGCGTCAGCAAAGCCCGCGCCCCGGTCGCGAGATCGATCTCCACCAGCCCGAGGAAATCGCGCCCTTCGTCGCTCGCCACGATGATGCGCCGTCCGTCCGGCGTAAACTCGCCGCCGTCATACGCGACATTGAGATCGGGCGTGATCTCGCTTAGCGCGTTGGTGTCGAGATCGAACACGAACCGCCGCGTCTTCGTCACCGAAATGTATTGTCCCAGCAGCAGCCGGCGCCCGTCCGGCGAGAAATCGATCGGCCCGATGGCGCCCTCGCCGTCATGGATCAGCCGCCGCGACGACGGGTTCGCCGGATCGGCGAGGAAGATGTCGTAATTCTGGGAATCCCGCGGCGCCAGCGACCACGCCACCAGCCGCCCATCCTCGCTCTGCGTGAGGCTTTGGTTGCGCGTGCCGGGTTCGGTGAATTGCGTCACGCCCCCGGCCGTCATCAGGAAGCCCTGATAATTCTCATCGCCGCCGCTGTCGCGCGCGAAGAACACCCCGCCCGAACCGTCGCGCCGCACGGCCGCGCCATTCACTGGCTCGTCGTAGAAAGTGATCTGCGTCCGCGCGCCCATTGGTTCCGCGACGCGATGGATCTGCGTGGTGTTGGCGAAGCGCGTGGCGACGAGGATTCCGCCGCCGGATGAACCATTGGCGGGCAGCCAGTCCTGGAAGCTCGCCCCGCGCGTGTTCACATATTGCCGCAGCCGCTCGCGCACCGCCGGCGGCGTCTCCGGCACGTTCTCCAGCGTCAGAGCCCCACGCGTCGTCCGCGTCCCCGGATCGCTCTGAGCCGTCGCCGTCAGCCACGCCGCCGCTGCACACAAAGCCAGCGCCGCCGCGCCGATCGCCATCCGCATACTCGTCTCCCCGTTTGCACCTTTTGTGCAGCAGGAAACCCGCCCCGCCAAGCGCGGCGAGACAAACTGCGCGCCCTAGCCGGCCAGCGCTTCCAGCGCCTCGAGGCGATCGTCCGGCGCGGGGTGGGTGGAGAGCCACGCCAGCGGCTGCGCCCGCGCCTCCGAGTCCGCGATCATCCGCCTCCAGAACGCCAGCGCATGGACAGGCGCATAGCTCGCGGCCTCCATGTAGCCCACGCCCAGCCGGTCCGCCTCAAGCTCGTGGCGCCGCGAATAGGGCAGGATCACCCCATAGGTGAGCCCCGCGCCCAGCGCCGCCGCGGCGTCGTCTGCGAACTCGCCGAGATTCTCCGACAGCGCCATCGCCGCCGCCTGCACGCCTGCTTGCACCGCAAGCTGCTGGCTCACGCGCTCAGCGGCGTGCCGCGCCGCCACGTGCCCGATCTCGTGGCCCATCACCGCGGCGATTTCGCCGTCGTCCTGCGCGAAATCGATCAGCCCACGGAAGAATCCGACCTTGCCGCCGGGCAGCACGAACGCATTGATGTCGGCGCTGTCGAACGCCACGAACTCCCAGTCGAGCCCCGTCAATCCCGATCGTTCCGCTACGCGCGCGCCGACGCGACGCAGCCGCGCCTGCAGCGCGGCGTCGTCTGAAACGGGCGTGCTGCGCTGGATCTCAGCCCACGTCTGCGCCGCCATCCCGGCGAGCGCCTCGTCCGACACGATCACGAATTGGCGCCGCCCCGTGGCCGGGTTCTCCGAGCACGCGGCGACCGGCGCAAAGAGCGCGCCCGCGGCGAGCGCCTTGATCAGCGTGCGTCTGTCGCGAATCAGCTGAAGCGGCATGACCCTCTCGCAAGCCCGCGCGGAACCGCGCCTGGTGGATGACGCGATCCGACATCGCGAGGCGCGCCTGCGCCGCCGCCAGAGGGGCCCGGATCGCGCTTGATCTGGGCGCGGCGGCGGGGAAATCAAGCGCCCGCCATGTCAGCAGCCTGACGCGCCGGGCTATCGGCTCCCCGCCCCGCGCCTTATCTTCCGGTCATGCCGCGTTCCGCCCCCCCGTCGCCGAGAGGCGGCGGAACAAATCCAAGACACCGACCGCCCGGCGTCGCCGACGCCGGCGCGGCCTTCACGTTCGACGCGTCCGCGGCGCTGTGGACGCCCCACCGGCCCGAACGCGCCTGGGAAAAGCTTGAGGGCGGCAAGCGCTTCCGCATCGTCAGCGATTACGAACCCGCAGGCGATCAGCCCCAGGCCATCGCCGAACTGGTCGAGGCCGCACAGCGCGGCGATCAGGATCAGGTGCTCCTCGGCGTCACCGGCTCGGGCAAGACCTTCACCATGGCCAAGGTGATCGAGACGCTGCAGCGCCCCGCGCTCGTGCTCGCCCCCAACAAGACCCTCGCCGCCCAGCTCTACGGCGAGTTCAAGAGCTTCTTCCCCGACAACGCGGTCGAATATTTCGTCTCCTACTACGATTACTACCAGCCGGAGGCGTATGTTCCGCGTACGGACACTTACATCGAGAAGGAATCCAACATCAACGAGCAGATCGACCGCATGCGCCACGCCGCCACGCGCGCGATCCTCGAACGCGACGACGTGATCATCGTCGCATCGGTGAGCTGCATTTACGGCATCGGCTCGGTCGAGACCTACACCGCCATGACCTTCACCGTGAAGCGCGGCGAACAATTCGGCCAGCAGGAGCTCATCCGCAACCTCGTGGGCCTGCAATACAAGCGCAACGATCAGGCTTTCGCGCGCGGCATGTTCCGCGTCCGCGGCGACAATGTCGAACTTTACCCCGCGCACATGGAAGACCGCGCCTGGCGCTTTTCCTTCTTCGGCGACGAAGTGGAATCCATCGACGAATTCGATCCCTTGACCGGCAAGAAGGCGACGAGCCTCGACGCCGTGAAGATCTACGCCAACTCGCACTACGTGACGCCGAAACCCACGCTCAACCAGGCCGTCGATCTCATCAAGGCCGAGCTGACGGAGCGCCTCGCCTTCTTCCAGGCCGAAGGCAAATTGCTGGAAGCCCAGCGCCTCGAACAGCGCACCCTCTTCGATCTCGAAATGATCATGGCCACCGGCTCCTGCGCCGGCATCGAGAACTATTCCCGCTTCCTCACCGGCAGAAAGCCCGGCGAGCCGCCGCCGACGATGTTCGAATACGTCCCCGACAACGCCCTCATCTTCACCGACGAGAGCCATGTCACCATTCCGCAGATCGGCGGCATGTATCGCGGCGACTTCACCCGCAAGAAGACCCTCTCCGATTACGGCTTCCGCCTGCCCTCGTGCATGGACAACCGCCCGCTCAAATTCGAGGAATGGGACATCATGCGCCCGCAGACGGTGCACGTCTCCGCCACGCCCGGCCCTTGGGAGCTTGAACGCAGCGGCGGCGTCTTCGTCGAGCAGGTCATCCGCCCCACCGGCTTGATCGATCCGCCGGTGGAAGTTCGCCCGGTCTCGGACAACGGCTTCTCCCAGGTCGACGACGTCATCGCCGAGGTGAAGGAGAAGGCGAAGGTGGGCCAGCGCGCGCTCGTCACCGTGCTGACCAAGCGCATGGCTGAGGATCTCACCGAATACATGCACGAGCAGGGCGTGCGCGTGCGCTACATGCACTCCGACATCGACACGGTGGAGCGCATCGAGATCATCCGCGACCTGCGCCTCGGCGTCTTCGACGTGCTCGTCGGCATCAACCTGCTGCGCGAGGGCTTGGACATCCCCGAGTGCGGCCTCGTCGCCATCCTCGATGCGGACAAAGAAGGCTTCCTCCGCAGCGAGACCTCATTGGTGCAGACCATCGGCCGCGCCGCCCGCAACGTCGACGGCAGAGTCATTCTGTACGCGGACAAAGTGACGGGCTCGATGGAGCGCGCCATGGCCGAAACCGCGCGCCGCCGCGAGAAACAGGCCGCCTACAATCTGGAGAAGGGCATCACGCCCCAATCGATCAAGCGCGACATCGCCGACATCCTGGGCTCGGTCTACGAGAAGGACAGCCTCACCATCGACGTGAAAGACCCGATGGGCTTCAAGCGCGGCGCCGGCATGAAGGGCGTGAAGGAGAAGGGCGACGCCTTCATCGGCCACAATCTCAAGGCCCACATCGCCGCGCTGGAAAAAGAAATGCGCGACGCCGCCGCCGACCTCGAATTCGAAACCGCAGCAAGACTGAGAGACGAAATCAAGCGCCTCCAGGACACGGAACTCCTGATCGCCGACGATCCGTTGGCCCGCCAAAGCGAAGTCCGAGAATCCACCGGCCAAGAACGCGGCATGCCCGCAAAACGCAACGGGAATGCGTATCGCGGAAGACGGCGGAAGGGGCCATGATCAAACCGGAGATTCTCTTGGCGGGGATCGATGATCTCTTGCGCACAATTCCCTCAGCAGACGAGCTGAAAAACGATGCAGACGGAGTCGGCGCTTGGAGGGGAAAGGCGATCGCCGTCGTTACAGCGTGGAATCTCATGAAGGGAAATCTCGTCGAGACGCTGCTTTCGCGTTTCGACGAGGACTACGTGTACGAGCCGGACGATGTCTCGCTGCGGAAAATTCGCAACGTGTTGCATGAAGCTCGCCATGCCGCACTCTTGCAGTCTGACTCCGTCAGCGTTGCGATCCCAGCTGGGTCGGTCTTCCAATACTTCTCCGAGCTTCGCGGGAGAATTGCGCTGGCGACGCAGGAGGTGTTCTTTATCGACCCCTACCTCAACGCGGAATTCGTCGAGCGTTATCTAACGCAAGTCAAAGCTGGGACACGCATTCGCCTCCTCACCAACAAGTACCTCCCGCAACTTCTTCCCGCAGTCGACCTCTTCGTCCGACAACATTCCGCAACCGTTGAAGTCCGAGAAGCGCCGGGTTTTCATGACCGATACCTCTTCATCGACAAGACAGTTGGCTTTCAGTCGGGCGCTTCCTTCAAGGACGGCGCAACGAAGGCACCAACTGGGATTGTGGAAATTGTCGATGTCCTATCCGCCACCCTGCAGCAGTATGAGGCGCTGTGGGCGAAGGCGACGGTCCACAGGTAACCAGTCGATTCCCTGCCCGTCATTCCGGGGCGGCCGGAGGCCGAACCCGGAACCCAGGGGCAAACGTGCAGCCCTGTGACCCCCTGGGTTCCGGATCGCGCTCCGCGCGTCCGGAATGACGAAGATCAGGGAAAACGCCACATGGATCGCGGGGCGATTCCCGCATCCACCCACACGGCCGGCGACGGCCATCGCGCGCCGCGACGATGGGGTCGCCGTCACGGCGCCGGCGCGCAAGAAAAAAGCGGATAACCCCACCCCAATCCCACACCCCGCGTCCGCGCCTACACTAGCGCGCACCGATGCACCGCCTCCGCCTCCCCACGCTCTTCACGCCGCACCGCCAGGCGGCCGAGCGCGCGTTGCGCCATTGGCTCCTCACCGTCGCGCTCTGGCTTATCGACCATCTCCCGCCCGACGCCCCGCTCGCGCGCGACATCCGCGCCAGCCTCCGCAAATCGCTTCGCGCCGCGACGCAGGAGGTGCGCCTCTTCATCCTCGCCCGCGCGCTCGATCGCCTCGTCCTCCCGCGCCGCCGGCCGCGCAGGACGCGCCCGCACGCCCTCCCGCCCGGTCAGCGCTTCCAGATCGCGCGCGCGCCGGCGCACCGCCGCTTCGCCCGCGCCGGGTTGAAGCGATCCGCACGAACCGATCTGCGTTTTCAGATCGAACGCCTGCGCGCCGTCCTCGACGACGCCGACGCCTTCGCCCGCCGCCTCGTCCGCCGCCTGCGCCGCCATTTGATCCGTATACGGATCGTCATCGCCCGTCCGCCGGCGCAGCGCCTCCCCGCGCAACCGACCCCTGCAACCGCGACGCCGGACTCCTCCTAGCCGCCCGCCAACGTGCCGCGCCTTCCCCCGTCGCGAAGCCCGCTCTGCGACGCCCTTCCGCACGCCTAACGCGCCATTGCCGCCCCCCAACCTGGATCACGGAGCGATTCCCGCCAGCATCCACACACACGGCCGGCGCCGGCCCGTCGCGCGCCGCAACAGCCCCGCTCGCCGTCACGGTCCCGGCGCGCTACAAGAACCCTCATGACCCTCGCGCTCGCCCGTCCGTACGCCGCGCCCGGCGTGATCGCGCTGCGCCGCGGCGCCCTCGTCATCGCCTGCGCCGTCGCTGCGGCCGCGACCTTCATGGCCGGCGATCCGGCGCCCCGCCTCGCCGCCGATCCCGATCTCGCGCGCCTCCTCCGCGGCCTGGCCGCGCTCAAGGCGCTGATCGCGCTGGCCGCGGCCGGCCTCGTGTGGTGGCGCCTCGCCCGCCCGGTCGCGCCGGCGCCCGCCGCCATGGCGATCGCCGCGGTCGCGACGCTGTTCGCCGGCGCCGCCGCGATTTTTCAGCTGAGCTTCATCCTCCCGGTCGCGGTCGCTTTCCATGCTGCGCTGGCGGCGCTGGGCGTCCTCGCGCTCCGCGATCGATAATCTCTAGCCCGCGACCACATCCCCCACGTCGCGCCGCCGCTTCAAATACGCGACCGCGTAGGGGCAGATCGGCCGTATTTGGGCTCCCTCGGCGCGGGCGATCGTCACGATCCCGTCCATCAGCCGCGCCGCGATCCCCTGGCCGCGCAGCGCCGGCGGGGTCTCCACGTGGAGGATCGCGATCTCGCCGCGGCCGCGCGCATAATCGGCGAAGCTGACGCCGCCGCCCTCGTCGAGCTCGAACCGGCTTTTGTCTTTCGCGTCCTTAACCTCAGTCATCAATCGCCTCAAAAAATCCGCATCCGGATCAAAAATCCGGTTTCACGCCAATCGAACATTAAGCTCAGCTCATCATGATGGCCCCTTCAGATAGGGCGGCCGAGCGTAAACCTGTGCTCAACAGATTGGTCTATTTCAGCGAACGAGAAGCCCGCTGCGGCGATGAAGCGCTGCGTCGGCTCGTGGCCCGGTCCGCGCTCCGCAATCAGGAGCGCTGCATCACCGGCCTGCTGATCGCCGATCGCACGTGTTTCATTCAGATTCTGGAAGGCCCGCGCACGCCGGTGTCGCTCCTGTTCCAGGCGATCAGCCGCGATCGCCGCCACCGCAACGTGGTGCTCGTCGAGATGACCGAGATCGCCTCGTATTCCTATCCGCAATGGGGCCTTGCCCAATGCTCCGATCCGCAGGTGCTGCAAGCCGCCTGGCGCCGCGTCTCGCGTGACGAGGTCTGGGCGCCGTGGCCGCTCGACGCGCTGCAGTTGCGCGCCTTTCTGCGCATCGCCGTCGGCGCAGCTGAGCGTCCCACCGAGGAAGAGCGCGAAGCCGCAAGCGTCCATCGCCTGCGTCCGCGCGTTTCGCGTCCGCGCCGCCGCGCGCAGGAAGATTCCGACGCGCTGCCCGAGACGCCGGAAACCAGCGCCGCCTGAACGGACGGCGATCAAGCCATCGGCTTGGGCTCCCATAGTTCGATTTTCACGCCCGCCGGATCGATGATGTGCGCGAAGCGGCCGTTGGCTTCGTCGGGAAACGTCTTCACCGGCTCGACGCCGTGTTCCTTGCAGCGCGCCAGCATGCCGTCGAGATCGTCGACGGCGAAATTGATCATGAACTCCCGGGTCGACGGCGCGAAATAATCGGTCTCCGCCTTGAACGGCGAGAACACCGTGCCTGATCCCGGGTGCGCCGCCATCGCGTCGGGCGTGAACAAGGCCCCGCCCCAATCGTGGAATTCGACGCCCAGCACGGTGTGGTACCATGCGCGAAGCGCCTCCAGATCCTGCGCCTTGTAGAACACGCCGCCGACGCCCAACACCTTCGCCATGTCGTCTCTCCTTCTCCGACTATGAATTATCGCCACGCGTTCCACGCGGCAAACCACGCTGATGTGCTGAAGCACGCCGTGCTCCTCCACTGGCTGGCGCACCTGCGCCGCAAGCCCGCGCCCTTCGCTGTGCTTGACGCGCACGCCGGCGCCGGCCTCTACGATCTCGCCGGCGACGCCGCCGCGCGCAGCCCGGAATGGAAAGACGGCGCCGCGCGGCTCTGGGATTGGGCCGAGGCCCCGCCCCTCGTCGCCGCCTTGATCGGCGCCGTCCGCGCACACAATCCCGGCGCTGCTTTGCAGCTCTATCCCGGCTCCCCGCTGCTGATCGCCGATGCGCTGCGCGCAGACGATCGTCTCATCGCCGTGGAGCGGCGCCCTGAAGACGCCGCCGCGCTGCGGCGTTGCTTCCGCGGCGCGCGCAACGCCCAAATCCACGAGCGCGACGCGTGGGAAGCGCTTGGCGCACTCTTTCCCTTCCCCGAAAAGCGCGGCCTGGTGCTGATCGACCCGCCCTACGAAGCCCCGGACGAACTGGAGCGCGCCGCCGGCGCCGTGCGCGCCCTCCTGCGCCGCGCGCCGCAGGCGCAAATCCTCTGGTGGCGGCCGCTGAAGGACGCCGCCGCCCTCGCCCGCGCCGATGCCGAAACGCTGGCGCTCTCGCGCGCGGAGAACCTGCGCATCGACCTGGCCGTCGCCGCCCCCGAACGCGCCGGCCCGTTGCGCGCCTCCAGCGTCCTTGCGATCAACCCGCCCCACACCTTGCGTGACGCGGTCCTCGCCTGCTCGCCCGCCTTGCCCGCGCGCCTTGCGCAAGGCGCAGGCGCCGCCCTCGCCGCAGCCCCGGTCGGGGCCTAGCCGTGCTGGACGCGCCAGCGCCTTTCCGCCAGCATCGCCGTAAGACGAGTTGAGCATGGATCAGATCGCGCGCTTTATCGAATGGGTGCAGGCGACCGAAGTCGCAGGCGTGCTGCCGCTGTCGGCCGTCATCTGCGCCGCGGTCGTGCTCGCCTTCCTGGTCGCGCGCCTGCCCGCGACGGCGATCTATGTGGCGCTGATGCCGCTCATCAATTGGGCCTTCGCCGGCATCCCGACGACGCCGATCCCCCCCGAACTCGGCGGCGGCAGCTTTCATCCGTTTGCGGTCGTCACCGGCCTTGTCCTGGTCGTGCGCGATTTCGCCCAGCGTGAAATCAAGAACTGGGTCCTGGCCGCGATGCTGGTCGGGCTCCTGCTCTCCACGCTCACCTCCTGGGTGGTGATCGTGGTCGCCAGCGGCGTCGCCTTCCTGATCAGCGAGACCACGGATTGGGCCGTCTACACCTTCTCCAACCGGCCGCTGTCGCAGCGCATTCTCCTCTCCAGCGCCCTCTCCGCGCCGATCGACCAGGTGGTCTTCATCTATCTCGCCTCCCTGGTCGTGCCGGGCATGTTCGCCTGGGGGACGATCCTGACCGGCATCGCCTCCAAGCTTGTGGGCGCCGTGATCGTCTCCTACCTCGTCGCGCAGCGCGAAAAGCGGATGCGCGCGCCGACGGCGTCGGCCTGATTTTCCGTGCGGCATAGAGGGATTGGTCTTGCCCGCCTCCGTCCCTCGCGCTAAAGCGACGCAGGTAAGTCAGGCGAAGGGCCCGACAGAGTACGGCGTTCCGCAGAGTGCGGCAGAAACAATCTCTCCCACAATCCGCAAAGCTTGACGTCGATCGCGCCAACCGATGGTGCGTGTCGGCGTGCGTGCGCACGCCCGGTGGTTAAGGACAGTTTGGAATGAGCGACGATTACGAATTCGACGACGACGACGGCGACGGCGGCGGAAAAAAGAAAGAGCGCAGAGGCCGCGGCCGTGACCGGCCCTCAGAGGAGCCCGCGGATTTCGGCGGCGGCGGCGCTGGCGGCGGCGGCGGCTTTGGCGGCGGCGGCGGGGGTTTCTCCGATCGCGGCGGCGGCTATGGCGATCGCGGCGGCGGCTACGGTGACCGGGGCGGCGGCTTCGGCGATCGCGGCGGCGGCGGGTATCGCGGCGGCGGCGGCGGCGGATACCGCGGCGGCGGCGGCGGCGGATACCGCGGCGGCGGCGGCGGATACCGCGGCGGCGGCGGCGGCGGCGGCTATCGCGGCGGCGGCGGCGGCGGATACCGCGGCGGCGGCGGCGGCGGCGACTTTGGCGACCGTCCCCCGCGCGCGCCCCTCGGCGATCCGCAGGACGGCACCGTGAAGTTCTTCAACGCCGCGCGCGGCTTCGGCTTCATCACGCCGGACGGTGGCGGCGCGGATGTCTTCGTGCATGTGAGCGCGGTCGAACGCGCGGGGCTTCCCCCGCTCGTGGAAGGCCAGCGCGTCAACTTCCAGACCCTGCCCGACACCAAGGGCAAGGGGCCGAAGGCGGTGAACCTGAAGCTCGTCGAATAGCGGCGCGCGTCAGCGGACAAAATCAAAGGGGCGCCGGTCGCGAGACCGACGTCCCTTTTTTTCCGTTTGCTTGGAATCTCAGCGCTGCTCGTAGCCGCGCAGCCCGATATAGCAGGGCTCGATCGTGCAGGCGGTCGCCTGCGGAAGATAGACGCGCACAGTGAACGGCCCGTCCGCCTCCGGCGTGAACTCGACGAACGGGTTGTTGTCGAAATCCTCGTTGAGCGCGACCTGCGCGCCGTCCGCACTCAGGATCTCGATATCGACGTCGTTGCAATCCTGGTCGCACGCCGCCTGGAACCGATAGGTCCGCCCGCTCGCCAGCGCAAAGCTGCGCGTCATCCCTTCGCTCTCGGTACGGAACGGCGCGATCTCATCGCCCTCGCTTGCAAGCGCGGTGAACCGCGCATCGAGATGCCGCTGGCCATATTCGTTCAGCAGCGCCAGCGTCACCTCCGGCCAATCCGTCGCCGTGGGCGCCACTTCGAGCATCGGCGCGCTCCTCCGGTCCACAAACCGCCCGCCATACATGCCGCGAGCGCCGACCGTGCACTGCGCGACGTCGCAGCTCGCCAGCCAGACCCGCACATAGGCGCGCCCGGATTGCGCCGGCGACAGCTGCACGAACGGCGTATCGTCCGGCAGGATGTCCACCTCCGCGCGCCGCCCGTCGACGTCATAGACTTCCATGTCGACGTCGGAGCAGAAATTGTCGCACGCGGCGTAGAACACGTAGGTCCGGCCGGACCGCACCTGCACCGGCCACAGCATCGAGCCGTCGGCGTCGATCGTGCGGATCATCTCGCGGTTGAGCGCCCGGTGCCCCTGATCGGTATGCGTCGCCGCCCCGTCGTCGAGATAAGAGCGCACCGTCGCGATCGCGTCATCGTCCTGCGGCTGCGACCAGGCCGGCCCCGCCAGCGCCGCGAGCGCCAGCCCGCTGAGAAGCGCGCCCGACCGCGCCGCGATTGTAAACCGACCCCGCATGGCTGATCTCCCCAACCGGCGCTGCCGCCGGGCGCTTGGCGCTGTTCCTCATACCCCCGTCTTCGCTAGACTGAGACCGCAGGCCGATCAAGCGAGCCGTCGCCGCGGTTTGGGTCCGCGGCGAACCGCCTCTATCTTGTGTCCGCATTCATGACCAAGGCCGATAAGCCCGCCACGCCCGATCTCGCCGCGCTCCCCGCCGACGCCGAAGCGGCCGCGCGCCCGCTCCGCGGCGTCGATGCGATCAGGGACGCCTGCCGCCTCCTGCCGCAAAAACCGGGCGTCTATCGCATGCTCGCCGCCGACGGCGCAGTGCTTTACGTCGGCAAGGCCCGCAATCTGAGGGCGCGCGTTTCGCAATATGCGCAGGGCCGCGCCCACGCCAACCAGATCTACCGCATGATCACCCAGACCGCCGCCGTCGAAGTGATCGTCACCGCCACCGAGACCGAGGCGCTGCTCCTCGAAGTCAACATGATCAAGCGGCTGAAGCCGCGATTCAACGTGATCATGCGCGACGACAAGAGCTTCCCGTTCATCCTGATACGGATGGATCACCAGGCGCCCGCGCTGGAGAAGCACCGCGGCGCCAAGCGCGCTAAAGGCCGCTATTTCGGCCCCTTCGCCTCCGCCGGCGCAGTCAATCGCACGCTGAACACGCTGCAGAAGGCGTTCCTGCTCCGCTCCTGTTCCGACAGCGTGTTCTCGGCGCGCACGCGTCCCTGCATGCTTCACCAGATCAAGCGCTGCAGCGCGCCCTGCGTCGGCCTGGTGAACGAAACCGAATACCGCGGGCTGACTGACGACGCGCTCGACTTCCTCACCGGCAAATCCGTCGAGCTGCAGGAACGCCTCGCACGCGACATGCATGCGGCCGCCGATGCGCTCGAGTTTGAGAACGCCGCACGCCTGCGCAACCGCATCCGCGCGCTCGCCGCCGTGCGCGCGCAGCAGGGCGTCAATCCCGCAACCTTCGACGAGGCCGACGTCTTCGCCCTCGCGATGGAAGGCGGCTATTCCTGCATCCAGGTGTTCTTTTTCCGCGCCGGCCAGAACTGGGGCAACCGCGCCTATTTCCCCCGCCACGAAAAGGAACTGGAGCCGGCTGAGATCCTCGAAAGCTTCATCGGCCAATTCTATGACGGCCAGGAGCCGCCTCGTCTCGTGCTCGCAAGCCATCCGATCAAGGAGCGCGACCTGCTTGAGGCCGCGCTGACGACCAGAGCGGAGCGCAGGATCGAGATCCGCACGCCTGAACGCGGTGAGAAGAAAGACATCGTCGAACAGGCGGCGATGAACGCCCGCGAAGCGCTGGCCCGCCGCCTCGCCGACACCCAGAGCGTCGCCCGCCTGATGGCCGGCGTGGCCGAAACCTTCGATCTTCCGGCGCCGCCGGAACGCATCGAGGTCTATGACAACTCCCACATCCAGGGAACCAACGCCGTCGGCGCCATGATCGTCGCCGGTCCCGACGGCTTCGAGAAAAACCAGTACCGCAAGTTCAACATCAAGAGCGCCGACCTCACTCCGGGGGATGATTACGCGATGATGCGCGAAGTGCTGCGCCGCCGCTTCGCGCGCCTGGCGCCGCCTACCCCCTCCCCACAAGGGGGAGGAGAAGATGATCCGTATCAGGACGATCGCGCCGGCCGCGTCGCTGATGGCGGCGTCGATTTCTCCAAAGCCAAGGACGAAGAGCCCGATCAGAAGTTCGGCCGTTGGCCCGATCTCGTCCTGATCGACGGCGGCGAGGGCCAGCTCGCGGCCGCCCACGATGCGCTGCGCGAGGCGGGCCTTGCGGGCCGCATCCTTCTCGTTGGCGTCGCCAAGGGCGTTGAGCGCGACGCCGGCCGCGAGCGCTTCTTCATTCGCGGCCGCGCGCCGTTCCGGCTCGAAGAGCGCAGCCCTGTTCTGTATTACCTTCAGCGCCTGCGGGACGAGGCGCACCGCTACGCCATCGGCGCCCACCGCCAGAAGCGCAAGGCCGACATGACGAAGAATCCGCTCGACGACATCGGCGGCGTCGGCCCCGCCCGCAAGCGCGCGCTGCTCGCCCGCTTCGGCTCCGCGCGCGGCGTCGCCCGCGCCAATCTCGCCGAGCTGCTCGAAGTCGAGGGCGTCAACGATTCTCTCGCCCGCCGCATCTACGGCTTCTTCCGCGACGGCGGCTGACCGGCTACGGGATACGATGCTTCAACGCCTGCCGCTCTATCTCACGCTGTTCCGCATCATTGCGGCGCCCATCGTGGCGGGACTTGTTCTCTGGGCGCACGCGATCGTCTTCACCGACGGCGCGGGGCGCGCAGCCTTGATTTACGCGATCGCGGGTGTCCTGTTCGTCGCCGCCGCCGCCACCGACTTTCTCGACGGCTGGATCGCCCGCCGCTTTGACGCCGTGACCCCGCTCGGCGCCGCCCTTGACCATGCCGCCGATAAGGCCCTCGTGGCGGGAACTCTCATCGCGCTGGCCTACGCCTTGTTGCGCTGGGACCTGGTCCTGGCGGCGGTGCTGCTGGTGGTGCGCGACGTCGCGGTCGCAGGGCTGCGGGAGGGATTGTCCGGGTCCGGACGGACGCTCCCGGTCTCGTCTGTGGGCAAGCTCAAGGCCGGCGCCGAGATGATCGCGGTCGCCGGGTTCCTCTTTCTCCCGGCTTTGTCCTTCGCCGAGCCCGGCGCCCGCGCGGTGGTCTCCTGGGCGGCCGTGGCCGCGCTCTGGGCTGCGGTCGCGCTCGCGCTCATCAGCGCCGCCGGCTATGTCCGCGCCGCGCTCGTCCCGCCCGCCGCGAACAAAACTGGCTAACGACCCGGCAACCAACATTGCAAATCTGTAATTCTTTTACGGAAGCGCAACCGTCAGTTGCTCTAGTGCGGCCCTGGTTGTAGCCGCCAAAAGAGAAGCCTGTGCCGGAGTTCGCGTCCGCAAGCCCACGACCGCCCGCGCCGCCCCTGTGGCGGGATCGTTTTGAAGCGATCGCGGCCTGCACGCTGCAAGGCCAATTGGTTCATCGCGCCTTCGTCCCGCTCTGGGTGAACGCCGCCTTCGCCGATCTCTTCGGCTACGACGCCCCCGAAGACGCCCTCGCCGCGCCCAGCCTCGACCATCTGTTCGACGCCGACGCCCGGGCCGATTGCCTCGCGCTGATCCGCCCGGACGCGGCGCAGCGCTCCGCACACGGACGGTTCGGCCGCCGCCTCATGCGCCGCCGCTCCGGCGCGCTGTTTCATGCCGAGATTCACATCCGCCGCGTGCGCTGGGATGGAGACTGCGCGCTTGCCGTGGCGGTGCGCGAACTCGGCGCGCCGCCGCCGCCGCATGCGCCGGGCGCGCTGTTCGCGGCCGTGTCCGCGCCCGAGCGCGCCGCGATCCGACGCGCGCTCTCCGCGCCGCTCGACAGAATCCGCTTTGGCCCGCTTGCGGTCTTCGGCGCAGATCCCGCGCCACAGAATGTCGCCGTGGCGCTGGTGGATATCGACCGCGCCGATGCGGCCGCATTCGTCAGCCTCGCCCGCAGGCGCGCGAATGTGCCGCTGATCGCGGTCGCCGCGGCCCCGCCGTCGCCCGCAGTGCTTCAGGCGCTCGGCGCCGACGCGTTTGTGGAGAAGAGCGCGCTCACCGAACGGCTGGGCGATCTCCTCGCCCTGCTCACCCGCCACGCGCCGCCGGGCCTAGTCGACCCGCCCGAACGACGTGAAATTGAGGATGAACATGAGGGCGATGAACCCGCCAATGATGTAGATCGCGACCACGTCTGAACCCCTGGCTCCTGCGCGGCGCAGTGCTAACGCAATCCGCCGACCGATGCGAGCGGCGCTTCGCCGCGCTTGCGCTGACGCTTTCCCCGCCCCGGCGGGGCGTGGTTCAATGCGCCATGCGCCGCCGTTCCTTTCTCGCCAGCGCCCTCGCCAGCGCCGTCGCGGCGTGCGCGCGGCCCCGCGCGGCCGACATCCTCGTCCTTGCCGCGATCTCGCTTCAGGACGCGCTTGAAGCGATCGCCGTGCAACAGCCCGAAGGGCCCCGCCTTTCGTTCGCGTTCGCCGCGACGTCCGCGCTCGCCCGCCAGATCGAGCGCGGCGCGCCCGGCGACATATTCCTTTCCGCTGATGTGGAATGGATGGACTATCTCGCTGAACGCAGCCTCATCCGCCCCGAGACGCGGATTGATCTCCTCTCCAATCGCCTCGTTCTGATCGCGCCCGCCGGCGCGCCCGCCACGCCCGACCTGGCGCTGACCCCCGCCGCATTCGCCGCGGCTCTGGGCGAAGGGCGCCTCGCCATCGCCGATCCCGAATCCGTGCCGGCCGGCCGTTATGGGCGCGCGGCGCTTGAGAGCCTCGCGCTCATCGATGTCGCCGGGCAGCGCTTCGCGCGCGCAGAGAATGTCCGCGCCGCGCTCGCCTTCGTCGCGCGGGGCGAAGCGCCGCTTGGAATCGTCTACGAAACCGACGCCCGCATCGAGCCGCGCGTCCGGATCGTCGCGCGCTTCCCGGGAACCGCGCATCCGCGCATCGTCTATCCCGGCGCCGTGCTGACGCGTTCAACGCATGACGGCGCCGCCGCAGCGCTCGCCAGCTTGAGCGCGGAGCCGGCGCGCGGCGTGTTCGAAGCCGCCGGATTCGCCGTGCTGTGACGCCGCTCGAACTCCAGGCCGTCGCTGCCAGCCTCGTGGTTTCCGGACGCAGCCTGCTCTTCACCTTGCCGATCGCGACAGCGATCGCCTATGTGCTCGCCCGCGGGCGCTTTCCCGGCCGGACTGCGCTCGACGCGATCGTGCACACGCCGCTGATCGTGCCCCCCGTGGTGGTCGGCTATGCGCTGCTGATCGTCTTCGGCCTCAACGCGCCGCTCGGCCGCTGGCTGAACGACGTCTTCGGCGTACGCTTCGTCTTCGCCTCCGCCGGCGCATCCCTCGCGACCGCCGTAATGACCGCGCCGCTGATGATCCGCGCCGTGCGGCTCTCGCTCGAAGCGCAGGATGAAGGCCTGAACGAAGCCGCCCGCACCTTGGGCGCGGGCTTCTGGGATCGCATGATCTCGCTGCACTTGCCGCTCGCATGGCCTGGCGTCCTCGCCGCCGCAATCCTGGGCTTCGCCGCGGGCCTTGGCGAATTCGGCGCCGTCATCACGTTCGTTTCGAACATCCCCGGCGAGACGCAGACCTTGCCGCTCGCGATCTACAGCGCCCTGCAGCAGCCGGACGGCGAAGCCGCCGCCGCGCGCCTGGCGGCGCTTTCGATCACGCTGGCGCTGTTTGGCCTCGTGCTCTCCGAGGCGCTGGTGCGCTACGCCCGGCGGCGCACATGATCGAGATCGATATCCGCGTCCGCGCCGGCGGCTTCGCACTCGACGCCGCCTTCACGCTGCCGCCAGGATTTATCTCCGTGTTCGGACCATCCGGCGCCGGCAAGACGACGCTCCTGCGCGCTGTCGCGGGCCTGGAAACGCCCGATGAGGGACGCATCGCCATCGACGGCGCGCCGGTGTTCGACTCCGCCGCGGGGATCGCCCTGCCGCCGGAGACGCGCCGGTTCGGCTATGTTTTTCAGGACGCACGGCTCTTCCCGCACCTCAGCGTGCGCGGCAACCTGCTCTACGGCTATCGCCGCGCCGCAAACCATGCCGTCCGCCTCGACGATATCGTCGACACGCTCGCCATTGCGCCGCTGCTGGACCGCAGCCCCCGCGCGCTCTCCGGCGGCGAGCGCCAGCGTGTTGCGCTCGGCCGCGCATTGCTGATGCAGCCGCGTCTGCTGCTGATGGACGAACCGCTCGCCGGCGTCGACGCCGCGCGCAAAATCGAGATCATCGCGCTGATCCGTACGGTGCGCCGCTTCGTGCCGGCCATCGTCCATGTCAGCCACGATCTCGATGAAGTCTCCGCGCTCGCCGATCACATCGTGTTGATCGAGGCGGGGCGCACGGTGCGCGCGGCGCCGGCCGATGCGCTGCTCCGCGATCCCGATTTCGCCATCGCCCAGCGCGAAGACGCGCGCGCGATTTTGGACGGAACCATCGCCGCCCATGGCGACGCGATCACCACCGTAGCGCTCGGCCGGGGAACATTGGCGATCCCGCGCGCGCCCCTGCCGCGCGGCGCAGCCGTGCGCCTCCAGGTTTTCGCGCGCGACGTTTCGCTGGCGCTCGTCCCGCCACAATCCATCAGTGTACGGAATATAACCCCGGCGCGCATCGTCGCGATCCGCGAGCGCTCGGATGCGCAGGTGCTGATCGCGCTTGAAACGGACGCCGGCGCGCTGATGGCGCTGGTGACCCGCGACGCCGTCCGCGACCTGAACCTTGCGCCAGGGCGCGAGGTGTTTGCGCTTGTCAAAGCCGTGGCCGTGCGCTGAGGCTTCCTGCAGCGACGCAATGAAGAGGACCAGCCAATGCGGAGACTGAAGCGAACGGCGATCGCCGCAATCGGCGCGGTCATCGTCGCGGCCTGGCCGGCCGCGGCCGATCCCGATGCAGATGCGCGCCAGCGCGCCGAGGCGCGCGAGATCTTCGCACGATCCATCGCGTTCGACACCAGCGTCAGCGGCGCCCAGACCCCAAGCTACGCCGCCTATATCCGCGATCTGTTCCTCCAGGCAGGACTCCCCGAAGCCGACACGCTCGTCGTGCCGTTCGAGTCGACCGCATCGCTGCTTGTCCGCTATCGCGGCGACGGCGCAGGCGGCCGTCCATTCCTGCTGCTTGCGCACATGGATGTCGTCGAAGCCCGCCGCGCGGATTGGGAACGCGATCCGTTCACGCTGATCGAGGAGAACGGCTATTTCTTCGGCCGCGGCACGGCCGACAACAAGTCCGGCATCGTGACGATGGTGTCCACGCTGTTGCGCCTGAAGCGCGAAGGCTTCACCCCGTCGCGCGACATCGTGCTGGTGCTGACGGGCGATGAAGAGGTCGCGCAGAACACGGCCCAGCAGATCCTGCGCGATCACCGCGACTGGGTGGACGCGGAATTCGCGCTCAACTCCGACGGCGGCGGCGGGTCATTGAACGAATCCGCCGGCGCAGCGACGGCCTACGCCATCCAGACCGCGGAGAAGACCTACGCCAGCTTCCGCCTTACCGTGCGCAACCCCGGCGGCCATTCCTCCGCGCCGCGCCCTGATAATGCGATCTAACAGCTCGCCGCAGCTTTGGATCGTGTGCGCCGGCACGAATTCCCGGTGCAATGGAACGACACCACACGCGCCGCCTTCGCGGCGTTCGCAGAAGGCCGCAACGACCCGATGGCGCTGGCGCTGCGTCGCTTCGCGGCTGACCCGGGCGATGAAGACGCGGTCGCGTTTCTGGCGAGCTACCCACAGAACGCGCCGCAGATGCGCACGACTTGCGTTGCGACGATGATCGAGGGCGGCCACGCCGAAAACGCGCTGCCGCAATCTGCAATCGCCACCGTCAATTGCCGGATCTTCCCCGGCGTGCGTCCCGATGCGGTCGAAGCGACTCTGCGCAGCGTCGTCGGCGAGGGCGTCGAGGTGGCGCAGCTTGGGCCTGCCTATTGGAGCGACGCCTCCCCGCTCCGAGACGACGTGATGGCCGCCGTCCGCGCGGCGGTGCACGCCAATTATCCTGGTGTACGGATATTTCCCGCGATGTCCGCCGGCGCCACCGACGGGCTTTTCTTCCGCGCCGCCGGCATCCCGACCTACGGCGTCGGCGAGATCTTCATCAAGGAAAGCGACGAATTCGCCCACGGCCTCAACGAACGCGTTCCGGTGGAGAGCTTCTATAACGGCCTCACCCACTGGCGCGTGCTGATCACGGCGCTCGCCGGCCCGGATTGAACGCGGGCTGGATGCCCGCGGTCCACGTACGCAGACGACGCGCCCGCGCGTGCCGGCAACGCCAATCGGCGCGCCTCTGGGACGGGGTCTACGTCACGGGGCCGGCGCGCCAAAACAGAGTCTAGGCGCTTGCCGCCTGCCCCAGATCCCCGTGGCAATACTTGAACTTCTTGCCTGATCCGCACGGGCATGGCGCGTTCCGCGAGACCTTGCCCCACGTGCGCGGATCGTTGCGATCGAACGCGCGCGACGGCGGCGGCTCGGGATCGTCCTCCATCTCGTTCTCGCCGGTGACCGGATCGCGGTGCACTTCCACCAGGCGCTGCGGCGGCGGGGGCGCGGGCGCCTGCGCGTCTTCAGGCGCGCCGATCTGGAGCCGCATCAGCATCCGCGAAACGGTCGTGCGCAGGTCGAACAGCATCCGCTCGAACAGCGTGAACGCTTCGGTCTTGAACTCGTTGAGCGGATCGCGTTGCGCGTAGCCGCGCAGGTGGATCACGCTGCGCAAATGATCGAGCTGCGCCAGGTGCTCGCGCCAGCGCAGGTCCACGACCTGCAAAAGAATTTGCTTCTCAACCGCGCGCAGGCGCTCAGGCCCGAGCATCGCCGCCTTCGCGGCGTAGACGCGGTCCACGTCCTTGATCAGCATGTCGCGGATGTCGTTCTGGTCGACGCCCTCTTCGCTCGCCCAGGCGCGGATGTCCGGCGAGAACCCGCAGACCTCGTCGATATCCTCCATGAGCTGGTCGATCTCCCACTGCTCGGGATACGACTTCTCCGGCATGTGCGTGGAGACGATCTTCGCCATCACGTCGTGGCGCATGTCGCGCACGATCGGCGCGACGTCGGCGGTGCGCATGAACTCGATGCGCTGCTCGAAGATCGCCTTGCGCTGATCGTTGATGACGTCGTCGTACTTCAGGAGGTTCTTGCGGATTTCGAAATTCCGCTGCTCGACGCGGCGCTGCGACGTTTCAAGCGCCTTGTTCATCCACGGATGGACGATCGCCTCGCCCTCCTGGATGCCCAGGCCGCGCATGATCGCATCGAGCCGCTCTGCCGCGAAGATGCGCAGGAGATCGTCTTCCAGGCAGATATAGAATTTCGACTTGCCGGGGTCGCCCTGGCGGCCCGTCCGGTCGCGCAGCTGATTGTCGATGCGCCGGCTCTCGTGACGCTCCGTACCCAGAACATAGAGCCCGCCGGCGCCCAGCGCCTTTTGCTTCTTGCCGTCGACGTCGGCCTGGATCTCGCGCCGGATCGCCGCCATCTGGTCGGGCGTTTCGTCGCCGCGCAGCGAGGCGCGCACGCGCATATCGACATTGCCGCCGAGCTGGATGTCGGTGCCGCGGCCGGCCATGTTGGTGGCGATCGTCACCGCGCCGGGCACGCCTGCCTGCGCCACGATCTGCGCCTCCTGCTCGTGATAGCGCGCGTTCAGCACCTGGTGGGGAATGCCGCGCCGCTTCAGCAATTCGGAAAGCTGCTCGGACTTCTCGATCGACACCGTGCCCACAAGCACGGGCTGGCCGCGCTTGTACGTCTGCTCGATGTCTTCCAGGATCGCCTTGTTCTTCTCTTTGCCGGTCCGATAGACCTCGTCGTCTTCGTCGAGGCGCAGCACCGGGCGGTTCGTCGGAATCTCGACGACGTCGAGCTTGTAAATGTCGTGGAATTCGTTGGCCTCGGTCGACGCCGTGCCGGTCATGCCGGCGAGCTTGTCGTAGAGGCGGAAATAATTCTGGAACGTGATCGACGCGAGCGTCTGGTTCTCCGGCTGGATCTTCGAGCCTTCTTTGGCTTCGATCGCCTGGTGAAGGCCCTCAGACAGCCGCCGGCCCTGCATCATCCGCCCGGTAAACTCGTCGATCAGGATCACTTCGCCGTCCTTGACGATGTAGTCCTTGTCGCGATGGAAGAGCTTGTGCGCGCGCAGCGCCTGGTTGGCGTGGTGCACGATCGAGATGTTCGACGGCTCGTAGAGGGATCCCTGCAGCAGGCCGCGATCGGCGAGCATGTTCTCCAGGCTCTCCGAGCCCTTCTCCGTGAACGTGACCGAGCGCTGCTTTTCGTCGACCTCGTAATCGTCGTCGGCGAGGTCCGGGATCAGCGCGTCCATCGTGATGTAGAACTCGCTGCGGTCCTCGGTCGGGCCGGAAATGATCAGCGGCGTGCGCGCTTCGTCGATCAGGATGGAATCCACCTCGTCGACGATCGCGAAGCGATGGCTGCGCTGGACCATCTCGCCCAGCGAGTATTTCATGTTGTCGCGCAGATAATCGAAGCCGAACTCGTTGTTCGTGCCGTAGGTGACGTCGGCCGCGTAGGCCTGACGGCGTTCGTTGTCATAGAGCCCGTGTACGATGACGCCCGTGGAGAGCCCGAGGAAGCGATAGATCTGGCCCATCCATTCGCTGTCGCGCTTGGCCAGGTAATCGTTCACGGTGATGACATGCACGCCGCGCTGCTCAAGCGCGTTGAGGTAGGTCGGCAGCGTCGCCACCAGCGTCTTGCCTTCGCCGGTGCGCATCTCCGCGATCTTGCCGGAATGCAGCACCATGCCGCCGAGCATCTGCACGTCGTAATGGCGCTGGCCGAGCGTGCGCTTGGCCGCTTCGCGCACCGTCGCGAACGCTTCGGGCAGGATGTCGTCGAGCTTCGCGCCGCGCGCGAGCCGCTGGCGGTATTCACTGGTCTTGTTCCGCAGCGCTTCGTCTGAGAGCGCTTCGTAGTTCGGCTCGAGCGCGTTGATCCGCTGCACGAGCCCGCGCATGGCGCGAACCTTGCGTTCGTTGAGGGAGCCGAAGAGTTTTCGGGCGAAGCTCAGCATGCGGCGCTCTTACCTGACTGCGCCCAGGCCGTCAGGCTTGGAGCCTTGGGGCGCAGGACATGGATGGCGCGGAGTGTAGAGGAGTTCACGTACCGGCGCACCCCGCGCGTCCTGGGAGAATGGACGACGGCGCGCTGGACGCGGCAATGGGGCGCACACTCACGGGGATGCGCGCCCGGACGGTCCTTTGCGACGCCCGCGCGCGTGTGAAAGAGGCTCGACTCGCGCGCCGGCGAGACTTAAGAGCGCCCCCTTGCGGTGTCAATGAGACGCCCCCGCGGCGGCCCGATTTCCACAGCGTCGACAGGCGTCTGCGCGGATCGGCGGGGTCAGTCCTGACCGCCGCAGGCGGCGAGGAAGATCGAGTCAGCGAGGGCGTGCGGCATGTCCCTGTTTAGACCTTTCCGGGGCCTGAGGCGCGGGCTCAAGGCGGCGCTCATTGCGGCCGCGGCCGCAACGGCGGCGGCCGGCGTGCTGAGCTGCAGCGAGTCGGACTCCGGCGGCGTGCGCGAGACCCGCTTCGACGACAATTCCGTCGCCGCCAAGGTCAATGGCCGACCGATCTACCATGAGGACGTGCGCGACTTCGCCGTCCGCAACGGCCGCCTCCGCGAAGGCGAGGAGCTGACCCCCGGCAGCGACGTTTACCATCTCGCGCTGCAGGACCTGATCACCCAGCGCCTGTTTGCGCGCGAAGCCGAGACCCGTGGGCTCGATCGCGATCCCGACGTGCGCCGCGCCCTCGACGCGGCGCGCGAGCGCATTCTGGCCAGCGCCATTTATTCCGAGATCGAGAACCGCGCGACCGATCCCGATACGATCGAGCGCCGCTACAAACAGACCATCCGCGATATCGGCGAAACGCCCGAAGTGCTGATCCGGCACATCCAGCTCGACACCCGCGAGGCGGCGTCCGCCGCAATCCGTCGCCTCAACGAGGGCGAGCGCTTCGAGGATCTGGCGTTTCAGCTCTCCCGCGACGTCCGCACCCGCAGCGAGGGCGGCGACATCGGCTGGGCGCTCGTCGACAGCCTGCCCGACGGCTTCCGCCAGGCGGTGGATTCCCACCGCGTCGGCGACACCGCCGGCCCGATCCAGACCGAGCTGGGCTGGCACGTGATCCAGATCCGCGACCGCCGCCAGCGGGGCGCGCCAAGCCTGGCGGCGCTCCGCGGCGACATCGTCAACCACCTCCGCTTCGAAGGCGTGGAATCGCTGCGCGACCGGCTGCAGAGCCAGGTCCGCATCGAGATCGCCGCCACCGGCGGCCCCGCCGAAGCCCCCGCTGAGTCCGAAACCGGCGATCGCCCGTCCGCCGCCCCTGCCCCGAACGCGCCGTCGGACATCCCGATGGGCCCCGGCGGCGTCGCCGCCGCCGGCCAGCCCGATGACGCGCCGGATGAACCCCCGCCGCCGGCCGCTGAGCCTGCCCCCGCTGAAGAGCGGGAGACGTGAGCCCGAAAGCCGCGCCGGTCTCGCCGCTCGCGCCCGCCGCCTTCCCGAACCTGCCCGCGATCCGCGGCGTCGAGGCCGCAATCGGCCGCGCCGGCTACTACAAGCACGACCGGCCCGACCTCTTGCTCGTGCGCCTGCCGGAGACGACCCGCGCCGCGGGCGTCTTCACCACCAACGCGGTGGGCTCCGCGCCCACCGATTGGAGCAAGGCGGCGCTGAAGGCGCGCAAGGGCGCGGTGCGCGGGCTCCTGGCCAACGCCGGCTGCGCCAATTCCTTCACCGGCCGGGCCGGCTATGACGCCGCACGCCGCGCCCTCGCGGCGGCGGGGGACGCCGTCGGCGCGCCCGCCGAAGCGCTGCTCGCCGCCTCGACCGGCGTCATCGGGGTGCCGCTGGATGACGCCAAGGCGAGAGCGGTGCTGCCAACGCTCGCGCGCACGCTGCAGCCGATCGACTGGCGCGCCGCGGCCGGCGCCATCATGACCACCGACACCTTCCCCAAAGGCGCGGGCGCGACTGCGCGCATCGGCGACAGGAAGGCGGCGATCGCCGGAATCGCCAAGGGCTCCGGCATGATCGCGCCGAACATGGCGACGATGCTGGCCTTCGTGTTCACCGATGCCGCCATCCCCGCGCCCGTGCTCCAGAAGCTTCTCCGGCAGGCCAACGAGGAAAGCTTCAACGCCATCACCGTGGATGCGGATCGCTCGACCAACGATTGCGTCTTCCTGTTCGCAACCGGCGCGATTGACCACGCGCCCGTGCGCAACGCCGACGACGAAGCGCTCGCCGATTTCCGCAAGAAGCTGCGCGCGGTGCTGGCCGATCTCGCCATCCAGATCGTCCGCGATGGCGAAGGCGCGACCAAGCTGGTGAAGGTCGCCGTCACCGGCGCCGAGAGCGACAAGGCCGCGAAGATCATTGTACGGACGATCTGCGAGAGCCCGCTGGTCAAGACCGCCATCGCCGGCGAGGACGCCAATTGGGGCCGCATCGTCATGGCCGTGGGCCGGAGCGACCAGAAGATCGACCGCGATAGGCTTTCCGTGAAGTTCGGGGCTCTTTGGGCCGCGAAGAACGGCGCCGTCTCCAAGACCTACGACGAAGAAAAGATGAGCGCCTATATGCGCGGCAGCGAACTGGAAATCACCGTCGACGTCGGCGTCGGCGACGGCCGCGCGACCATGCACACCTGCGACCTCACCAAGCGCTACGTCGAAATCAACGGCGATTATCGGAGTTAGGGGGCTCTGACCGCCGATGCGTAGTAGGGGGAACAATTCCCGATCGTCAGACTGACGTCCACTATCGCCTGGCCCATGGTGAATGCCGATCTTGCGGCGCTCTCTCGGCGCCAAGTCTTAGGCGTTAGCATGCAGAAAGCATGAAGCCCCGCACGCCGATCCGCAGCATCTGACTCAGCGCTCGCGTACTTATAGAAATCGATCGGTTTCGAGTCGCTCCGATACTCGATGCCATATCCGCTTGCTATCACCATGCGTGCAATGTCTTGCTCACCTTCGGCGGCGATGCGGAAGCATTGCATGATGGGTCGCCCGAAGGTCTCCATCGGCGGCTCATCTGAGTCAGCGCCTTCTGGTTGACTGCACCGAATGAGAGAACCGCTAAGTTCGCGCGTGAGCCACGCCGTTGCTTCTACCCCGCAGTCCCTTAGTCCACTGTCCGTCAAGCATGGCTGATGAGCCTCCGGTGCATCCAATCCCCAAAGACGGATGGTCGTCTCGCCGATACGGATTGTATCGCCGTCAATGACGTCGTTTGCCTCTAGTTGAGCAAAGTACGATCGCGGTTTCGTGTAACCGCCAAAACCGATGGCGACCAAGCTCAGAGCCAACGCGCCACCGAGCATCATGCCCACTAGCACAAAGACCGAAGGCCGAACGATCCTTTCCAACCGTTCGCCCGGAGTGAAGGCAAAGAGGGCGAGAACACCCATGAAAGACGCCAGGACAAGAAACAGGTCCAACAGCGGTTCGATGTGCTTGAGAACAGTCGGGGAGTTGTCGGAAAACGACCGCACGACCGCGCTACCGGCGGGCTCTCCGATATGAGCAAAGAAATCAATCACCGCTCTAAACAGCCCGTAACGTCCCTCTGTGATGAGCGCCAACGTGATTGCGCTTCCTATGAGCGCCGCGCCTGCCAGCCAGACCAGCAATCGAATTAGGAGTGGAAACTGACGAGTGCTCAGCAGGAAGAGCGCGAGCGCCCCGCCGAGCATTAGAAACGGCACCCATTCCATCGCCCACTCCCATCGCCTTTAACGCCTCATTATCGGTCCCCCACCGCAAATGCTAAACAAACCTCAACCACTTTTCCCCACCCGCCCTTAACGACGCCCATGCCATCATCCCGCCTTGTTCTGGTCGTTGCGGCCGCGCTCGTCGATGCCGACGGGCGCGTTCTGATCGCACAACGGCCGGACGGAAAATCGCTCGCCGGGCTCTGGGAATTTCCCGGCGGCAAGGTCGAGCCGGGCGAGGCGCCGGAAGCGGCGCTGGTGCGCGAGTTGAGAGAGGAATTGGACGTGGTTGTGGAGCCGGACGCGCTGGAGCCGTACGCATTCGCATCGCATGCGTATGCGGACTTCCACCTGCTCATGCCGCTCTACGTCGTGCGGCGCTGGCGGGGCGCGCCCGTCGCTCAGGAACACGCCGCTCTGGTTTGGGCGAAGCCGCAGGATCTGCGCGCGCACCCCATGCCGCCCGCCGATCGCCCGCTCGTCGACGCGCTGATTGCGCGGGGCGTGTGATGCGGCGCTTCATTCACGCCGAGGACGCCGCCACCGCCATCGAGTACTCGATGATCGCGGCCCTCATCGCAATCCTGATCATCTCGTCGCTGTTCACGATGGGCACGACCGTCGAGGACATGTTCGAAGCGCTGATGCCCGCGTTCGCCGGCCCGACGCCTTAGCAGCGTTCGACGCCCTAAGCCTCCAGCTCGACGTCCCAATAGAGATAATCGACCCAGGTCTCGTGCAGGTGGTTCGGCGGAAACCGGCGCCCGACTTCCTGCAGCTCGTACATCGTCGGCCGGCGCGGATGCCGGTGCGGACGCATGCCCGAATGCTTCGCGTACTTGCTGCCCTTGCGCAGATTGCACGGCGCGCACGCGGTGACGATGTTCTCCCACGTCGTGCGCCCGCCCTTCGAGCGCGGTAGCAGGTGATCGAACGTAAGGTCCGCCTCCGCACCGCAATATTGGCAGGCGAAGCCGTCGCGCAGGAACACGTTGAAGCGCGTGAACGCCGGCGGCCGATCCTGGCTGACGAACTCGCGCAGGCAGATCACCGACGGCAGCTTCATCGCCATGGAGGGCGAATGCACCTCGTGGTCGTACTCCGCCACGACGTCGACGCGCTCCAGGAAAACGGCTTTCACCGCCTCCTGCCAGGGCCAAAGCGACAGCGGGTAATAAGACAGCGGACGATAGTCCGCGTTCAGGACCAGCGCGGGCCAGCCCGAGAGGGGGGCGGCCACGACGTTCATCCCTGCCGCTCCTGCATCGGCCAAAGGCCGACCACGGCGAGGGGCCCCGGCTGCTGCGCCAGGGGCGGTTCAGGGAGGATGAGCCTGATCGGACTGAAAGCGGAACTCCTTGCGGGCCGTACTTAGGTCCATAACGGTGCGAATTCCATCACCCCCTACCTGATTTGCAGCGACAGGTTTGTGACGCGCGCGCCGCACTCGCATGCGAAAATGACGCCCCATGCCCTTCGCGACCCGCTTTGCGCCCTCCCCCACGGGCTATCTCCACCGCGGCCACGCGTTTTCGGCGCTGACGGCGTTCGCCGCGGCGCGGGAGGCTGGGGGCCGGTTCATCCTGCGGATCGAGGATCTCGACCAGGGCCGATGTCGCCTGGAGTTTGAGGCCGCCATGTTCGAGGATCTCGCCTGGCTCGGGCTGACCTGGGAGACGCCGGTCCTGCGCCAGTCCGAGCGCATGCAGCACTACGCCGCCGCCCTGCAACGCCTGATCGACCAGGGCCTCGTCTATCGCTGCTTCAAGACTCGCAAGCACATTATGGCGGAAAGCCAGAATGCGCCGCACGGGCCCGGCGAAGCCGTCCGCGGAAGCCCGTTGCCCGCCTCGGAGGAAGCCTCCGCCCTCAATCAAGGCCGCGCTTTCGCGTGGCGGCTCCGGCTCGACCGCTGCCGCGATGTGCTCGCCGCCCGCTGGGACGACTTGGGTTTCGAGGCCGACGGGGCCTGGACGCGCGCGGACCCCGCCCGCTTCGGCGACGCCGTTCTCGCCCGCAAGGAATTTCCCGCCAGCTACCACCTCGCCAGCGTCTGGGACGACGCCGCTCAGGGAATCACCCACGTCATTCGCGGCGCCGACCTCGCCGACGCGCCCCACCTTCACGTGCTGATCCAGGCGCTTCTGGACCTCCCGACGCCGGCCTACCGCCACCATCCCCTGATCCTCGGCGCCGACGGAAAGCGTCTCGCCAAACGCGATCAGGCCGAGACCTTGTGTGCGCTGCGCGCCGCGGGGACCGCGCCCGCTGCGCTTCGCGACGGCCTCGGCTTTTCCTGAGCCGCCTTGCTTCCGGCCGCTTTCACAGCGTAAGTCGCGCCCACTCATGACCCCCGTCGCCACCGATCCGGGCGAAGTCTGGGAGCCCCGCCGCAGGCTTTCGCTCGCCGCCGCGCGCAAGCGCTCCCGCATGATCGCCGGCTTGCGGCGCTTGTTCACTGCGATGACCGGCGCCGCCTTCGCCTCGGTATTTGTGGCCATGGGCGTGTTCGCGGCGCAGGGCGGCTTCGCCGGCGCCGAATTGCGCGACGCCGAGCCCCTGCGGATGATCAATCCCCGCTTCACCGGCCGATCGGAAGACGGCGTCCCCTACCAGCTCACAGCCGACGTCGCCGCCCGCGGCGAGGAGGGCGAGCGCGACATCCGCCTCGCGGCGCCGGTCTATCGCGATGCCGCGGGCGCCGCGATCATCTCGCCGCGAGGCATCTTCTACGAGGCGGCCGGCGAGATCCGGCTCACCGACGGCGTCGTCTTCACCGACGCGAGCGGCAACCGTTTCACCACCCCCAGCGTGCGCATCGACACCGCCACCGGCCATGTGTTCGGCGAGCACGGCGTCACCGGCGCCGGGCCACTTGGCGTGGTGCGTGCAGAGTCCTATGAACTGCGCCAGTCCGATCGGGCAGTCGTGCTTCGCGGCCGGATCCGTGGCGAACTGCCGGAGCGTGGCGCGCCCGCGGCGGCGCAGCAATGAGGAGGATGCCCATGGCGCGGCTCGCGCACGTCTTGATTGGGGCGATCGCCGCCCTGTGTGCGGCGGCGCCGGCCTCTGCCCAGCTCTCCTCCAGCGGCGGCCCGATCTCCTACGAAGCCGACACGCTCGAATATTTCGACAGCGAGCGCCGCCTTGTGCTGCGTGGCAATGTCGATCTCGTGCAAGGCGACGCGCGCCTGCGCGCCGATGTGCTCACGCTCTATTTCGCGCCCGGCTCCGGCGGCGGCGCGGCCGGCCCCACCGGCGTCGGCGCCGGGGACATCCAGCGCATGATCGCCGAAGGCCGCGTCTACTACGTGCGCCCCGACCAGCAGGCGCGCGGCAACCGCGCGGTCTATGAAGTCTCGTCCGACTCGGTGACGTTCTCCGGGAATGTGATCGTCGCCAGCGCTGCCAACGTGCTGCGCGGCGAGACCCTGGTGATGCAGGTCTCCTCCGGGCGCACCTCTCTTGCGCCGGGCGCGCGCGGGCGCGTGCAAGGCGTTTTCCGGCCCCGCTCAAGCGGCGGCGCGCAGTAAATTTCACTAAATCTTAGCGGCGCACGAGACATCATGAGCCCCGAGGGCCTTTCGAGCCGTTCGATCGATCAAGACGCCGCCACGGAGACGGGGCTCGCCGCGATCCATATCGGCAAATCCTATCGGAAACGCCGTGTGGTGCGGGATGTGTCGCTGACGTTGCAGCGTGGTGAGATCGTCGGATTGTTGGGCCCCAACGGAGCAGGCAAGACCACCTGCTTCTATATGATCACGGGGCTCGTGCGCGTGGACCAGGGACAGATCACACTTGACGGCGCTGACGTCACGGGTCTGCCCATGTATCAGCGCGCGCGGCTAGGCGTCGGCTATCTGCCCCAGGAGCCGTCGATCTTCCGTGGTCTGACCGTTGAGCAGAACGTGATGGCCATCGTCGAGCTCGTCGAGAAGGATGCGAAGGAGCGCCAGACGGCGTGCGACCGCCTCCTCGCCGAGCTGCACATCGATCACCTGCGCGACAGCCCCGCCTCCGCCCCCTCGGGCGGCGAACGGCGTCGCGTCGAGATCGCGCGCGCCTTGGCGACGCGGCCCTCCTACATGCTGCTCGACGAACCGTTCGCAGGGATCGACCCCATCGCCATCAACGACATCCGCGAGCTCGTTCAGTTTCTGAAGAACCGCGGCATCGGCATCCTGATCACCGATCACAACGTCCGCGAGACGTTGGGCATCGTCGATCGCGGATACATCATGTTCGACGGCGAGGTTCTCTTCTCAGGCACGCCGCAGCAGATCCTGAGCAATCCCGAAGTTCGGAAGGTCTACCTGGGCGACACGTTTCAGTCAGCCTGAGCGCGCCCATGGCCATCGCCCCCAAACTGGAGATGCGCCAGGGCCAGGCCCTGGTGATGACACCGCAGCTGCAGCAGGCGATCAAGCTCCTGCAGCTCTCCAATCTCGAACTCGCTGAATTCATCGAAGCCGAGCTTGAGCGCAATCCCCTGCTGGAACGCGCCGAGCCGGAGCCGGAGCGCCGCGAGGGCGAGACCGCCGAACCCCGCGAGACCGCCGAAGCCCCCGCGCAGGAAGTTTCCGGCGCCGACGCCTCGCTCAACGCCGATCTCGACGTCGATGCAGAACAGCTGAACCCCGATCTCTCCGCCGGCGATCTCGCCGACGCCGGCGCAGCGCCCATGCAGGATTGGTCGAAGTCCAATTCCGGACGCGCCTTCGATGAACTGCCGGAGCTGGAAGAGACGCTCGCGCGCGACATCTCCCTGGCCGATCATCTGGAAGCGCAAATGATGCGCGCCGGGCTCTCCCCGGCGGAAAGCCTCATCGGCGCGCGCCTCATCGATCTCGTCGACGACTGGGGCTATTGCCGCGTCGATACGCTCGACCTCGCCCGCCAGCTCGGCTGCGACGAAGGCGACGTGCTCCGTGTACTGAAGATCATGCAGGGCTTCGAGCCGGTCGGCGTCATGGCCCGCGATCTCGCCGAATGCATGGCGCTGCAGCTTGAGGATCGCGGCCGCTACGATCCCGCGATGCAGGCGCTCGTCGCCAATCTTGAGCTGCTGGCCAAGACCCAGTTCGAACGCCTCGAACACCTCTGCGGCGTCGATCGCGAGGATCTCATCGACATGATCGCGGAGATCCGGGCGCTGACGCCCAAGCCCGGCGCCGCGTTCGGCGCCGCACCGCCCCAAGCCGTGGTCCCCGACGTCTATGTCCGCCAGGCGGCCGACGGCGCATGGCTTGTCGAACTCAACACCGACACGATGCCGCGCGTGCTGATGAACCAGCGTTATTACGCGCGCGTGTCCAAGGACGCCAAGAAGGACGCCGACAAGGTCTTCCTGTCCGAATGCGCGGCCAACGCCAGCTGGCTGATCAAAAGCCTCGACCAGCGCGCGCGCACGATCCTGAAGGTGGCGCGCGAGATCGTGCGCCAGCAGGACGGCTTCCTCGTGCACGGCGTCGCCCACCTGCGCCCGCTCAATCTCAAGACCGTCGCCGCCGCGATCGAGATGCATGAATCGACCGTCAGCCGCGTCACCACCAACAAATACATCGCCACGCCCCGCGGCGTGTTCGAGCTCAAATATTTCTTCACCGCCGCGATCGCCTCCGCGGACGGCGGCGAGGCGCATTCGGCCGAGGCCGTGCGTCACAAGATCAAGACCATGATCGACGCCGAAACCCCTGACGACGTCTTGTCCGACGACCGGATCGTGGAAATCCTGCGCGAGGCCGGCGTCGAGATCGCCCGCCGCACCGTCGCGAAATATCGCGAAAGTCTCCGCCTGCCTTCCTCCATCGAACGCAAACGCCGCCGCGCCGCGGAGATCTGAGACGAACGCCGCGCAACGCCCGCGGGCGGAGCCGCCCTCGCGCGCCGGTCACTCCAATCGGCGCGCCGCAACGATTGGGTCTCCGTCACCGCGCCGGCGCGCCAAGAAAGACTCTAATTCTTGATTCTTGGCGTGGCGTCCCATGTATGCAGATCGCGCACGAAGCCCTCCGTTGCGCTGCGCCACACGCGGTAGTGCGGGCTCTGCCGATGCGCATCGAGTGCTGCGCCGTCGCGATAGATCTCGTAGACATGGAGAAGCGTGTCGTCTGTCGGATCCCATGACAGCGTGTAGGCGAGCACGCCCGGCTCGCGCTGCGAATGCGCCACGAGGTCCGGCAGCTGCGCCGCGATCGCGTCGCGCCGCTCCTCCGGCACCCGCACCGTGCCCGCAAGAATAATGACTTTGATCATGCCGCCGGCTCCACCATCAGCGTGGGGACGCCGCACGTCCCGTTGCGCGCGGTGAAGACGCGCGTGCCGGGCTTGCGGCCGGTGCGGACCTCGGAAACGTCGACGCCCGCAGCGCTCAACCGCGCGTGCGCAGCGTCCGCCTCGGCGACGCGCCAGGAGAGACCCCAGATCGTGTCCGGCCCTGCGCTTACGCCCGCGTTCAGGTCGTGCGCGATCTCCACGATCGCATCGCCGCAACGGAAGAACATCAGCCGCGCGCCCCATTCCGGCGCCGAGCGATCCATCCGCATGTCGAGCCCGAGGCGCGCGCCGTAGAGCGCCGCGGCGCGCTCCGGATCCGGCGTGCGCACGACGACATGATCGAGGCCGGCGACGACCGCGCCATCCGCCGGGGCTGGGGCCGCTTCCTCAGCCACGAGCAGCAACGCGGCGGCGTGCGTCGCCGCGCGATCGATGAAGCATGTCTTCCACGTGCGCGCCGCGCCCGACGCAGCGACCGTTGTGATGTCGACCGGCCGTGAGCATGGCGCCCCACGCTGCGTGAGCAGGCGCTGCGCGCGCGAGAGATCCGGCGCCGCGAACGCCAGCGCCATGATGCCTTCGCCATGGGCGTCGAGATGCGCGCGAACGGCGTCTCCCGATGCGCCCGTCCCTGTCGCGCAGAGGAGGTCGACGGCGATGTTGCCGGTCTGCAGCCACGCCTGCTCAACGCCGCCGGCGCGTCCGCGCCACGACGGCGCGACGCCGAGCAGCGTTTCGTACGCGCCGATCGCGGCGTCGAGATCGCGCACCGCCAGCGCCACGTGATCGATGGCGCTGATCAGCGGCGCGCTCATCCGCCGGTGCGGGCGCGCGGGAGGCGCGGCGGCGTCGGCGCGCCGCGCGCAACACTGAGACGGATCGTCGATGAGCCTTCGAACAGGGTCTGCGGCGCATCGGCGCCCGCTTCTTCCGTTTCGGCGTTTTCCTCGGCCGCCTCGACGGTGTCTTCGGCGGCCGGGTCCGCCGGCGCAGCTTCTTCGGCGGCTGGGTCTACCGGCGCGGCTTCCTCCACCTCAGCGGGCGCTTCGTCCGGAAGCGCCTCTTCTTCGGGCGTCGCGCCCATCATGCCCATCGCCCCGAACATGCCGTTCGGCGCCATGGTCACCACCCAGCGATAGGTGCTGGTGGCGTCGCGCGCGAGGCCCGTGCGCAAATCCATCGTGCCTTCCGTCTCCTCCTGCAGCGCGAAGGAGAACATGTCGATCGTGGATTCCGCCATCGCCCGCATCGCGGTCAGATCGGGGATGGCGCCGTCCTGGCTCGCCTGCTGCACCGGCGTGACGACGTGCTCGAAGATGTAGGCGAGCGCGATCCGCGCTGCCGTCTTGAGGCTTTCCTCGTCGAGCGTGGCGGTGCGCGTGAACGTCACCACGCCGTCGCCTGGCGAGTAGGATGTGACCGTGACCGCGCCGGTCATGCGCACCGGCGGCGCGCCATAGGGCGCGACCCATTCTTCCGTGAACGGCGTTTCGCGGCCCACGCGCAACGTGCGCCCTTGGACGCCGTAGAGCGGATAGAGCCCGGCGAACGCGCTTCCCGCCGCGCGATCGTCGATGCCGTCGATCAGCGCCGCGATGCCGGCGAGCACCGGCTCGCGGTACTGGTTCCACATCTCCACCGTCGGCGAGACGCCCGTCGTCGGCGCCGGCAAGCCCGCGGCGAATGCTTCCTTGCGCTGCTGCGCGGTCACCGGCGCCGGCGCGGCGCTGACGCCCATCCGCCCGAACGCCTCGAACATCAGCGTGGTGTTTTCCAGCCGCGCCGCCCACATCGGCCAGTTCGCCAGCGACGCGCACCCGCCATCGGCGGCTACCCGACACTCGAACCCGATGTCGGCGCCGAGGCGCATCATCGCGCCCAGCCCTTCGCTCAATGCGGTGAAATCGATGTTCGGCGCGCCTTCGCCTTCGGGCATCCCCATGCCCGAAACGTCATCGATGCTGACCGTCACCGGCGTCCACCGCCAGCGCCCGTTGGCGGCGCCGCCGGTCAACACGTCGAGCGACCAGACGCTCGTTGCAGTCGCGCCCTGCTCCTGCTCGCCGACTTTCACGTTGCTCTGCTCGGTGATCGAGACGGTGTATTGATCCCCGGTCCGCACCCGCAGCGGGAGGGAGACGTCTTGCGCCGCCGCCGCCGGCGCGAGGACCGCGGGCCCGAACGCCGCCGCGCCGATGAGCACGGCCGATTTCACGAATTTCCTCATGGCGTCCCCCTTCTAGACGAAGGTCTTGTGGCATGGATCAGAAGCCGAATCAGCCCCCTTGGGGACACACTTCAGTCGCACCCGTCGCGTGCGCCGGCGAAGAAGACGAAGCGATCCGGACCGACGTGATGGGTGAAGCGCAGCGCTTCCGTGGTCGCGCGCAGCTCCATCCACTCCCCGCCATTCTCCGCCGTCTTGCGGCCCGGTCCGAGGAAACCGTCGCGACAAGGCGGGCCATGCCCTTCCGGCATCCCCTCGTCCAAAGGGCAGATGCGCCACCCGCCCGCGCGGGCCGGTTCAAGGCGAAACCGGCTGTGCGCCGGCTCGTAGCCTGCGGTGTAGAGGATCATGTCGCCCTGCCACGTTCCGCCGCCGCGGTCGGGGAACCAGCGCATCGTCAACGTCTCCTCCCCGCGCCGCTCGATCCAGCAGCCGCGCAACGCAAACGGGGACGGCGGCGACGCCACAACCGCGGGAACAGGCGTTGGCGCCCGCACCGGCGTCGGCATCGGGGCGCATGAGCTCAATGCAACAAGGCACAGCGGCGACAGGAGACGCATGCCGCACCCTAAATGAAGGCAGCCATCGCCGCTACACGCCCTTGCGCGCAGCTTTCTTTACGGGCGCGCGCTTCGGCGCCGCGCGCGCCTTCGGCGGATCGAGTTCGCCGATATGCTCAAGCGCCACCGACCCTGTCATGCGGACGCGATCGTCCTTGGCGTTCCATTCGATCTCAAGCTCGCCGCCGTCGACGATGACGCGCGCCTGGCGATCGACAAAACCCGCGCGATGCGCGGCCACGACCGACGCGCACGCGCCGGTGCCGCACGCTTTGGTGAGCCCCGCCCCGCGCTCCCACACGCGCAGCCGGATGAGATCGCGCGCGCGGATTTCGGCAAAGCCGACGTTCACGCCTTCAGGAAAGAACGGATCGCGCTCCACCTTCGGCCCGAGCTTGTCGATGGGCAGACGATCGAGGCTCTTCACGAAGAACGTCACGTGCGGATTGCCCATGTTCGCCGCACCCGGCGCGGCGACGTGAACGCCCGCCGCCTCGACCGCATAATCGAGCCGCACCGTGTCCATCGCGCGCGCGATTGGAATCTCTTCCCAGCGCAGCAGCGGCGAACCGAGATCGACCATCACCTGGTCCGGCCCGCGCCGCTCCGCGCGCAGCACGCCAGCGGCGGTTTCGATCTTCTTCAGATCGCCGCCCTCTTCCATCAGCAGCCACGCCACGCACCGCGCGCCATTGCCGCAGGCGCCGACTTCCTCGCCATTGGCGTTCCAGATGCGCATGAAGGCGTCGCCGCGAATCGACCGTTCGAGCGCGATCACCTGGTCGCAGCCCATGCCCGCGCTGCGGTTCGCGATCGCCTTGGCCTGCGCCTTCGACAACGGCAGCGCGCCGCGATCCCGCGCATCCAGGATCACGAAATCATTGCCGCAGCCGTTCATCTTCACGAAGCGCATCGCCGCCCTACCTAGTGCGCCGCGCTGGCCCGCGCCAGGGTCCCGCGCCCGTCGTCCAACGCTTGGATTTTTGTTCACAATCTGCTTGGGTCCCGCGCGAAGGAGACGCCCCTATGCGCCTGCCGGCCCTTTTCGCCGCTCTGTTGAGCCCGCTCATTCTCTCATCCTGCGAATCGTTTCCCCGCATGTCCGACAACGACCCGTATCTGTGGCTTGAAGACGTCGAAAGCGAGCGCGCCCTGAACTGGGTGCGCACGGAGAACGCCCGCTCACTGAGCCAGTTGCAGACCGATCCGCGATTCGCGCCGCTGCAGGCGGAAGCGCTTGCTCTGGCCGAAAGCCGCGACCGCCTCCCCTTGGGCGCCGTGCGCGGGGATTATTACTACAATTTCTGGCAAGATGATCAGCACGTCCGCGGCGTCTGGCGCCGCGCGCCGCTGCAATCTTTCGCCGGCGGAACGCCGCAATGGGAGACGCTGCTCGACATCGACGCGCTCGCGGCGGCGGAAAACGCCAATTGGGTGTACAAGGGCGTTGAGTGCAACGCCGACGAGACGCGTTGCATGGTGTCGCTTTCCAACGGCGGCCTCGACGCGACGACATGGCGCGAGTTCGATGTGGAAACCCGCCGGTTTGTTGAGAACGGCTTCGTCGTCCCGGAAGCGAAATCTTCCGTTGCGTGGAAAGACGCCGACACCCTGCTCGTCGCCACCGATTGGGGCGAAGGCACGCTGACCGAGTCCGGCTACGCCTCGATCATCAAGGCGTGGCGGCGCGGCGCGCCGTTGGCGGACTCAAGCGAAATCATCCGTGGGCAGACGACCGACGTCGGCATGTTCGTGGTCTCGCTGCAGGACACCGACGGCGCCGAAGTGCAAATCGCGTATGAGGCCGACACCTTCTTCGAATCCTCCGTGTGGCTGATCGGCGGCGACGCGCCGCGCCGCATCACGCTGCCGCGCAAGGCGACGATTCAGGCGCTGCACAAGGCGCAGATCGTGGCGACCCTGGAAGAGGCCTGGACGGTTGGCGGACGCACCTATCCGCAGGGCGCGCTGATCTCGCTGCCGATCGATCAGGCCGCGAACGAAGCCCCGCCGGTGAGCCTCCTTTATACCCCCGGCGGACGTGAATCGATCGAGAGCGTCGTCAACACGCGCGACGCGATCCTCGTCGCCGGCTACCGCAACGTGCGCGGCCGGATCCTGCGCTTCGCGTTCGACGGCCGCGCGTGGCTGGAGAGCCAGATCGATTTGCCGACGACGGGCTCGGTCGGCTTCGCCGGTTCCGATCCGCGCAGTTCCACCGCCTTCGCGGTGTACGAGGACCACCTGACGCCAGACACGCTCTACTCGATCAACGCCCGCACCGGCGAAACCGCGCGCGTGCGCAGCCTGCCGGCGCAATTCAACGCCGATGGACTGGTCGCTGAACAATTCGAAGCGGTGAGCGAGGACGGCACGCGCGTGCCCTATTTCGTCATCCGCCGCAGCGACGCGGTCATGAACGGCGCCAACCCGACCTTGCTTTACGGCTATGGCGGTTTCCAGGTGTCGATGCTGCCGAGCTACAATCCCTTCGTCGGCAAGATGTGGCTGGAGCGCGGCGGAATCTATGTCGTCGCCAACATCCGCGGCGGCGGCGAGTTCGGCCCGGCCTGGCACCAGGCCGGCCTGCGCACCAACCGCCAGGTCATCTATGACGACTTCATTGCCGTCGCCGAAGATCTGATCCGCCGCAACGTCACGAGTTCGCGCCGCCTCGGCATCATGGGCGGCTCCAATGGCGGTCTGTTGATGGGCGTCATGCTCACGCAGCGCCCGGAGCTGTTCAACGCCGCGGTGGTGCAGGTGCCGCTGCTCGACATGCTCCGCTACGACCAGCTGCTGGCGGGCGCCTCGTGGGTCGATGAATACGGCTCGCCGGACAATCCCGCCGAACGCCGCTGGCTGGAGCAGATGTCGCCGTACCAGAATCTGCGCCGGCGCCCCGGTTTCCCGACGCCTTTCTTCGTGACCTCCACCAAGGACGACCGCGTCCATCCGGGCCATGCGCGCAAATACGCCGCCCGCATGCAGCAATTCGATATGCCGTTCCTCTATTACGAGAACATCGACGGCGGCCATTCGGCGGCGGCGAACTTGCGCGAAGCCGCCCGTCGGCGGGCGCTGGAATTCACCTATCTGAGCCAGCGGCTGATCGACTGACCGGCGCGCGGCCGGCTTGACCTCGCGGCCCATCCCGCGAACTTAGGGCGGGCAAAAAAGGGAGAGGCGCCGCCATGAATGCGCTGCGCGTAGTCATCGGCCTTGCCGGCCTGGCGCTGTTTGCGGTGATCGTCTGGGCGATCTTCGGCCCGGACTATCACGGCGATTTCCTGAGCCAGTTCCAGGTGATCGTGACCTTGCCGTGGGGCGTGGTGTCGCTGGTCGATCTCTATGTCGGCCTGCTGATCTTCGCGACCATCGTATTCCTGACCGAGCGCTCCTGGCTCAAGGCTGCGCTCTGGGCGTTGCCCGTGTTCGTGCTGGGCAATGTCTGGACGGCGGTGTGGTTCGTCCTGCGCCTGCCCTACCTGGTCGAGCGCCTGACCAAGGACCCGCCGGCGCAATAGCGCGGAATCAACCCGCCTTCGCCTCGGACTTCGCGAACACCAGCTTGCGCAGAAGATCGGCCAGCAGCCGCGCTTCCTCTTCGCGCGCGCCGCCGGCGCGCCAGGCGACGGCGATGGAGCGCCCGAACACCGGCGCCTCGAACCGTTTAAGGCTCACCGGCGCGCCCGCCGCCGCCCCGCCCTCCGCCGCGAGCTTCGGCAACAGCGTGACGCCGAGTCCGCCCGCCACCATTTGCACCAGCGTCGCCAGGCTCGTCGCGCCGACATCGGCGTTGAGCTTGCCCGGCTCCGAGCGGCACACCCGCAGCGCATGGTCGCGCAGGCAATGCCCGTCTTCGAGCAGCAGCACCTCCTCTTCCTTGAGATCGTCCGGAGCAAGATGATTGCGCGCGGCGAGCGGATGCCCGGCCGGCGCAAGGAACAGGAATTCGTCTTCCGCCACGACGTCCGTCTCGATGCCCTGGGCCGCGTAAGGCAACGCGATAACCGCCACATCGAGCGTCCGCGCGCGCAGCGCCTCCACCAGCCGCGCCGTCACATCCTCGCGCAGCAGCAGCTTGAGCTTGGGATAGCGCGAGCGCAGCGCCGGCAGCGCGCGCGGCAAGAGGTAGGGCGCAATTGTCGGGATCGCGCCGAGCCGGAACTGACCCGAGAACGGGGCGCCCGCCCCGCGCACGGCCCGCACCAGCTCCTCCACGTCCGACAGCGTCCGCCGCGCCCGCGCCGCCGCCTCCTCCCCCGCCGGCGTCAGCACCGCGCCCGAACGCCCGCGCTCCACCAGCACGGCGTCGAGCGACGTCTCCAGCTCCTTGATCCCGGCCGAGAGCGTCGGCTGCGTCACCCCCACCGCCTCCGCCGCCCGCACGAACGAGCCGTGCTGCGCCAACGCCGTGAGGAACTGCAGCTGCCGCAGCGTCGGCCAGGAGGAGGCGGGGAGGGAAACGTCTGTCATCGGGGTTCTCTATACAAAATCTCTCTCGCATAGATTTTGTTTCAGATCATGCGCGGACAAGGGGCCCCGCCCCGATTGCCCGCGATCCATTCTTGATCTAAACACCGCGCTTTCGCGCAGTCCGAAGCGCGCTTTGACCCGCACGCGTCCCATTTGGGACCACGAGGCGGGCGAGGCCCCCCGCCCGACGTGATCGTCCGGCGGGGCTTTTGGGTTTTGGGCCGCCGCGAAACCGAGGAGCAACGATGTTTGACGCGCTGACAGATCGCCTCACAGGCGTCTTCGACCGGCTCACCGGCCGCGGCGCCCTGAGCGAGGCCGACGTCGAGGCGGGCCTGCGCGAAATCCGCGTGGCGCTGCTGGAAGCCGACGTCGCCCTCCCCGTCGCCAAGGATTTCATCGCCAAGGTGAAGGCCGAGGCCGTGGGCGAGGCGGTGATCCGCTCGGTCAAGCCCGGCCAGCAGATCGTCAAGATCGTGCACGACGCGCTCGTCGACATGCTCGGCGGCGACGGCGAGCCGGAAGGCCTCAACATCTACGCCGAGCCGCCGAACGTGATCATGCTCGCGGGCCTCCAGGGCTCGGGAAAGACCACCACCGCCGGCAAGCTCGCGCTGCGCCTCAAGAAAGAGAAGAAGCGCGTCCTTCTCGCGTCGCTCGACGTCTACCGTCCCGCGGCCATGGATCAGCTCGCGACGCTCGGGAAATCGATCGAGGTCGATGTGCTGCCGATCGTCGCCGGACAGATGCCGGCCGACATCGCCAAGCGCGCGCTCAACGCCGCGCGCCTCGCCGGCCATGATGTGCTCGTCCTCGACACGGCGGGTCGCACCACGCTCGACGATGAGATGATGCGCGAAGCCGCCGCCATCGCGAAGATCGCAACGCCCGGCGAACTCATCCTCGTTGCGGATTCGCTGACGGGCCAGGACGCGGTAGAGACCGCGCGCCGCTTCAACGAAGCGCTGCCGCTGACCGGCCTCATCCTCACCCGCGCCGACGGCGACGGGCGCGGCGGCGCCGCGCTCTCGATGCGCGCAGTCACCGGCCTCCCGATCAAATTCATTGGCGTCAGCGAACGCCCCGATGGCCTTGAAGTGTTCGACGCGCGCCGCATCGCCGGCCGCATCCTCGGCCAGGGCGACATCGTCGCGCTGGTGGAGAAGGCCGCAGAGCAAGTCGATCGCGACGAAGCCGAGAAGCTCGCGAAGAAATTCGCCAAGGGAAAGCTCGACTTTACCGACGTCGAAAAGCAGCTGCAGCAAGTGCTCGCGATCGGCGGCCTGAAGGGCGTGATGGGCATGCTGCCGGGCGTGGGCAAGATCAAGAACCAGATCTCCGAAGCGCAGCTCGACGACAGCCAGATTCGCCGCCAGATCGGCGTCATCCGCTCGATGACGATGGAAGAGCGTCGGAAGCCCGACATCATCTCCTCCTCCCGCAGGAAGCGCATCGCCGCCGGCGCCGGCGTCGAAGTCTCCGAGGTGAACCGGCTCCTCAAGATGCACCGCCAGATGGCCGACATGGCCAAGGCGATGGGCAAGGGCAACATGCCCCAAGCCTTCGGCGGCGGTCGCATGCCGAGCCCGGAAATGCTGAAGAAGATGGGCGCGGGCGCAAACATGCCCGGTATGCAGGGCGGCGGATTGCCGGGTCTGCCGCAAGGCGGCCTGCCGGGCTTGCCGGGGTCGAAGAAATGACCGCTCATCCGCCCACGGACGAACTGCTCCGGCTGCGCGCGTCGATCGACAATCTCGACGCCGCCCTCATTTATCTTCTCGCCGAGCGGTTCAAGCTCACCAAGGAGGTCGGCGTCTACAAGGCCGCCAAGAACCTGCCCCCCGCCGACCCCGCACGCGAGAAGGAGCAGGTGAAGCGCCTGCGCGCGCTGGCCGAGCAATCCGCGCTCGATCCAGATTTCGCAGAGAAGCTGCTGAACTTCATCATCCAGGAAGTCATCCATCACCACGAGAGAATGCGTGGCTGAATGCGCACACCCATTCGTCCGTCATTCCGGAGCGACCGAAGGTCGAACCCGGAACCCAGGGGCCGACGCAATGCCCTTCGATCTCCAGGGATCCGGATCGTGCTGCCCGGGCCGGAATGACGGCGTCGAACACGAATTGAAGAAACGCAATTGAAGGAGAAGTACACGTGTCCCTGAAAATCCGTCTCGCCCGCGGCGGCGCCAAGAAGAAGCCGTTCTACTCGATCGTCGTCGCCGACAGCCGCTCCCCGCGCGACGGCCGCTTCATCGAGAAGCTGGGCACCCATGACCCGCGCCTTGCGAGCGATGATCCCAATCGCGTTCTGCTCAAGACCGAGCGCATCCAGGAATGGCTCAAGAAAGGCGCCCAGCCGACAGATCGCGTCGCGCGCATGCTCGACGCCGCCGGCCTGATGAAGCGCGATCCGCGCAACAACCCGCAGAAGGCGCTGCCGAAGAAGAAGGCGCAGGAACGCGCAGCCGCGGCGGGCGGCGGCGAAGAACCCGCCGCCGAAGCCTGAGCGGAGCGCCGTCCTGGCTGGCGCCCTCGCCGATCGCTTCGCCGCGCTGATCGCCGGCGACGGCGATTCGCGTCAGGCGCTGCCTGGCTGCGCGTGGGCGGTCTTGCGCGGCGATGCGCTTGAGATGGGCGCAGTCGGATACGCCGATCCGCGCTCGGGGCGCGCGTTGACGCCCGCGACGCCGATGCGCGTTGCATCGATCTCGAAGATCGCGACGGCGCTTGCGATCATGCGGCTCGCCGAACGCGGCGCCGTCGCGCTCGACGCCGACTGCGGTGTTGCGTGGCTGCGCAACCCGGCGTTTCCGGATGCGCCGGTGACGCCGCGCCAATTGCTCTCGCATACCGCGTCGATGCGCGATGGCGACGTATACTGGGCCGGCCTCGGCGAGCGCATCGCGGATTTCTTTCTGCCAGGGGCGCAGCACTGGGAGGATGGCGCGCACTGGAGCCCCGCCCATCCGCCCGGTGCATACTTCACCTACTGCAATCTCGGCTACGGCGTCCTGGCGACACTTGCCGAACGCGCGGCCGGCATGCGCTTCGATCTGCTCGCGCACGAACTTGTCCTTGCGCCCTTGGGCCTCGACGCCGGATTCAACTGGAGCGAATGCCCGCCGGAGGTGATTGCGGCCGCCGCGCCGATCTTCCGCCTGAGCGACGCCGGCTGGCGCGCGGAAGTCGACGATCCGGCGCCCGCCGCAACAGGGCGCACCTTCCTCAATCCGCAAAATCATCCGCTTTCGGATTATGTGATCGGCGAAAATGGCGCGCTGTTCTCGCCCCAGGGCGGGCTGCGCGCGAGCGCGCTCGATCTCATCGGCGTCGCACGCCTGCTGCTGAACGACGGTGCGCCGCTGCTGACGCGCCAAACCTTCGCGCGGTTTCGCGGCCCGGCGTGGCGCTTCGATGGCGCGAACGGCGAGACCGAGAACGGGCTCTGGCGCGCCTACGGCTTGGGCCTTCAGATCATCGAACCGGGCGACGCCTCGCCAATCCCCGCGCAGCGCGGCGCCCTCATCGGCCATTCCGGCGACGCCTACGGCTTGCGCGGCGGCGTTTGGGCCGATGTCGCCGCGCGCCGCGCCTTCGTCTATCTCTTCAACGGCGGCCCCGAAGACGCCGCCCGCGCCCGCGGCGCCTCCGGCTACGCCCGCGCCGAGGAGATCGCGATGCAGGCGCTCCATGACGCCGCTTTCGCGCCATGAGCGCGCTGGTGGCGATCGGCGCGATTGAAGGCGCATTCGGCGTGCACGGCGAGCTGCGCGTGAAGAGCTTCACCGCAGATCCCGAAGCCATCACGGCCTACGGCCCGCTGCTTGATGCGGACGGCGCCGTCGTGCTCACGCCGCACGCGCTGCGCCCCATCAAGGGCGGCTTCGCGCTGAGCGCGCCCGAGGTGCAGACGCGTGAACAGGCCGACGCGCTCCGCAACACGCTGCTGCATGTGCCGCGCGAACGCCTTCCCGCGCCCGAGGAAGACGAATTCTATCATGTCGACCTGATCGGCTGTCGCGTGCAGACGCCTTCGGGAGACGCGTTGGGCAACGTCCGCGCGGTGCACGATTTCGGCGCCGGAGATCTGCTGGAAATTGTCGCCAGCGGCCGCCCAAGCGTGTTCCTGCCCTTAACCAAGGCCGTGATCCCGACCATCGATCTGGCAGCACGCCGCATCATCGCCATTCCTCCGGATGAGGACGAATGACCTTTTCCGCCTCGATCGTCACGCTCTTCCCGGATGCTTTTCCCGGCGCACTCGGTCTCTCCCACATCGGCCGCGCGCTGAGTGAAGGCCGCTGGTCTCTGGAGACGATCGATTTGCGCGCCTTCGGCCAGGGCCCGCACAAGCAGGTGGACGACACGCCTGCAGGCGGCGGACCGGGCATGGTGATCCGCGCCGATGTCGCCGCCGCCGCAATCGATTCCATACGGCGCAACGGCCGCCCGCTTCTCTATCCGAGCCCGCGCGGGCGCCCGTTCACGCAAGCCCTGGCGCGCGACTGGTCGCACGGCGACGGCCTCATTGTCTTCTGCGGCCGCTTCGAAGGTCTCGACGAGCGCGCCATCGACGCGCGCGGCATGCTGGAGGTGAGCGTCGGCGACGTCGTGCTCGCCGGCGGCGAGATCGCCGCGATGCTGATCCTGGAAGCCGTGCTGCGCCTACGCCCCGGCGTTCTGGGCAATTCCGACTCCTTGAGCGAGGAGAGCTTTGTCGCGGGCCTGCTCGAACAACCGCACTACACCCGCCCGCGTGTGTTCGAAGATCGGCCAATCCCGGAGGTTCTCTTGAGCGGCGATCACGCCAGGATCGAGGCTTGGCGCAAGGCCGAACGCGAGCGGATCACGCGGGCGCGACGGCCCGATCTTCTTCCGAATCCGAAGCCGGCGCCGCCGGAATCGTGAACCGCGCGCCGAGATGCGCGTCGAGAAACGCCAGGAATGTCCGCCAATCCCCGGTCGTGACGCCGTGCCATCCCGGCCGCTGGAAGTACGCGAGCGGCGCGGTGAAATCGCGGTTGCGCGGATCCGCGCGGCTGACGCCGCCCGCGCCGAAGAGCGCATAGACCGGATCGGCCGCCTCGAGCGCCGCGAGCGCGCCTGGATTGTCCGCCCACCAATCGATGGCGCCCGCCCCGATCAGCACCGGGCGCGGCGCATTGAGCGCCACGAGCGCATGTTGATCCACGCTGATCGGCGCCGAAGGATCGAAGCCGTCCTTGAACCAGTGCGGGAACGTGCGCGCGATCTGATGCGGCTGCTCCCCCTGCGCGCCGTGCGTCAGCGACGCGCCGAACCGCCCGCTCTGGTGCGCGATCACCGCGGCGAAGCGGTCGTCCATGGCGCCGGCCAGCAGCGCCGCCTTGCCGTGCCGGGAATGTCCCCAAACCGCGATCCGCCGCGCATCGAATCGCGGGTCGGCTGCCAGCGCATCTGCGGCCCGCGAGAACAGCCACGCCCAGATCGCCAGCGCACCGGGCGCGCTCCCCCCGGCCGTGGATGGCGCCAACCGCTCAAGCATCGCCGGCGCCGCCTTGGCGCGGTCAGCCACCACGTCTCCGGGATAGAAGAGCGCCAGCGCGTAGCCGCGTTGGGCGGCTTCAGCGATCGGCGGGCCGCCGATCCGCCGCCCCATCACCGCCTGCCCCAGATGGCGCCCGGCCCAGCCCATATAGACCCAGGGCATCGGTGCGAGCGGCGCAGCCACCGCGGCCGGCCGACCCGGCAGCGCGGCGCGATTGCCGAGCCCGGCATGGATCGCGATCACGGGAAACGGCCCGGCCCCGCCCGGCAGCGCCACGACCATGTTGAACCGCGGCGCGTCGGCGCCGTCGCCCAGGGCGATGGTCCATTGCTCCACCGCAGCCACCCCGGCGATCGGCGCCAAGTCGAGCCGCGCCGCGCCCGCCACGCGGCCGCGGAGGCTCGCCGGCGCAGAGCCGTAGATGTCGCGCTGGAACGCCGCGCGCAGAAGCGGCGCCCGCCGGTCGCGCCAAGCCTCGGCGCTGTCGACGGCGCCGTCGCCGCCGAACGGACCCAGAAGGGCGCCAGACGGCGCGCGCGCCGCGCCGCGCCGGCGGACGGAAGGAGGCGCAGTCTCGCCCATCAACTCCTCAACCCGATGCGCCACCTTGCGCGGATTCGCTCCCCGGCGGCCGATTGAGCCGAGGCCGAGGTGAGTTTACCCCGCCGACGGGTTCTCCGCGCCACGATATTTTGCCGCTTCGCCTCGACAGCGACGGCGCTTTCCCTTATACGCCCCGCTTTCCTGCGCTCAGACGCCCGCGAGCAGCCCCTCCCGGCCGCGCGCGAGAAGACCAGACGGCCGCCCCATGAACCTGCTCCAAACGCTTGAAAAAGAAGAAGTCGCCCGCCTGGGCAAGACGATCCCCGCGTTCGGCCCGGGGGACCGGCTGAAGGTCAACGTCAAGATCAAGGAAGGCGAGCGCGAGCGCGTGCAGGCCTTCGAAGGCGATTGCATCGCCCGCTCCGGCGGCAAGGGCCTGAACGCCAATTTCACCGTCCGGAAGATCAGCTTCGGCGAAGGCGTGGAGCGCGTGTTTCCGCTGCACTCGCCCTCGATCGACTCGATCGAGGTGCTGCGCCACGGCAAGGTGCGCCGCGCGAAGCTCTATTACCTGCGCGACCGGCGCGGGAAGTCCGCCCGCATCGCCGCCCGCTCGCGCCAGCGCGAGACCGACCAGGGCGACGCTGCAGCCGAGGAATAACGCCTCCTCGCTTGCTTGACGCCGTCCCGGCCGATGCGCACTTGCAGGGACGTCGATGTCCGCCCGCCTCGCCCCGAACGGCGCGCCCGTACGCGCTGACGCCGTCGAGATCGTGACGCTCGGCTGCCGCCTGAACGCGGCCGAGAGCGACGCAATGGCTGCGGCCGCCCGCGCCGCCAATCTGACCGGCGCGGTAATCGTGAACACTTGCGCGGTCACCGCCGAAGCAGTGCGCCAGGCGCGCCAGACCATCCGCCGGGCCCGCCGCGATCGCCCCGAAGCCCAGATCATCGTCACCGGCTGCGCCGCGCAGATCGATCCGGACGCCTTCGCCGCAATGCCGGAAGTGGACCGCGTGCTGGGCAACGCTGAAAAGCTTCTCGCGCCAACCTTCGCCGACGAGTCCGAACGTGTGCGCGTCTCCGACATCATGGCGGTGCGCGAAATGGCGCCGCATCTGGCGCGCGCCGACGACGCCGGATCCTCTCGCACCCGCGCCTATGTGCAGGTGCAGAACGGCTGCGACCACCGCTGCACGTTCTGCGTCATCCCCTTTGGCCGCGGGAATGCGCGCTCCGCGCCGGCCGGCGCCGTGATCGACCAGGTTCGCAGGCTCGTGGAACAGGGCTGCCCCGAAATTGTGCTCACCGGCGTTGATCTCACCTCCTGGGGCGCCGATCTCCCGGGCGCGCCGCAGCTCGGGGCCCTCGTGGCCCGCATCTTGAGGCATGTTCCGGATCTGCCGCGCCTGCGCCTCTCCTCGCTCGACGTGATCGAGATGGACGAGCGCCTCTTTCGTCTGTGTACTGAGGAAGAGCGCGTCGCGCCGCATCTCCATCTCTCGCTGCAGCACGGCGCCGACCTGATCCTGAAGCGGATGAAGCGCCGCCACTCCCGGGCCGAGGCGATTGCGCTGTGCGCGCGTCTGAAGCGCGCCCGCCCTGAGATCGCGCTTGGCGCCGATCTCATCGCCGGCTTTCCCACCGAGACCGATGCGCATGCGCAGGACCAGCTGACGCTCGTGGACGAGGCCCAGCTCTCCTTCCTGCACGTCTTCCCCTTCAGCCCGCGCCCGCATGCGCCGGCGGCGAAGATGCCGCAACTGCCGCCCGCGCGGATCAAGGCGCGCGCCGCAGCGTTGCGCGCCAAGGGCGACGAAGCGCTCGCCCGCCACCTCGACGCCTGGGTGGGCAAGACCGCAACCGCTTTGGTGGAGCGCCCCGGCTTTGCGCGCCTGCCCGACTTCACCGGCGTACGCGCAGACGATCTCGCCGGCCCGTTCGCCCGCCTCGCCTTCACCGGCCATGACGGCGCCGATCTCATCGCCGAGGCGGCGTGATGTCCTGGTTCGGCGACAAATCCAAAGCCGAGCAGCGCGGCTGGTTCGGCCGGCTGAGCGAAGGCCTGAAGAAATCCTCCCAGCGCCTCGTCGACAATCTCGATTTCACCCGCAAGAAGCTCGACCAGGAGGCGCTCGACGCGCTGGAAGACGTACTCGTGCGCGCCGACATGGGCCCGACCGCCGCCGCCCGCATCGTCGCCGGCGTCGCCGAAAGCCGCTTCGGCAAGGACGTGAGCGACGCGGAGGTGAAAGAGGCGCTCGCCGAGGAAATCGAGAAGCTGCTGAAACCGCGCGAAGGCGCTCTCGAAATTCCAACGTCGCCGAAGCCGCGCGTTGTTCTTGTCATCGGCGTCAACGGCTCAGGCAAGACGACGACCATCGGCAAGCTCGCGGCTCGGCTGCGCGAGGACGGCAAGACCGTGGTGGTCGCCGCCGCCGATACATTTCGCGCCGCCGCGATCGAACAGCTTGAAGTGTGGGCCAAGCGCGCGGGCGCCGATTTCGTCGCCAAAGGCGCCGGCGCCGATTCAGCCGGCGTGGCGTACGACGCCGTTGCGCGCGCGCAGGAGACCAGCGCCGACGTCGTGCTGATCGACACCGCCGGGCGCCTTCAGAACAAGGCAGAGCTGATGGCCGAACTGCCCAAGATCGTGCGCGTCATCCGCAAGCTCGACGAAGACGCGCCTCATGACGCACTGCTCGTACTCGACGCGACCGTTGGCCAGAACGCGCTGTCGCAGATGGAGGCGTTCCGCTCCGCCATCGATTTGACCGGTCTGGTGCTCACCAAGCTCGACGGCACCGCCAAAGGCGGCGTCTTGGTCGCCATCGCGGCGCGCCACGCCGTGCCGGTGACGTTCATCGGCGTGGGCGAAGCCATCGACGATCTCCAGCCGTTTGACGCCGCCGCCTTCTCCCGCGCCCTTGTCGGCGTTGCCTGATCCGGGCTGAACCGCCGCACCCGGCCGCCCGTACGGAGCCTGTCATGTCCGCAGACGCCCCATCCCCGAACGCCGACGCCTCGCGCAAGCAGACCACCCGCGGCGCCGGCCAGCTCTTTGTCGATCTCGGGCCCGTGATCGTCTTTGTTCTTTCCTACAACATCCTCCGCGGGCGGATCGGCGAGGACGCGATCTTCTGGGCCACGGGCCTGTTCATGATCGCGACCTTCGCGGCGATCGGCTATGCGTGGCTGAAGACCAGGCGCATCCCGCCGGTGCTGTGGGTGACCGGCGCGCTCGTTCTGGTGTTCGGCGGACTGACGATCCTGCTGCAGGATCGCACGTTCGTGATCATCAAGCCGATTTTCGTCTACTTGTTCTACGCTGGCGCGATCTTCGGATCGCATCTCCTGGGCTTCAATCTCTGGAAATTGCTGTTCGGCCACGCCTTCACGCTGCCGGACCGCGTCTGGCGCATCCTCGCGCTGCGCTGGGGCGCATTCTTCGTGTTCATGGCGGCGCTGTCGGCGTTCTTCTGGCTCAGCGTCGAAGTCTGGGGAACGATGACGGAGGATTTCTGGGTCCAGTCTCGGCTCTTCGTGACGTTCCCGCTCGTGTTCCTGTTTGCTCTCCTCAATGTTCCCATCACCATGAAGCATATCGGCGACGAGACGGCGCCCGCCTCGGCCCAACCAGCGGGCGATGATCGGCGCGCTGATATTTGATCAGGGTTCGGACGAACTATGAGTTGCGCGAGCGCCGAACCCGGCTAATCTCCCCCTGGTTGTGAATCGCTGCGCCGCGCAGTTTCTGCAAGGCCGAAAATCTGGTCGCGGCGCGGCGCATCGTCAGGAGATCTCCATGGCACAATCCCCGCGCGGCGCGTCTTTCACGCTTGCGACCAGCGCGAGCCATTTGCTGCACCGCGCGCAGCAGCTGGCGGCCGATCGCTTCGCGCAGCTCGCCGGCGATCGCGCCACGCTGCGCCAGTTCGCCGTGCTCGCCGCGATCGCGGAAAAGCCCGGCCGGTCCCAGACCGACCTCGTCTCCGCCACCGGGATCGACCGGTCGACCCTCGCCGACATGATCACGCGGATGGAGCGCCGCGGCTGGATCATCCGCGTCACCGCCGCCAACGACGCGCGCGCCAACGCCGTCACCCTCGCCGCGCCGGGCCGCGCCACTTTCACCGCCTGCATCCCGTTCGCCCGCGCCGCCGACGACGCGGTGCTCGAAGCCCTGCCGCGCGGGGACCGCAAGACGCTGATGGATCTCTTGGGTGTTCTCTCCGCCGCGGCCGACCAGTCCGCCGCGCGCGCGGCGCGTCCCGCCAAGAAGGCGCCGCCCAAGCGGCCGCCGCCGCCGCCGCCGAAGAAAGGCGCGCGCCCCGCAAAGAAGAAGAAGAAGGGCCGCCGCTAGTTCGTCGCCGCACCGGCGCGCAGCGCCGGCATGATCCGGGAGCGGACGATCTCCTCCGTCAGCGCGCCGCGATGGAGCGCCAGGATGCGCCCGTCCGCGCCCACGACGAATGTCTCTGGCATCCCGGCTGTCCCGAACTCGAGCCCGAGGCGTCCTTCCGGGTCGAGCCCCACCGTCTCGAATGGATCGCCATGCCGCGCAAGGAAGCGCGCCGTGCGCGCCGGATCATCCTTGTAAGCGACGCCGAGGATGGGCGCGCCCGCCGCCTTCATCGCCATCAGCAGCGGATGTTCGACAAGGCACCCTTCGCACCAGGACGCAAAGAAGTTGACCACGTAGGGCCGCCCTGCGAACGCCGCCGGCGTCACCGCCGCGCCGCCTTCGGCGAGCGCCGGCAAGTCGTAGATCGGCGCCGCCTGGCCCACGAGTCCGGTTTCCGAGATCGGATTGGGATCGTTGCGCGGATTGATCAGCAGGACCGCCGCCGCCGCCGCGAACACAAGCAGCGCCGCCAGAGGCGCGAACGCCCAGAGCCGCTTCATCGATCCTGCGCCTCCAGCGCGCGCGCCGCGCGCGACCATTTCCGCAAGCGCGCCACGCTCACGACCACGAGCCACCCGAATGCAGCCGCCGTCAGCGCGTAAGCCGGCCAGATCAGGAGCCAGTGTGGATCGGCGAGATCGGCGCTCATGCGGCGCGCAGCCGCCGCGCCGCCGCGGCCTCTACGCGCCGGCGATGGATTTCCGCCTGCATGTTCGCCATCAGCAGCGCCGCGAACGCCGCCGCATACGCCAGCGCCATCACCAACAGCGGCCAGAGCATGGAGGGATCGATGCTCGGCCCATCGGCCCGGAAGACGCTCGCGCCCTGATGCTGCGTCGTCCACCAATCGACGGAGAAATGCACGATTGGCACGTTGATCAGCCCGGCCATGCAGAACACGCCCGCGATCCGCGCCGCGCGCTCCTCATCCTCGATCGCGGCATGGAGCGCCAGGTAGCCGAGATAGGTGAGGAAGAGGATCAGCATCGACGTGAGCCGCGCGTCCCACACCCACCAGCGCTCCCATGTCGCCTCCGCCCAGAGCGATCCGGTCGCAAGGCAGAGCCCCGCATAGACTGCTCCAATCGGCGCCGCAGCCTTCGCCGCAACGTCCGCGATCGCGTGGCGCCACACGAACCCGACGAAACACGCCCCGGCCATGAACACGTAGACGCCGAGCGCCCACCACGCCGCCGGCACGTGGATATAGATGATCCGCACGCTCTCGCCCTGCAGCCGCTCGGCCGGCGCGTAGAAGAGACCCCACGGCAGCCCGATCGCGAACAGGAGGACGGCCGCGACCGTCGCCGCCGGCATCGCCCAGCGTGCAAACGCCAAGAATCGATGCGGATTTGCCAGCGCCGTGATCATCGCTCTAGTGCCTATCGCCGCGGCAAACGCACCGCAATGCGGTCATTCTGCCTGTAGCCGCAGCGCGGCCGCCGCCGCCACCGGACCGATCGCCGCCGCCGCGAGCGCGATCCCGCACAACAGCGCGAACGCCTCGCCGAATGGATCGCCAAGGACGGCCGCCCGCGCCGCAGCCGCGCCGAAGATGAACGGCGGGGCGAAGAACGGCAGCGCCAGCAGCGCGATCAGCACGCCGCCGCGCTTGACGCTGGCGGCCGCTGCCGCGCCGACAAGCCCCGCCCCGATGAACGCCGCCATGCCCACCGCCAGCCCGGTTGCGATCGCCGGAATCGCCGCCGGCGGCGCCTGAAGCGCCAAGGCCGCCGGCGCGCCTGCAAGCGCGATCGGCAGCCCGACGCCGACCCACAAGGCCGCGGCCTTCGCTGCGACAAGAGCCTCCAGCGGCGCCGCCGACAGCGTCATCTGATCGAGCGATCCGTCTTCGAGATCCGCCTGGAACAGCCGCTCCAGCACCAGGAGCGCCGCGAGCGCCGCCGCGATCCAAAGCAGCTGCGGCCCGATCTGCGCCAGCTGGTCAAGCTCATCGAATGTCGTGGGGCGCACGGCGAGCGGCGTCAGCGCCGCGGCGCCGAGAAAGAAGCCGAGCGGCGCGGCCGCGCCGGACTTCCACACCAGCGCCAGATCGCGCCGGAACTGCGCGCCCATGATTCCGAGCAGGCTCATGCCAAGGCCAGGATCTGATCGGGCGCCGGCCCCAGCGGCTCGTGCGCGGCGGCGATGACGAGCCCGCCATGTTTCACGTGATCCGAAACGATCTCGGCCAACAGCCGCTTGCCGGCGGAGTCGAGCGCAGCCGCCGGCTCGTCGAGCAGCCAGACTGGCCGCGGCGCAATCAGCAAGCGTGACAGCGCCAGGCGCCGCTGCTGCCCCTGGCTGAACGCGCGCACCGGCAGATCGGCGACGGCGGACAGCCCCACACGGTCCAGCGCCTCAGCGGAATCGCCGTCGCCGCCGAGCAAGGCGCGCCAGTGCCGCGCATGCGCATCAGCGCTGAGCAGCGGCTTCAGCCCGTCTCGATGGCCGAGATACGCGATCGCCAGCGCGGGCTCCTCCACGCCCTCGAACCGGATCGTCCCGTCGAACGGGCGCATCCAGCCCGCGATCGCCCGCAAGAGGCTGGTCTTGCCCGCGCCGTTCGGGCCGCGCACCTCGACATAAGCGCCCCCGGTCGTGGCGAAGGTCAGCGGATCGAACAGCCGCCGCCCGCCCCGCGCCAGGATCAGGCCCTCGACGCTCAGGCGCACGCGAGCCATCGCCCGCGCGCCTCGAAATTGGCGTTTCGGTGCTTGAGGACTTGAATCGTCGCCATCGCCGGGGGTCTTAGGCTGCGTCCGGACGTGCCGGCAAGGGAGGTGAAATGCGGGGGATGCGGACAATCGCGGCGGCGCTGAGCGCGCTCGCCCTCGCGGCGTGCGGCGCAGCGGACCAGAACGCGCAATCGAGCGGCGGGTATGCCGCCGTCGCGATCGAGGAACCCGCGCCCGCGGAGGCGCCCGCCCCGCCGGAGGCGGCCGAGGATCGCGCGCAATCGGGCCCCAGCCAGGACGCCGCGGGCGAAACCGCCGCCGGCGACCCTGGCGGTCCTGCGCCCGTCGCTTATCTCGCCTACACCCACTTCATCGGCCTCGAACTGCCGGCGGACCGCATCGCTGGCGTCATGGACGCCCACATCGCGGCCTGCACCAGCGCGGGGCTGCGCCGCTGCCAGATCATCCGCACCAGCCGCAGCGGCGACCAGACCCGCAATGTCGGCGGCCAGATCGAACTGCGCGGCGAACCCGCCTGGCTGCGCCCGTTCATGGCGCGCCTGCCCGGCGATGCGGAAACCGCCGACGGCCGCGTGCGCGACGAGAACACCTCCAGCGAAGATCTCACCCGCGCCATCGTCGACACGGAGGCGCGCCTGCGCGCGCAGAGCGCGTTGCGCGACCGGCTGCAGCGGCTGCTGGAAAGCCGGCCGGGGCGGCTCTCCGATCTGCTGGAAGTCGAGCGCGAACTCGCCCGCGTGCAGGGCGATATCGATTCCATCCAGTCCAACCTCGCCGTGATGCGCACGCGCGTGGCGATGTCGACGCTGACGATCAGCTACACCTCCTCACCGCGCGCGGTGAGCGGCGACACCATGCAGCCGCTCAACGAGGCGTTCGCCAATTTCTTCGGCCTCACCATCCGCGGCTTCGCCGCGATCGTGACCTTCATCGGCGCGATCCTCCCGATCGCGATCGTCGGCGGGCTGATCGCTTGGCTCCTGCTCACCATCCGCAAACGCCGCGGCGGACGCCTCTTGCCGCCGATGTCGCGCGACCCCGCGCCGCCCAAGGACCCGCCGCAAAGTTGACCATCTCCGTCATTCCGGGGCGCCCCGGACTTGATCCGGGGCGAACCAGGAACCAAGGAGCGACTGCAGCACCCTGTGATCCCCTGGGTTCCGGATCGCGCTCCGCGCGTCCGGAATGACGGCGCCCGTTGTTCGCCGATGGCGGTCATGTGCGACGAGACTGGGTGCGCTCGATAAAGAGGTCGATGTCGCACTTGTCGTAGCCGAGCAAAGTCCCGTCGAGACGATGCAGGTCGTCCTCGGAGAAGCCCGTCAGGGTCCGATCGGCGAGCAAGCGATCGATCAAGTCCATCACCTTTACCCGCCATTCTTCGCCATGTAGGCAGTAGAAACGGCGATGGAGTTGCGGGTCCGGATCGGGAAAGTCGAACTCCACGATATCCCCGCGTTCAACGGCTTCACGAAAACGGTCTTCGTATTCCTCGGAGAGTCCGTCGAGCCGAAATCTCGCGGCTGGCTTTTCGCCTGCCAGAAGGAGGTCAAGTTCGCGTCCCTCGTGCGGACCGATGCCAATGGCGAGGTCATCTTCCTTCATGCTCATTGGATAGCACGCAAACGTCCGCCTAGGGCCAGAGGCAGCCTCGCGACACGCGCCGGCGCTTTGCATCCCGCGGCGAACGCTGCTAAATACTCCCCAGACGCGAGCCGGCTCCCGCCGGGTGGGGCGCTCCCCGCCGCGCCGCCCTACCCATTCACAATCAGACGTGAGGAGGCGCGCATGCCGTCGCTCGACAGCTTTAAATCCCGCTCGACATTGAACGCAGCCGGCAAGGCCTACGCCTATTTCGATCTTGCCGCCGCGGCGAAGAACGGCGTCGGTGATATCTCCCGCCTGCCGATCTCGCTCAAAGTGCTGCTGGAGAATCTGCTGCGCTGCGAGGACGGCGTCGCAGTGAAGGCGGCCGACATCAAAGCCATGGCCGCCTGGCTGCAGAACCGCGGCAAGGACGAAGTCGAGATCGCGTTCGCGCCCGCGCGCGTGCTGATGCAGGATTTCACCGGCGTGCCCGCCGTCGTCGATCTCGCCGCGATGCGCGATGCGGCGCTGGCCCTCGGCGCCGATCCGGAGAAGGTGAACCCGCTCGTTCCGGTCGATCTCGTGATCGATCACTCGGTGATGGTCGATCATTTCGCGGCGCCCGGCGCGTTCGCGAAGAACGTCGAACTTGAGTACCAGCGCAATCTGGAGCGCTACCAATTCCTCCGCTGGGGCCAGTCCGCGTTCCGCAATTTCCGCGTCGTGCCGCCCGGCACCGGCATCTGCCACCAAGTGAACCTCGAATATCTCGGCCAGTCGGTCTGGACGAATGACGAAGGCTACGCCTACCCCGACACCGTCGTCGGCACCGACAGCCACACCACCATGATCAACGGCATCGGCGTTTTGGGCTGGGGCGTTGGCGGG
>WGOB01000004.1 GCA_016124255.1 Alphaproteobacteria bacterium | reverse complement strand
GAACCTGCGTCTCGCGCAGCAGGAATTTACGTGGCGGTCCCTGCCCGGCTTCAGGGGCCTTGAGACGCTGATCGTCGCGCCCTGAGCGGTGCGATTGCGCTCTCCACAGCCGGCGCAGGCGGCCGTTTCCTCCGCCCGGGAAAGCCGCTTAGACTCCTCGCTCAGCGATTCTTGCAGAACGCATCGAGCGGGGACGAATCATGGCGGATTTCGGCGGCGAGGAAATGAGCACGGCGTCTGCGGCGCCGCAGGCGCTGACGATGTCGGCGAAGGAAAAGCTGCAGCAGATCGTGGCGCGCATCGAACGGCTCGAGGAAGAAAAGAAGGGCATCGCCGCCGACATCAAAGAAGTCTACGGCGAGGCCAAATCCACAGGCTTCGACACCAAGGTGCTGCGCAAGGTCGTGAGCCTGCGCAAAATCGACCGGGCCGAGCGCGCGGAGCAAGAGCAGGTCATGGACCTCTACCTGCAAGCGCTGGGGGAGATCTAGTTCGGCGCGCCTGAACTGCGACGCAGACCCTATTGCCGAGGCGCGCCGCTTGGCGTGACCGGCGCGGCATGGCGCGCCTCCCGCAACGGTTGGACCACGCGCCGGCGCTCCGCCCTACACTTCGCCGCTCGACGTAACAGCGCCGGCGCGCAAGAATACCCTCCATGCCGCGCGAGGTGGATCCCAAGCGCACGCGCAAAGCGCTGCGCATCGTCCGCAAGCTTGCGGAGCGTGGGGCTGCGCGCGAGGAGATCGATCCCAAGACCGGCGAAGTGAAGGACTCGCCTTCGGGCGCCGATTACTCGACCTGGGAAAACGAATTTCTCGGAGAAGTCGGCCAGCGGCTGGAGAAGTACGGCTCGGCGTTTCACAATCTGAGCAAGGGCCGCGCGGAGGACGCGCTGTCGCTGCTGCAAACGCAGAAGCTCAAGGAGATCGCCGCGAAGGCCAAAGGCAAACCGCGCAAGCCGCTGCGCGCGAAGAAGCCGATGCGCGCGCGCCGGAAGGATTAGCGCGGAGCGCCGGCGCCCTCGCCGGCATTGTTGATGCGCCTCAAGCGCCGGCGAGGGCGCCGGCGCTCCGTTTACGCTTCGCCGTTGCGGCCCAGCGTGCGTTGGCGGACGATGTCGACAAGGCGCTCGGCGCTGTCCACCAGCGGGCGGACATGCGCATCCGACAACGCGTCGAGTTCGCCGTCATCGACTTGTTCGATCGCGCGGTGCGCGCGCGCCAGGTCCTTGGCGAAGCCGTAGCTGTCCCCCATCAGCAGGGTGATGCGCTCAAGCACGTCGCTGAAATCACCCGCGCTCGACTCGCCGGCTGCGGCCAGCTGCGTCCGCGCCGCCGCGCACAGCGCCAGGTACGACGCGCACGCCGCCAGCGCGAACCGCTGGACATCAAGCATCGTCCGCGCGTCCTCGGCGTGGAGTTCCGCCTGCTTCACAAGGTGCGCGACGGCGCGCTTCGACGGACGCTCGCTCCTGGAAGAGCGAGACGCTATAGAGGAATGAATGTCGGCCATGAGCCGACGCGTATCAGATTCGTCCTCCGATGCACATTCGCGACTTGACACACGATGATGAAGAGGCTTGCGCGTTAATCTTTGCGCGCGCCTGGGCGCATGCGTTTCCGCAGCATGCGCGCGTGATCGACAGCGAAACGTTCGTACGCGAAACAGACGGCGAGTTCGTTATCGTCGCGGAACAAGATGATGTCGTGCTCGGCTTCGCCGCCGTCTATCGGCCCGACGATTTCCTGCACCACCTTTACGTCGACCCTGCCGTGCACGCGATGGGCGTCGGGCGCGCGCTGATCGACGCGGCGCGAGACCGCACGGACGGGCGGCTGCGGCTGCGTTGCCAGGCGACGAACGCCGGCGCGCTCGGCTTCTATCGCCATCTCGGCTTCCGCGAACACGAACGCGGCGCCGACGAATATGGCGACTGGGTGGGTTTGCGAATTTAGCTGGCGTGCATGCTCCCCCGCTTGCGGGGGAGCACATCACATCTCGGCGAAACGGGCTTCGTCGAGGCCGTATTCGCGCAGCTTGCGATAAAGCGTGGAGCGGCCGATGCCGAGGCGGCGCGCAATCTCGCTCATGTGCCCGGCATAGTGCGAGATCGCGAGTTCGATGAGGTCGCGCTCGATAAGCTCCAACGTGCGCAGATGCCCCGCGTCGTCGAACAGGCGCACGACGGGTTCGGCGTCGATCGTCTGCGCCTGCTCGATGGCGGCGGAGAGCGCCTGCGCGTAATCACGCGCCTCGCGCAGCGGCGCATCGACGTCCACGTCTTCGTTCGCCGGCGCAGGCGCGTCGGCCGGGCGCGCGTCATTGACCGGCGTGAACGTCGGCTTCACGCCCGAGATCTGGGGAAAATCCTCGGGCCGCAGGAGATCGCCTTCGCACAGGATCACGGCGCGGAAGACTGCGTTCTCAAGCTGGCGCACATTGCCGGGCCATGGGAACGCCTCCAGCATCTCCAGCGCCGCGGGCGACGCGCCGCGCACGCTGCGCCCTTCCTCGGCGTTGAAGCGGGCCACAAAGCGCATCACGAGCCCGGCGATATCTTCGCGGCGCTCGCGCAGCGGCGGCGCCTCGATCGGGAACACGTTCAGCCGGTAATAGAGATCTTCACGGAAGCGGCCGTCTTCGACGAGCTTGGCGAGATCCTTATTGGTAGCCGATATGATGCGCACATCGACTTTCACCGGGCGCTTGGCGCCGACGGGATCGACCTCGCCCTCCTGCAGCACGCGCAGCAGCTTCACCTGCGCGTCGAGCGGCAATTCGCCGACCTCGTCGAGAAAAAGCGTGCCGCCATGGGCTTCCACGAATTTCCCCGCATGGTTCTCCGTCGCGCCCGTGAAGCTGCCCTTCACATGGCCGAAGAGAATGCTTTCGACGAGGTTTTCCGGAATGGCGCCGCAATTAACGGTGATGAACGGCTTGCCTGCGCGTTCGGATGCGCCCTGGATGCAGCGCGCGAGCACCTCCTTGCCGACGCCCGATTCACCCGTGATCAGCACCGGAATGTTTGATTTCGCCGCGCGCTCGCCCATGCGCAAGACCGGCGCCATCGACGGCGCGGACGCCACCATGTCGCCGAACGAGAGCTGGTTCGACGCCTTCTTCTTCAGGCGCACGACCTCGGTCTTCAGGTTCGACAGATCAAGCGCGTTGCGCACCGAGACCAGAATGCGTTCAGGGCTCGCCGGCTTCACAAAAAAGTCGCACGCGCCAGCCTGCATGGCTTGCACCACCGTATCGATGCCGCCTTTTGCGGTCAGCACGATGCACGGCAGATCGGCGCGGCGCTGACGGATCTGCGCAAGCGCTTCCAGCCCGGTCATGCCGGGCATCACCAGGTCCAGGAGCACGACGTCAATGTCGCCATGCGCATCAACGGCGTCGACCGCGGTCTGTCCGCCGTCGGCCGTGCGCGTCTTGAACCCGCTGCGCTCGACAGCGGCCTGCAACAGACGGCGCTGCGCCGGATCGTCGTCAACGATCAGGATCGTCTTCATTGGCCCACCAAATCTTCGCGCGCCCTCTTGGCGGGACGCGTCCATGTGAGCGCGACGGTAATCCCCAGACGTTCAGACCGCGTTAAAATGGCACAACAATCCCAGTGCAAACGTGGTGAGCGAACGCTTAAATCAGTGAAGAGTTCACCCATGCCCCCCCACCCGCGCCCGCATTCCCCGCCATGAGCGAGCCGCTCGATCCCGAGCGCGACCGGCTCTCCGCCCGCATCGGCCGGGTGGCGCAGGTCGGCGCCAATATGGGCGGGGCCGCCGCCGCCTACGCCGCCGCGCGCCTGACCGGGGGCGACGACGCCCGCATCGCCAAGGCGATCCGCGACGCGCTGGGCAAGTCCAAGGGCCCGCTGATGAAGGTGGCGCAGCTCGTCGCCACCATCCCCGAGCTCCTGCCGGACGCCTACGCCGACGAATTCCGCAAGCTCCAGTCCCACGCCCCTGCCATGGGCTGGCCGTTCGTGGACCGGCGCATGCGCACCGAGCTTGGCGCGGACTGGAAGAAGAAGTTCGAGTTCTTCGAGCAGGAGGCGGCGCACGCCGCCTCACTCGGCCAGGTGCACCGGGCCATCACCAAGGCCGGCGACGAGGTCGCCTGCAAGCTGCAATACCCCGACATGGCCAGCGCCGTGGAGGCCGACATCGGCCAGCTCAAGACGCTGCTCAATCTCTTCAAGACGATGGACAACACCATCGATTCCTCCGAGGCGATCGAGGAAGTCAGCGAGCGGCTGCGCGAAGAGCTGGACTACGCGCGCGAGGCCAATCACATGCGCCTCTTCGGCGCGATGCTCGCGGATGCGCCCGCGCACGTGCCGGTTCCGCAGGCCGATCTCTGCACCAAGCGCCTGATCACCATGACGTGGCTCTCGGGGCGCGGCCTCCTGCATTACATCGACGCGGACCAGGAAACGCGCAACCGGATCGCGGCGCTCCTCTTCACCGTCTGGTGGGGGCCGATGACGCGCTACGCCGTCATTCACGGCGATCCGCATCTCGGCAATTATTCGTTCACGGACGATGCGGCCGCGCTCAATCTTCTCGACTTCGGCTGCGTGCGGATTTTCCCGCCGCGGTTCGTGGAGGGCGTCGTCCTGTTGCAGCGCTCGCTCAAGTCCGGCGATCGCGACGGCGTCGCGCACGCGTTTGAAATCTGGGGTTTCAAGAGCCTCACCAATGAATTGATCGATGCGCTCTCGATCTGGGCGCGGTTCATTTACGCACCGCTGATCGACGATCGCGTCCGCACGATCGCGGACGGCGTGAAGCCGGCCGAATATGGGCGTCGCGAGGTCAGCGAGGTCCGCCGCCGCCTCAAGACGCTGGGGCCGGTGCTGATCCCGCGCGAGTTCGTGTTCATGGACCGCGCCGCGCTCGGCCTCGGCGCCGCCTTCCTCCACCTCAAGGCGGAGCTCAATTTCGCGCAGATGTTCGAGGAGAGCGTCGGCGCGTTCGATGTCGACGCCCTCGCCGCCCGCCAAAGCGCGGCGCTCGCGGACGCAGGGCTCTAATTTGGCGCGCTGGACCGTGACGTAGACCCCATCGTCGAGGCGCGCCGATTGGCGTGACCGGCGCGGCGTGGCGCGTCTTCTGGCAGGCGTCGGACCGCGAGCGTCTCGCCCGCTTCTTTTGGATTTGCGGGTGGAACTACTTCTTGTCCAGCAGCTTCACGCCCTCGGCGCGGACGCGGCCGGCGATCTTGTCGGCCATCGCCGCGAGGAACGCGGGCAGATCGAGCTCCACGCGCACGTCGCTCTCGCGGACCTCGATGCGGCCGGAGAATGCCTGGCCCAGCGCCTGCGCCGAGAAGTTCAGCTGATCACCGGCCCAGGCCTGCTGCACGTTGGCGAAGCTCTGACCGGCGAACTGGCTCTGCATCCGCGCAAATCCTTCCCCGATGCGCGCACGCGCTTCGATGCGGCCGAGGCGGTGCGGGATGGTGATCGTGATCGGCTGCGCCATGCTCAGCGCTCCGCTCGGCGCGCCCGGCGCTCAACACGGTGGATCAGTATCTCTGCATTCTTGAGATTGGCCTTGAAGGCGAAGTCGAACACGTCGCCGACGATCGGGATCGCGCCGAGCACCGTGTCGACGCCAAGATTCACGCCCATCCGCGCCAGCACCCAAGGCGATGCGCCGAGCCGGTGCGCGCGGGCGATGATGTAGAGGCCCAGCGCGCCGCTCACCACATCGCCCACGGCCGGGATCAGCCCCAGGAGCGAGTCATAACCGAAGCGCAGGCCCGTGCCGGGCAGCGTGAACTGCGCATCGAGCGCGCGCGCGAGGCGGCGTATGTCGTGCAGCGCGTCAGTCTCGGGCGCAGCGCCGGCGCGGCGCGAACGGGGGATGGGAGACGCATCCATGGCCATGCTGCAGCAACGAAAGACCGGAGACGCAGGTTCCTGCAAGCCCCTGCGTCAGCTGCGCTGCGCCAGCGTGATAATCTCGGGGCTGCCAGGGCCAAGCGGCGCGCGATCCCAATCGCCGTGCTGCGTTTCGATGCGGAGCCCCGCAGTCGCAAGCGCCGCCGCCAGCGCATCAGCGCCGAGAAAGCGCAAGGTGCTGCGGCTCACGCGCGGCGCGGGCCAATCCGGCGACGAAAATGTGTGCGTGAAGGTCACGACCTCGCCATCGAACGGCACGATGACCTCGCGGACGTCTGCGACCGTGGCGCCGCGGACGCGCACGGTGTGGCGCCGATCCGGCGTCCACGATTCCCAGGCCCGCGCGCCGGGATTGCGGGTCTCGAATGCGAACACGCCGTCCTCAATCAGCGCTGTGCGCACGGCGACGAGCGCTGCGTGGACCTCGGCGTCGTGCACGAGCGTCTGGAACGCGTGCCCCGTCATGACCACGAGATCGAACGCGCCTTCCCAACAAACGCCCGCGAGATCGCCTTCGATCCACTCGATATCGTCACGTGCGCGCGCATGCGCGAGCATCGCCGCGGCCGGATCGAGCCCGACGAGGCGGCCGCGATGGCCCTTCTCCCGCGCCTCGCGCAACAGCGTGCCCGTGCCGCACCCGACATCGAGCACCGCCTCCGCGCGCATGATCAGCGGCAGATAGAAATCATAGTCCTCTCGAAGGCCCCGCGGGGAGAATGCATCGTAAAGCGCGGCGAGGTCGGGGTCGGCGAAGTAGCGATCCGGCGTCGCCATCTCACGCCTTGAACGGGTCGCGCATGAGGATTACATCGTCGCGTTCGGGGCTGGTGGAGACGATGGCGGCGGGGCAGCCGATCAATTCCTCGATTCGTCTAATGTACTTGATCGCGTTCGCGGGCAGATCGCGCGAGGTGCGCACGCCTTTGGTGGATTGCTCCCAGCCTTCGAGCGTTTCGTACACCGGCGTCACGCCCGCCTGCCCCTTAAGGCTTGCAGGGAGATAATCGAGATCGGCGCCGTCCAGCCGGTAGCCGATGCAGATCTTGATCTCCTTGAAGCCGTCGAGCACGTCGAGCTTGGTCAGCGCCACGCCGTCGATGCCGGAGAGCGCGATGCTCTGGCGCACGAGCACCGCATCGAACCAGCCGCAGCGGCGCGCGCGGCCGGTATTGGTGCCGAACTCGCGGCCGACTTCGCCCAAGCGCCGGCCGACATCGTCGTTCAGCTCCGTCGGGAACGGGCCTTCGCCGACGCGCGTGGTGTAGGCTTTCACCAGACCCAGCACGTAGGTGATCGCGCCAGGGCCCACGCCGGCGCCCGCGGCCGCCTGTCCCGCCACGACATTGGACGAGGTGACGAACGGATAGGCGCCGTGATCGACGTCGAGCAGCATGCCCTGTGCGCCCTCGAACAAAATCTTCTTCGACTCGCGGCGCTGCGCCTCCAGGACGCGCCACGCCGGCTGCGCGAACGGCAGCACCTTGGGCGCGACGTCGAGCAATTGAGCCTTCAGCTTCGCGGAATCGATCTCTTCGAGCCCGAGCCCCCGGCGCAGCGAATTGTGATGCGTCAACAGGCGGTCGATCTTCCAGTCGAGCGCTTCGGGATCGGCGAGATCGATGACGCGCAGCGCGCGGCGCCCGACCTTATCTTCATAGGCCGGGCCGATGCCGCGGCCGGTCGTGCCGATGCGCGCCCCGCCGGCGGCGGCTTCGCGCGCGATGTCGAGCTCCGAATGCAGCGGCAGGATCAGGCTCGCATTGTCCGCCAGCACGAGATTGTCCGGCGTCACGGCGACGCCTTGGGTGCGGATGTTGTCAATCTCGCCGGCGAGGTGCCAAGGATCGACCACCACGCCGTTGCCGATGATCGAGAGCTTGCCCTGCACCAGGCCCGAGGGCAGCAGCGCCAGCTTATAGGTGGTGTTGCCGACGACGAGGGTGTGGCCGGCGTTGTGGCCGCCCTGGAAGCGCACCACCACGTCCGCGCGATGGCAGAGCCAATCGACGATCTTGCCCTTGCCCTCATCGCCCCACTGGGCGCCGACCACCACGACTGCGCTCATTCACAACTCCAAAGCGCGACATTCGCCGCTCAACATACAATCACGATTCAGCCGCGCGCCAGTCGCTCCGGCCATGCATCCGAAGATTGGCGGACGCTTCAGCCGTAGTTCCGCGCCCACACCTCCTTCAGCCCCGGCAGCGCATCGCAGCGCGCGGCGATGGCGGCGAGCTTGGGCGCGTTCCTGGCGAACCACGCGCGGCGCGGGCGCCAGCGCGTCATCACCGCGATGAACACGTCGAGCGCAGAGAAGCGCTTGCCCAGGGCCCAGGGGTCGGCTTCGATCAGGCTTTCGAAAATGCGCCACAGATCCTTGCGCCGCTTCTGTGTGCGCTTCAGCAATTCCTTCTGCGCGTCCTTGTCCTCGCCGACGAACCGTTCGGGGCGATCGTCCACGGTCCACATCGGATAGATCGTGGCGCAGATCATCGCCAGAAGGCGCAGATACCGCGCGCGCTGGCGATCGCCCGGGCGCGGACTGAGACGCGCTTCCGGCGCCCATTCCTCGATCAGAAGCGTCATCGCCAGCGTCTCGGTGACGATCTCGCCGGAGGGCAGCACCAGAGCGGGCACATGGCCGACAGGATTGACCGCGCGCAGCGTCGCGCCGCCCGCATAGATCGTCGACCAGTCGAGTTCCTCGCGATCGAACGGCAGCTCCGCCAATGTCAGGAGCGCCTCGATCATCGTGGACCCGCCGCCGCGTCCCGCGATCAGGCGGAACCGCGTTCCCGCGACGACCGGCGTGCGGGTCATTCCAGGTTCACGCCGCGCGCGGCGGCCTCCGCATCGTAGCGCGCGTGCATGTAGGCCCATTGGGCGGCGGCGGAGTCGACAATCCGGTCAGCGGCGCGCAGCGCCGTACGCGCATGCGCGCACGCGGCGGCGGGTTCCTCCGCATCGATCGCGCGGCCATAGGCGAACGCTGCTTCAGTGAGGTCTTCCGCCTCCGCCATGGACGCCTCCTGGAAGCGCATGAAACGCTCATCCTCCAGCAGCGCCAGCGCGAAGGCGCCATGGTCGGCGTCGGTCCACGCGCCGAGTTCGATCAAGCGTCGGCTTTTCCAATCGGCAAGCCGCTCGCCGTACGCGCCGACCGCCTCGCCGTAGCTCATCAGCGCCGCAAGCTGCCGCTCGAAGCCGGCGAGAAACGCCGGGCGCGCGGCCTCGGCGCACGCGTCTGCGGCCGGCGGCGCAGGACGCACCAGGGTCAGCGGCGCGGGGCGAATGCTCTGGGCCGGCGCCGGAGAGGCGCACGCCAGCGCAGCGATCGCCGCCAGCACCGCCAGCGGCGCAGTCCATCTTCGCATCCATTACTCCTGAAGGCCTCGGTCAGCGGCCGAAGCGGCGTCCAATCCGGACGCCGAGCTGATCCATGCCCTGGTTGCGTCCATCGCCGAGGATCTGTCCATGCGACAGATGCGAAAAGAACACTTGGCCCGACCAGCCGCCGCCGAAGGCGCGCGACACGCCGATCGAGGTGCGAAACAAGTCGCGCGACCCGAGCAGCACGTTCTCGGCGGAGAAATCCACCGCCTCCTGCGAGCCGAACGGAAACGGCACTTCAAGCGCGCCATCGTGAATGACATAGCCAAGACCCGGCTCCACGCTCCAGCCTCCGCCGACAGGAACACGCCATTCGAGGCCGACGCCGCCAAAACTTGTATCGCCCGCGACATTGATTGACGCCACTGCGTAGGGCGTCGGCGCGCCGGCCCAGCGCAGGAAACCCGGGGACTTGAAGTTGAGCTGGAACTCCAGCGCGGGGCCGTCCTCCTTGTTGGCGTTCTTTGGATCAATGACCTGGATGTTGTGCGCCATGATTCCGAAATGAGCGCTGTCCACGGGTCCTTCGGCGCGCGCCTCGGACGCGACAGCCATCGCGCCCAACAAGAGCAGTCCCGGTCCGGACCATTTCATCGCGAATCCTCCCCCGCCCGCTTCGGGCTTGCACTTTTTCGCAGCCCAGGGGAAGAGCGGGCGGCGCCTCGCGCCCGAGGTTGCGCGCTGCAACTCCGTGTTGGGGGGCTCTTTTGTTCCCGATTATCGACGGCGATGCGGCGCGCGGCGTCCGACCGGCGCGGCCCCGCCATTGGCTCGCCGGCGTCGCCATCCTGATCATCGCGATCTGGCTGCATCAGGCGCTCTGGAACCTCGGCTTTTCTCTTGGAGCACGCGCGTTTGACGGCGCCGTCGGCGCGTTCCGCGGGCAGGCCCTGAGCGTCATGGCGGCGGAGGCGTTCGCCTACGGCGCAATTGGGCTTATCGCGCTTGAAGCGTCGCGGCGGTTGGACGGGCGCGGCGCCGGCGCATTCGGGCTGGAGACTGGAAAGCTCCCGAGCGCAGCGCTCTGGGCGCTGGTGGGCGTGTGCGCGGCGATCCCGGACCTGATCCAATGGCCCGGCAATGCGAACTTCGAGACGGCGCCGGCCGTGCTCGCCGCGATCGCGCCGGTTACGCTCATCCAAGCCGGCGCCGAGGAAATCGTCTTTCGCGGCCTGATCCTGACGACGCTGGCGGCGCGCTACGGCGCGGGCTGGGGGCTGACGATCAGCGCGGCGCTCTTTGCGCTGTGGCACGTGCGGACATTCAATGGTCTGGGGGATCTTCTCTTCACGCTTGGAGACAATTTCGTGTTCGGGCTGATCGTCGGCGTGGTCGTTCTCAAACATGGCAGCTTGTGGGGCGCCATCGCGCTGCATCTTGTCTGGAACCTCGTGGCGCTGGTCGGCGCCGGGATCGGCGTGGGCGATCATGTCATCGGCGAGGGTCTCCATCGCGATGTTTGGCAAGCGATCTTCATGGCGTACACGTACGATTGGGCCGGCGTGCACTGGTCCGAGGTTCTCGATGCGACGATCATCCCGATTGTGATCCATGTCGCCGCGCTCGCCGCGTTCGCCCGCGCCACCGTGCTGGCGTTGTTCTCGGCGCGGAGCGAGCCGACGGACTAGCGCCTACGCAAAGCGCAGCAGCTTGGCGTAGCGCACTTGCGGCAGCGCGGCGATCTTGGCGAGGAGGGCCGCGCCGATCTCCTGGTCGACGGCCACAAGGCAGATCGCATCCTCGCCAGCCGACACGCGGCCGAGATTGAACGTTGCGATGTTGATCTTCGCGTCGCCCAGCATTGCGCCCAACGCGCCGATGAAGCCCGGCTTGTCGAGATTGTTGATGTAGAGCATCAGCGGATGGAAGGAGGCTTCCAGCGGCATGCCCTTGATCTCGGTCACGCGCGGCACGCCGCCGATGACGACGCCGGCAAGCGAGCGCCAACCGCCGCCGGTCTGCACCCGGATGCGGATCACGCTGTCATAGGTGGGCGATGTTTCGCGCTTCGATTCCGTCAGCGGCGTGCCGCGCTCCTTCAGGATCGCGGGCGCGGAGACCATGTTCACTTCCGCCAGCATCGGACGCAGCAAGCCCGCCAGCGCCGCCGCCGTGAGCGGACGCGTGTTCACGCGCGCGACGTCGCCCTCGTACTCGATCTCGACGGCGTCCAGGCCCTCATCGACGATCTGGCCCGCGAACAGACCCAGCATCTCGGCGAGCTTGGCGTAGGGCTTCAAGCGCGGCGCCTCCTCCGCCGTGATCGAGGGCATGTTGAGCGCGTTCGTCACCGCGCCGCTCATCAGATAATCGCTCATCTGCTCGGCGACCTGCAGCGCGACGTTCTCCTGCGCCTCGGTGGTGGCTGCACCCAGGTGCGGCGTGGCGATGAAGTTCGGCGCGCCGAACAGCACATTCTCCTTCGCCGGCTCGACGCTGAACACGTCGAACGCCGCGGCATGGATATGGCCGCTCTCCAGAAGCGCCCGGAGCGCGGCCTCATCCACCAGACCGCCGCGCGCGGCGTTGACGATGATCACGCCCTTCTTCGTTTTCGCCAGCGCTTCGGCGGAAAGGATGTTCTTGGTCTTCTCCGTCAGCGGCACGTGCAACGAAATGACGTCCGCGCGCGCCAGCAAATCCTCCAACTCCACCTTCTCCACGCCGATCTCGACGGCGCGTTCGGCGGAAAGGAACGGATCATAGGCGATCACCTTCATTCTCAGCCCAAGCGCGCGCTCGGCGACGATGCCGCCGATGTTCCCGCAGCCGATCAGACCCAACGTCTTTGCGAAGAGCTCGACGCCGCGCTTCTCAAACTGCGACTTCTTCCATTCGCCCTTCTGCGTCGAGCTGTCTGCAGCCGCGACCTGGCGCGCAGCGGCGAACATGAGCGCGATCGCATGTTCGGCCGTGGTGATCGAATTGCCGAACGGCGTGTTCATCACCACCACGCCTTTCGCGGTCGCGGCCGGGATGTCGACATTGTCGACGCCGATGCCGGCGCGGCCGATGACTTTCAGGTTCGACGCCGCGGCGATGATGTCGGCCTTCACCTTGGTGGCCGAGCGGATCGCGAGCCCGTCATAGGCGGCGATGATCTCCTTCAGCTTGGCGGCGTCGGGGCCCAGCTTCGGCTGGAAATCCACCTCGATCCCGCGGCTTTTGAAAATCTCCACCGCGGCGGGCGAGAGTTCGTCGGAGATGAGCACTTTCGGCATGGGACACGTCCTTTGAACTTGGAGACGTCATTCCGGACGAGCCGAAGGCGCGATCCGGAACCCAGGGGACCATGGCGCTCTGCGTTGGCCCTGGGTTCCGGGTTCCCGCTGCGCGCGCCCCGGAATGAGGGATGGAATTAAGCGGCTTTCGCGAGATCGTTTGCGAGCGTTTCGAACGCCCACTCGATCCACGGAATGAGCGCTTCGATGTCGCTCTGCTCCACGGTTGCGCCGCACCAGATGCGCAGACCCGGCGGGGCGGTGCGGTAGGCGCCGGCGTCGAGGGCGACGCCCTCCTTCTCCAGCATGGACACGAGCTTCTTTGCGAATTCCGCTTGCGCATCCTCAGCGAGCGCCGCGATCCGGCTGTCGACGATCTTCAAGCAGACGCCGGTGTTCGACCAGGTGCGCGGATCGTCCGCCAGCGGCGCGATCCACGGCGTTCTCTGCGCCCAATCATAGAGCGTCTTGGCGTTTGCATCGGCGCGGGCGTGCAGCGCGTTGAGGCCGCCAATGCTTTCGGCCCATCTCAGCGTATCGAGATAATCCTCCGTCGCCAGCAGCGAGGGCGTGTTGATCGTCGCGCCCTCGAAGATTTCGGCGTCGAGCTTGCCCTTCTTCACCAGGCGGAAAATCTTCGGGATCGGACGATCGGGCGTGTAGCTCTCAAGCCGTGCGACGGCGCGCGGCGAGAGGATGATCATGCCGTGAGCTGCTTCCCCGCCCATCACCTTCTGCCAGGAATAGGTGACGACGTCGCATTTCGTCCACTCGATGGCTTGGGCGAAGGCGGCGCTGGTGGCGTCGTTGATCGTGATCCCTTCGCGGTCATCCGCGATCCACTCGAAGTCGGGGATCTTGGCGCCCGACGTCGTGCCGTTCTGGGTGAAGACAATGTCGGCGTCCCGGCGCGCCTTGGCGAGGTCCGGCAGCGCACCATAGGGCCGCCCGACATGCAAAGCGGCGTCGATCTTGAGGAGCTTGGCGTCGGTCACCCATTCTTCGCCGAAGCTTTCCCAGGCGAAGACGTCGACCGGGCGCTCGCCCAGCATCGACCACATCGCCATTTCCACAGCGCCGGTGTCGGAGGCGGGCACGATGCCGATCTTGTAATCGGTCGGGACGCCGAGAAGCGCGCGGGTGCGGTCGATCGCTTCCTTAAGCTTCGCCTTGCCCTCTTTGGAGCGGTGCGAACGCCCAAGGGCGGCGCCGGAGAGATGCTCCAACGCCCAGCCTGGCCGTTTTTTTGTGGGTCCGGAAGAAAACCGGGGATCGGCCGGCTTGGCCGCCGGCTTGGCGGGTATGCTCATCGATGTACTCCCATCCTTACAGATGGGCGCCCGCCGTTGGGAGCGGGTGGCCCACGCCGTCCATGCGGGATTCCGGGTCAACAAGCAATCAAGAAAATGGGCGCCCGCCTCAGCCCTCCTTGCCTAGCGGCGGCATTCCTGACCATCGTCATGCCATGTCCACTCTATTGTCCACTGAGCGACGCCTCGCCAATGGCTCGGAAAAGGGCCAGGAAAGCGAGCAAGCGCCTTACATCTCACCCGACATCGGGCTCAGCGATCTCTGGTATTTCGCGATGCCGTCTCGGGTCTTGAAACGCGGCAGGCTCCTCGCCAAACGCCTGTTCGACCAGCACCTCGTGTTCGGTCGCGACAGTTCCGGGCGCCCCTTCGCGATGCAGAATTCCTGCCGGCATCAGGCGATGCCGCTCTCGCTCGGGCGGTTCGACGGGCGCAGCCTCGAATGCCCCAATCACGGCTGGCGCTACGACACAGAGGGGCGCTGCGTCTCCATCCCCTGTTTGAGCGAACGCCAACCGCACGACATCAGCCGCATCCGGGTGAAGAGTTTTCCGTGCCGGGACGTGCAGGGCAATGTCTGGATCTATGCGGGCCGCCCGTCCGACGACATCCCCGATCCGCCAACGTTGCCGGTGGTGGAGGCGAAGCATTTGCGTGTCGACGGGATGATGCGCTTCGCCTGCGGGATGGACCGCGCGACGCTCGGTTTGATCGATCCCGCCCACGGACCGTACGTGCACACCTCGTGGCTCCGTCGCAGCGATCGGGACCGGCGCGAGAAAGAGAAGCTGTTCGTCCCCTCGCATCTCGGCTTCACCATGGCGCGGCATTCGATGAAGACGGCGCAAGCGCTCTGGTTCATGCCGAAGTCGATGGAGATCGAGGTCAGCTTCCAACTGCCAGGCGTGCATTTCGAATGCGTGCGCGCCGGCGAGCACGTGTTCACCGGCATGATCACCACGACGCCGCTCACCGCCAACGAGACGCAGGTGAACTACAATCTCTACTGGACGATGCCATGGTTGGCGCCTGCGCAACCGGTCGTCGCGCTCCTGATGCACAACTTCTTCGCGCAGGACCAACACGCGATGGCCGGGCTCTCGATGTTCGCGACAGACCGGACCCCGCCCTTGACGCTGATCGGCGATCCCGACCAGCAGGCCGTGTGGTACTTCAAGATCAAGCAGGAATATCTCCGCGCGAAGCAGGAAGGCCGGCCGTTCGAAAATCCGATCGAGGAAACGACGCTGCGCTGGCGCACTTAAGCGCGCGCCTTCGCCCAGGAATATCACCCTTCCCCGGGTCGATGCGAAGCGGCGATCCCGTGGCCTATGAACACAACGGCTTGCGATCATGGGCCCCGGACTTCGCCTCCGGCGAATCCCGGGATCGGCGACTTAATCCGCTCGACCCCCCCCCCTCGAGAAAGCGCGCTATGGCGCCGGCGCCGGCGCG
>WGOB01000022.1 GCA_016124255.1 Alphaproteobacteria bacterium | reverse complement strand
CGGCCCGAGATCATGGGCCAGATCGTCGCCGCCATCGAAGGCATGGCTGAAGCCTGCCGCGCGCTCGATTTTCCGGTGATCTCCGGGAATGTGAGCCTCTACAATGAGACCAACGGCGAGGCGATCCTGCCGACGCCCACCGTCGGCGGCGTCGGCCTGATCGCGGATATCGACAAACGCGCCGGCATCGGCGGCATGGCCGCCGGCGACCATCTGCTGATGATCGGGGACAGCCTGGGCTGGCTTGGGCAATCGATTGCACTGCGTGAATTGTACGGCCGCGAAGACGGCGCGCCGCCGCCCGTCGATCTCGCGCGCGAGCGCAAGCATGGCGATTTCGTCCGTGGGCTGATCGAAGAGGGGCTCGTGCGGGTGTGCCACGACCTCTCCGACGGGGGCCTTGCGTGCGCCGCCGCGGAGATGGCGCTTGAAGCCGATGTCGGCGTCATGCTGGGCTATCGCGGGCCGCTGTCGGACATGCAGTTTCTCTATGGCGAGGATCAGGGGCGCTATCTGATCGCCGCCTCGCCCGAGCGCATCGGCGCGATCCAGCGGCGCGCGGAAGGGGCTGGCGTCTATTGCCTCGTCGTCGGGGAAGCGGGCGGCGACGCGTTCGGCTATTTCGGCGCGGCGCAGACAACGGAGAAACTGCCCCTGGCGGAGTTGCGTAAGGCTTACGAAGGCTGGCTCCCCGCTTATATGGGAGAAGCGGTTTAGCGAAGCGAACAGGGGCGCAGATGACGAGCTACGATTACGACCTCTTCGTCATCGGCGCGGGCTCCGGCGGGGTGCGGGCAGGGCGCGTTGCCGCGCAAGCGGGTGCGCGCGTGGCGATCGCGGAAGAGTATCGCATCGGCGGCACGTGCGTGATCCGCGGCTGCGTGCCGAAAAAGTTGCTCGTCTATGGCGGCGAGTTCGGCCAGGCGTTCGAAGACGCCAAGATGTTCGGCTGGTCTGCCGACAATGTCCGCTTCGATTGGAAGACGCTGCGCGAGAATGTGCAGAACGAAGTCACGCGCCTCTCCGGGATCTATCGCGCGAATCTTGAAAAGGCCGGCGTCTCGATCTTCGAGGAACGCGCCGAATTCGCCGATCCCCATACGCTGAGGCTCTCCAAATCCGGACGCGCGGTGACTGCTGAGAAAGTGCTGATCGCGACCGGCGGGCGGGTGCGCCCGCTGGACTGCGCCGGCGCGGACCTGGCGATCACGTCCAACGAGGCGTTCCTGCTCGACGCCTTGCCCAAGAGCATCGCCATCGTCGGAGGCGGCTATGTCGCGGCGGAATTCGCGACGATCTTCGCCAGTCTCGGCGTTGAGACCACGATCCTCTATCGCGGCGCGGAAATTCTGCGCGGGTTCGACGACGATGTGCGCGCGTTCGCGGCCGCGGAGATGGAGCGCACCGGGATCGCGGTGCGCTGCAAGGCCGAGCTGGACGCGATCGCGCGGGACGGGGACGATTATGCCGTGACGTTGCGCGGCGGCGAGACCTTGCGCGTCGGGCTCGTGATGGCCGCGATCGGGCGCGATCCGAACGCGGACGGACTGGGTCTGGAGAAGGCGGGCGTGGACCGCACGATGAACGGGCAGATCGCGGTCGATGAATACAATCAGTCGAGCGTTGCGCACATCTTCGCGCTCGGTGACGTCACCAACCGCCTGCAGCTCACGCCCGTGGCCATTCGGGAGGGGCAGGCGTTCGCGGAAACGCAATTCCTCAATCGTCCAACTGCGTTTGACCACGCCGATGTTCCCACGGCCGTGTTTTGCCGCCCGCCGGTCGCCACGGTAGGACTGACCGAACATGAGGCCCGCGAGAAGTTCGGGGGCGCCGATGTCTATCTGGCCGATTTCCGGACGATGAAGCACGTGCTCGCGGGGAATCCCGAACGTACGCTCATGAAACTGGTGGCGCATCCGCAGAGCGGGAAGGTGCTCGGCGCCCATATGGTCGGCCGCGATGCGCCCGAGATCATCCAGATGGCCGCGATCGCGGTCAAAGCCGGGATCACCAAGCAGCAATGGGACGCAACCTGCGCGCTGCATCCCACCGCAGCGGAGGAATTCGTGCTGCTGCGCGAAAAGGCCCGCTGACGCGGCTTTTCGCGGCCGCCGCCTGCGGAAGGCCGGGACGGCGCCGCCGCCCTCCACAGCGCCGCTTTCTTGACGCAGAATGCGCCTAGCTGGGGCCGGGGAAAGCGGCGCTGGCGCGCCGCGCTTAACCAAAAACTCACTCTCAAGTCGCAACGGTTCGCCGTCGCAATGTCGGCGAAAGAACAAGGGGCCAGAACATGCCCGCACGCATCGTGTCGGTGATCAATATGAAGGGCGGCGTGGGCAAGTCCACGACGACTGTGTCGCTTGCTGAAACGCTCGCCGTTCATCATCGCCGGCGCGCGCTGGTGATTGATCTCGATCCCCAGACCAACGCCTCCATCATGCTCGCCGGGCCCGACAAGTGGAACGATCTGCGGGAGGCGGAGCGGACGCTGGACTTTTATTTCGAAGCCTATGCGTTGCAGGAAAAACCCAAACCGTTCAAAAGCCTGGTTGAGCACAAGGTGACCGATCTGAAGGGCAAGCCGGACGTCGCGCTCTGCGCGGCGGCGCCGGAGTTCCGCATCGTCGAGCGCGACATGATCGAGAACTTCGTGAAGCGCGGCTTCCATATCGATGCGATCCAGAAATGGATCTGCGAGCGGTTCGCGCATGGGCTGCGGAGCGTGCTGAACGAGACGGACGTCGTGCTGGTGGATTGCCCGCCCGGCATTTCGCTGTTTGCGGAGGCTGCGCTGATCGCGGCGGACGCGATCATCGTGCCGACGATCCCGGACTATGTTTCGCGGCTCGGCCTCATCACGTTCCGGCGTCGTGCGCTGCGGCTGATCAATGAGCGGCGCGGGGGGCCGTCCAACCTCTTCGTGGTCGCCACCAAGTACGACGAGACGATGAGCCTGCATCGGTCAGAAGCCGGCCTGCTCAAGGACAATCTGGGAGACGCCATGTTCGATGTGCGCATTCCCCAGCACGTGGATATCGCGCGCGCGGCGGAATGGTCCGACAGCCCGCGCACGTTCGAACAGAAATACGGGCAGATGGCGGGGACGATCCGGAAATTCGGCGATGAGTTCGTCGCCAAGCTGGAGGTCGCGCACGCCCTATGAGCCTTAACCGTTCGCTCGATCGCTTCTTCAGCGAGATCCGCCGCGAGGCCAAGCGCAACCCGGATTTCGCCGACAGGCTCGACGCGGCCCTGCGGGCGCACGCCTCGCGGCGCGACGTCGATGAGGCGGCGATCGCGGCGGGCGACGAGCCGGAGGCTGAGGTTGCGGCCGCGGTCGAGGCGGCGGCGAAGCCGTCTTCCAAGCCGAAGCCCGCGCCGGCGCCAAGCGCGAAGGCCGCCGCCCCGGCGATCAACCCGGTGGGCATCCTGCAGAAGGGCGGCGAGGACGCGCTGGAGGAGGCGCTGATCTCGCAGAACCGCGATGCGCTCTTGGCGCTGGTGGAGGAGCACAACCTTGATCCGTCGGGCGAGGCGGACCGCCTCGATCGGGAGGCGCTGCAGGCTCACGTCGTCGCCCAGGCCAAGAAGCGCGTGGAGCGCGACAGGAAGCTGTTCGACTACTGATCCGCCTGATCTCCCGCCCCTGCATCGCCTGATGGCCGGCGCTGGCGAAGCGATCCCGTTTGCCCGCTTGCGGTATTGCCATTATGCCGTTCGACGCGTCGGAGGGCCTGAATGTTCGAGAAAATCCTGATCGCCAATCGCGGGGAGATCGCTGTCCGCATCATTCGGACGGCGCGGCGGCTGGGGATCAAGACGGCGCTCGTCTATTCCGAAGCAGACGCGGACAGCCTGGCCGTTGAGATGGCCGACGAGAGCCGCCTGATCGGCGCACCGCAGGCGTCGGACTCCTACCTGAACGCGGACAAGATCATCGCGGCGGCGCACGCGATGGGCGCGCAGGCGATCCATCCAGGCTTCGGCTTCCTGTCGGAGAAGGCCGAGTTCGCGGCGCGATGCGCCAAGGAGAAGATCGTCTTCATCGGGCCTAACCCAAAGGCGATCGACGCCATGGGCGACAAGATCCAATCGAAGAAGACGGCGGAAAAGGCCGGCGTCTCGTGCGTGCCGGGCTTCATCGGCGAGATCCGCGACGTGAAGCACGCGGTGCAGATCTCGGAAGAGATCAGCTACCCGGTGATGATCAAGGCCTCCGCCGGCGGCGGCGGCAAAGGCATTCGCGTCGCCTACAACAAGAAGGAGGTCGAGGAGGGCTTCCCCGCCGTGCGCGCCGAAGCCAAGAACGCGTTCGGCGACGATCGCATCTTCATCGAGAAATTCGTCACCGCGCCGCGTCACATCGAAATCCAGGTCATGGGCGATAAGCACGGCAACGTGGTGCATCTGTTTGAGCGCGAATGCTCGATCCAGCGCCGCAACCAGAAGATCATTGAGGAGGCGCCGTCGGCGCTGCTGGACGAGGAGACGCGCGCGAACATGGGCGCGCAGGCCGTCGCGCTGGCGAAGGCGGTGGATTACGACAGCGCCGGCACCGTCGAGTTCGTCGCCTCCGGCAAGGACAAGAGCTTCTACTTCCTGGAGATGAACACCCGCCTGCAGGTGGAGCATCCCGTCACCGAGATGATCACCGGGCTCGACCTGGTGGAGCTGATGATCCTTTCCGCCGCCGGCGAACAGCTGCCGCTGAAGCAGAAAGACCTGAAGATCAGCGGCTGGGCGATCGAGAGCCGGATCTACGCAGAGGACCCGTATCGAAATTTTCTGCCGTCGATCGGGCGCTTGAAGCGCTACCAGCCGCCGGAGGAGGGCGTCTTCGGCGACGTGCGGGTACGCAACGATTCAGGCGTACGCGAGGGCGACGAAATCTCGATGTTCTACGATCCGATGATCGCCAAGCTCGTGACGCACGCGCATGACCGTGAGGCTGCGATCGACGCGCAAGCCCGCGCGCTCGACAGCTTCGTCATCGACGGCATCCAGGACAATATTCCGTTTCTTGGCGCGGTGATGGGCGAACCGAGATTCCGCTCCGGCACTTTCACCACCGCCTACATCAAGGATGTGTTTCCCGACGGCTTCAACGGCATTCGTCCGGATGCGGAGGAGGCGGAATTGCTGAGCTCGTGCGCCGCCTATGCGCATGCGCTCAGCGTGGATCGCGCGCGCCAGGTCAGCGGCGCCATCGCGACCAACGGCAAGCCGGTGGAATGGGTGGTTTCCATCGATCGCGACTACGCGCCTACCCGCGTCACGCTGACGGAATCCGGCGCCCTCATTGCGTTGCGCGACGGCAAGGCCAAGCCGCTGGCCACCGATTGGCGCCCGGGACGCATCGTCATGCGCGGCGATTTCGCGGCGCTCCAGTTCGCTGTGAAGATCGCGCCGCACGGCGAAGGTTTCCGGTTGCGCTACCGGGGGATCGACGTCGTCGCGCTCGTGGCGAGCGCGCGCGGGGCGGAGCTGCACAAGCGGCTGCCGGTGAAGGAGCCGGCGGACACCTCCAATCTTGTGCTCTCGCCGATGCCGGGACTTGTCGTCTCGATCGACGTGAAGCCGGGGCAGGAAGTGAAGACGGGCGAGGGCGTCGCGATCGTCGAGGCGATGAAGATGCAGAACATCATCCGCGCCGAGCGCGACGGGGTGGTGTCGAAGGTCAATGTCGCCGCTGGCGCGAGCGTCATGGCCGACGAAGTGCTGCTGGAATTGGCTTAGCTACCTGTCTGTTGTCGCGCTGCGGGCTGGAAGCCCGCGCTCCGAAACTTCCGGCGGCGCGGCCGCAAATGTCGGACCGAACCGCGCCTCGAACGCTGCGCGCAGCGCCGCATCCGCTTCGTCCATGCTCACTGGCAGCCCGAGATCGACGAGGCTCGTCACGCCGTGCTCGCGGATGCCGCACGGCACGATGCCGTCGAAGTGCGAGAGGTCCGGCTCCACGTTGAACGCGATGCCGTGGAAGCTCACCCAGCGCCGCAGCTTGATCCCGATGGCCGCGATCTTGTCCTCACGCGCCCAGCCGGGCCCTTTGCGCTCCACCCAAACGCCCACACGCCCCGGCCGCACGCCGGCCTCGACGTTGAAGCGCGCCAGCGCTTCGATCAGCCAATTCTCCAGATCGCGCACGAAACAGGAGACGTCGCGCCCGCGCGTGCGCAGGTCGAGCATCACGTACGCCACCCGCTGGCCCGGGCCGTGATAGGTGAACTGGCCCCCGCGCCCGGTCTTGAACACGGGGAAGCGGGCGTCGAGCAGATCATCCGCCTTCGCGCTGACGCCGGCCGTATAGAGCGGCGGATGTTCCAAAAGCCAAACGAGTTCGCCCGCCGCGCCGGCGGCGATCGCGGCGGCGCGCGCCTCCATGAACGCGACGGCGGCCGGATAGGGCGTCAGCCCGGGCGAGACGGCCCACGCCACGGGGGCCCGCTCGTCGGGATGCGGCGGAGAGCATTGAGAGACGGCGTTCACACCCGATAAACCGAACCAGACTAACGGCTCTTCATATCGGTAGATCGAACGGGTGGGAAAAGAGCGTGCAGAGCGCCGAGAACAAGACGCAGGTTCACAGCGTGAAGGTCGAGCTGTCGTTCGTGCTCGGGCGGAGCGCTCTGCCGATGCACCAGCTTCTCAAGATGGGCCGCGGCGCCGTCATCCCGCTCGACACGCGCGAGAACGACGAGCTCTGGATCCTGGCCAACAACCACCCCATCGCCCGGGGTGAGATCACCATCGATGGCGACCGACTCTGCGTGACGGTCACCACGCCCGCCGACGTGCACGACTTCTACGCCGTCGGGTAGCGCACCGCGTCTTCAAATTCTATACCTCCGGCCTGACAAGGGCGGGGCTTGGGGCGCGCCGTCCGCTCAAAACAAGAGGGAGGCGGGGATGAGTGCGTATCGGCTGAGCCGGCGGACGGCGCTGTTGTCAGGCGCGGCGGCGGGACTGGGTGCGGGACTGGGCGCGGGACTGGGCGCGCTGGCCTTTGTGGACGCCCCGATCCTTTCCCCCGTGGTCGCCACCGCGCATGGGCGGGTCCAGGGGCGCGTCCAGGGGGACGGCGTGCACGTCTTCAAGGGTGTTCGCTACGGTGCGCCGCCGACCGGCGCGGGCCGATTTAAGCCCCCGCAAGCGCCCGCGGCCTGGGCGAGCATCCAACCGGCCTTCGCCTATGGCGCGCCGGCGATGCAGATGGCGACGGGCGGCTCGGCCGCGCCGATGACCGAGCTCTCCGTCGCAATCGCCGGCTTCTTTTCGACCGCGTCCGACGTGGCGATCGACAACGAGGACTGCCTGTTCCTCAATGTCTGGACGCAGCGCACCGGCGCGCAGCATCGCCGCCCGGTGATGGTGTGGCTGCATGGCGGGGGCTACGCCTACGGCTCCGGCGGCTGGCCGGTGTATGACGGCGCCAACCTTGCGCGGCGCGGCGACGTGGTGGTCGTCACGATCAATCATCGCCTGAACGCGTTCGGCTACCTCTATCTCGCGGAGCTTATGGGCGGGGACTACGCGGCCTCCGGCAACGCGGGGATGCTGGACATCGTGCTCGCGCTTCAGTGGGTGCGCGACAACATCGCCGCGTTCGGCGGCGATCCCGGCAACGTCACCATCTTCGGCGAGTCCGGCGGCGGCTCGAAGGTCTCGCATCTCCTGGCGATGCCGCAGGCGCAGGGGCTCTTCCACAAGGCGATCATCCAAAGCGGCGCGGGCGTGACAGGCGCGCCGGCGGACCAGGCGACCGACCTGGCGCGCGACATCCTCCGTGAGCTGAACATTGCGCCGGGCGACGCAGCAGCGCTCCAGGCCGCGCCGGCGGATGCGATCGTCGCCGCCTCGCAGACGGCGATGGGGCGGCTGCCGCCGGACCGTTCGTTCCGCGGCCTCTCGCCGGTCGTGGACGGCGGCGTGCTGCCGCGCGATCCGTTCGAACCGGACGCGCCGGCGATGTCGGGCGACATTCCAGTGATGATCGGCTCGAACAAGGACGAGATGTCGATCTTCAACGCGTCGGCGCCGTGGTGGGGCCGGTTAAGCGATGAACAGGCGGTCGCGCAGACCCGCGCCATCGGCGGCCCCAATGCGGATGGGCTGCTTGCGGCGCTCCGCGCGCAGCATCCGGACTATTCGCCGACCTACCTCTTCAACGCCGCGCAATCGGCGCTCTTCTTCCACGGTCCGACGCACACGCTGGCCGAGCGCAAGGCCGCGCAGCGCCGCGCGCCAGTCTATGTCTATTATTTGATGTGGGAGACGCCGGCGGCGGGCGGGCTGTTCAAATGCCCGCACGCGCTCGATTTGCCGCTGATGTTCGACAATGTCGAGATCGCGCGCGCGCTATTAGGCGATGGCGATGCGCCGCAGCGGGTCGCAGATCAGATGGCGTCGGCGTGGATTGCGTTTGCGACGACGGGAAATCCCAACACCGCGGCGATACCGACCTGGCCCGCCTACGATGCGCGGCGGCGGGCGACGATGGTGTTCGATGCCGAGCCCCGCGTGGAGAACGATCCGATCCGCGCCGTGCGCGAGGCGATCACTTAGTCGATGCGCATGCGGACGAACAACATCGCCGCGTCCTGGTCGCCGCCATAGGAGGGGGCGAGCGCGTCGGAGACGAGCGCTCGCTGGTAGAGCGCGCCGATCCCGAGCCGCACGGATTCGGAGACGCGCCAATCGCGCACGGCGCCCAGCGAGACGCGCGCGACATCGTCCGGATCGTCGCCGATTCCGAGTTCGGTGGTTTCGATCCACTCGGCGCGCGAGAAGAGCGTCCAGCGCGAATCGGGCTGCAGCGCCGCTTCGAGCAACACCGCGTCGCTTTCGCCGTGGTGGCCGTCCTTGCGGGACGCGGCGGCGGTGAGCGACAGCCGTGCGGCGCCGAGCGGGCGGGCGTAGAGCGCGCTCGCCGACCAGCGCGTTTCGTCATCCTCGGGTTCGAGCTGCTCGGGGCTCTTCAAATCGGCCCAGGACACCTGAAACGCCCAGTGCGGCGAGGGGTTGTAGCTGATCCGGAAGGCGGTGGAATCAAGCGCGCCGGTTTCGATGTCGTAACGCTCCTCGTCCGGTTCGCGTCCGCGAAAGCGCGATCCTTCGATCTTCCAGGGGCCGTTGACGTAGCCGAGCGTCGCGACGCCGAACGTGATGTGCGTGGAATCGAGCCAATGGTGGGTGATCGGGGCTTCTGGACTGTCCATCGCGGCCGGGCGGTGCATGAAGGCCGGCGGGCCGAACGCCGGCTCTCCGGGAAGCCCGAGATAGACGAACACCGAGGCGTCCTGATTGAGACGATGCGCGTAGGAGGCCGAGAGCTCCATGAAGAGATCGTGCGGGTGCTGACGATCAATCAGGGGATCGACGCCGTCCGCGGTCTCGCCCGCCGCCAACAGCAAGGGATAGCCGCTGCGCCCCATGAGCGGATCGGGGCTGAGCATGGCGCGCAGGGTGAGCGCGTCGCCATTGTCGAAATCGCGGCGCGCCGCGCCCATGATCATGCCCGCGACGAATGTCTTCTCGCCGCCGCGGGGCCCGCCCTGCCAATCGTAGACGCCATTGATCAGCGCGTGCGTCATGAACGACCAATCGCCGCGCATGAAGTGAAGACCGCCATGGCCTGCCGCTTCGGGCTGCCAACTCGTGCCCGACGCTTCGCGGCCCGCCGCGTAGGGGCCGAGCGCGCCGGTCATTGCGCCATGTCCATTTTCGGCGTGCATCGTATGCGCGTCGCGGGATACGCCGTGTCCGTGCTCGGGCGGGTGCTCTACACCGTGGTCCGCCTGCTGGGCGAGAGCCGGCGAGGCGAACGCAAGCAAGCCGCACAGAACGAGCGCCGCTCTCATGACCGCCGCTCCAGGAGCGCGATCAACTCCGCCGCCTTCTTGCGTTGTTCGGTCTTGTCGCCGCGCGTGATGGCGTTGTGGATGCAATGATCGAGATGCCCTTTGAGCAGCTCGCTTTCCACGCGCGCCAAGGCGCCGCGAACGGCGCCGATCTGATTGAGGATGTCGATGCAGTAGCGGTCTTCATCGACCATGGCGGCGACGCCGCGGATTTGGCCCTCGATGCGCCGCAGGCGATTGCGAAGGCTCGTGCGCGAGGCGCCGGAGGCGGTGCGATCCATGATGACCGCGTGATTATACCCCTAGGGGGTATAAGGCAAGATGCCGAAAACCGCCGCGGGCGACTGAGCGTCGGCCGCGACGGCCTCCTACGCGAACGGCGGGAACGGGGGGTGTTCGCGAAGGATGTTCGGCGGTTTGGCGGGTTTATTCGCCGTCGGTCAGATCGTCCTCGGCTTCGTCGGCGGCTTCAGACACGGTTTCGCCGGCGGCTTCGACGTCTTCGCCGACGCCGCGCATCGTGTTGCACGCCGTGATCGACGTCGCGCCCACGACCATGAGAAGGGCGGTCAGCGGATATGCGATTTTCATTGCCTGTCCTCCATTCGCTGATGTGCGTCCGGAGAGAGGATCGCCGACCGCGGCGGACCGTCTCCGTACGCCCACCAACGCGGGCGCTTGCGCGCGGTTCCACGGCGGCGCGCGTCATCGTTCCAGGCTGAGCGCAAGCTTTTCGAGGAGGCGCGCGAGCATGTCCCGTTCGTCATGCCGGAGTGCGTTCGCCGCTCCCGAGCCCCCGGTGGCCCGCCGGCCGGCGAGGACGTCCGATGCGCCAAAGCTCGCCCTGGGCGGCTTGGCGCGCCGCGCGTGGCCTGACACGGCCCGCGTAAAGCGGCGCGGCGTGGCATCTTGTGACCCGTGCGGCGATCTGATACCCCCCGCGCCTTCGCCTGCGCTCGTGGCGGAACTGGTAGACGCACTGCCTTGAGGTGGCAGCGGGTAACACCGTGGAGGTTCGAGTCCTCTCGAGCGCACCAAACCTTCGCTGTTCGTGCTTCGGCGGCGCAACGCGATCGGTGAAGGCAAGGCCCTGCGAAACGGCAATGCGGGGTTGACGAAAGGGGCGACGCGGCGTTTGCCCTGAGGGCGAACCATCGTCCCCAATCCCCCGCGTGCGGAGGCTCCCATGACCATGGATGAAGCGCCTCGCGCGGACGAACGCCGCGCCGCGCCGTCCGAGAATCCGCTGTTCATCGCGCAGGTCATCGGCGCTGCGGGGGATCGCGACGGGCCGCTGCTGCGCCGGCTGCTCGCCGACCTCGACCCGGCCGATGTCGCCGACGTCCTGGAGCATCTGCCGGGCGAGGCGCTGCGCCACGTGCTGCAGCTCATCGGCGCCGACATCCCTGCTGAAGCCATCGCCAATCTCAATTGGGAGGCGCGCGAGGAGGTGTTGGCGCTCCTGCCGGCGCGCGTCGTCGCCAAGGCGCTCGGCGAACTCGACACCGATGACGCCGCCGCCGTGGCCGCCGACATCGACGAGGACGTGCTCGACGAGGTGCTGGCCGCGGCCGAGCCCGAGGTGCGGCTGGCGGTCGAGGAGGCGCTGTCCTTCGATGAGGAGACGGCCGGGCGGCTCATGCAGCGCGAGTATGTCGCTGCGCCGGACGGCGCCAATGTCGGCCAGGTGATCGACCGGATGCGCGCCGACGTCGCGGAGCTGCCGGATGTGTTTTTCGAGATTTATGTCGTGGATCCGCGGATGCATCCGATCGGCGCGGTGACGGTCTCGAAGCTCCTGCGAATGCCGCGCGACACGTCGCTCTCCGAGATCATGGAGACGCCGAAATTCCTGGTGCGAACCGAGATGGATCAGGAGGAGGTCGCGCTCGCGTTCCAGAAATACCATCTGGCGTCCGCGCCAGTGGTCGACGGGGACGGCAAGCTCACCGGCATGGTCACGGTCGACGACATCGTGGACGTCATCCAGGAAGAGGGCGGGGAGGACCTGCTCAACCTGGCCGGCGTCACGGACGCCAGCCAGATGGATACGGTCGCGCGTTCGATCCGCGCGCGCGCGCCGTGGCTGCTGGTGAACCTGTTGACGGCGCTGGTCGCTTCGGCGGTGATCTGGACGTTTCAGCAATCGATTGTGGAAATCGTATCGCTGGCGGTGCTGATGCCGATCGTCGCTTCGATGGGCGGGAACGCAGGGACGCAGGCGCTGGCGGTGACCGTGCGCGCGATCGCCGCGCGCGATCTCACCGGCGCCAACGCTGCGCGGTATGTCATGCGCGAAGGGCTCACGGCGGCGGCGAACGGGGGGCTGTTCGCGCTGCTGCTGGGCGTGCTGTCGGCGTTCGTGTTCCAAAACGCGGAGCTTGGCGGCGTCGTGGGCGCAGCGGTGTTCATCAATTTCAGCTGCGCGGGGCTCGCAGGGATTCTCATTCCGCTGGCGCTGCGGCGCGCGGGCGCCGACCCGGCCGTGTCGTCGTCGGTGTTCGTCACGTTCGTCACCGATTGCATCGGGTTTCTGGCGTTCCTCGGGCTGGCGACGTTCGTTCTGCTGCGCTGAGGTTCAGGTCTTCAGCCGGAAATCATGCGTTGCGGCGTCGTAGACGTGGTGGCCGAGGACACCGGCCTGCAGCGCCTCGTCGATCTCGCGGCGAAGCCCGAGAATGCGATTGTCGATATATTTGGCGTCGCCTTCGCCGATGCTCACAAGACCTTCCGTGGGATCGCTGGAGGCGAGCGCGGCTTTGATGGCGCGCTGTCGTCCTGCTTCGCGCCCACGCGCAGCCGTGGCGCCGCGGCCGTGATGGTAGATGTCCGCGATCAGCATGACTTCCACGTCAAGCCGGCCATCGAGCGGGAAGGTCTTCGCGCGGAGCGCAACGTTGTGCTTGTAGTCCTCGAACGCGAACTCGATGAGGGTGCGCTGTCCTTCCGGGTCGAAGCGCACCCAGTGGAGAAGCTTTGCAGCCGTGAGCAATTCCCGCTCGTCGACTTCAACATCGTCTTCGTTGAGGTAGCGGCGCAGCGGCGCCGTCGGTTCAAGGCCGCGCCCGCTGCGTTCGAGCTGGATGAGCTTGCCGTCGCCGGCCAACTGACAAATCCGCCCTTCGGCGTTGAGGGTGAGGTCCGGGAAGTAGGCTGGCGCATTCGGCAGGGCGAGCATTTTGCGCAACAGCAGAACGAGGTTCGCGTCGGGCACGTGCGCGGCCCATTGCATCAGGCCGAAGGTGAACCCCGCTCCGTCATAGGAATTCAGTGCTGCGATATCGCGTCCGCCTTCGACATCGGACGTCACTGCGATCATGTCCGCCCAAACGCCGTATCTGGCGCGCCATTGATCTGGCTCGAACGTGGTGAAGCCTTCGCGCGGCTTCAAAATGTAAATGCCGCGGCATCGCTTCTTTAACAGCGGGCTGTCGAAGGATTGTTCGTCTCCGATTTGGAACCGGGTCCCATCGATGGTCGCGAAATGGCGTACGCGGCTGCCGATGGGCTGGCGCTCCAGATGAATCTCCTTTGGTTTCGGCCGCTCGGCGGGCTTCTCCTCCGGCGGCGGGTCCGGCAGGGGCGGCGGCGATGGATCGGGCGGCGATGGATTGGGCGCGGGGGCGGAAACCTCGGGCGGCGCGGGGCTCGCCGCGGGCGGCGGAGGCGCTGGGGACGGCGGCGGCGTGGGGTGCGCCGGGCCCGGCGGCGGACGCTCGGTGCGCGTTGCGGCGGGCGGGGGCGGCTGGGGTTGCGGCGTGCGCCGAAAAATCCAGCCGAACAGGCGCTCGAAGAACCCCATGACGCCCCCCCATCGCGTCCAACCGAAATCGGTTACGGGCTGCTTACCACGTGCGCCGCCGGGTTTCAGCCCTTCGCGCGGCGGGCGAGGGCTTGGCCCGTCCCTTGCGTGGGAGGCGAGCACGCTTCTCCGGCCTGGCTCAACTCAGGACGGGGGGCGGCGCCATTCATCAAAGGGATCGCCGATGGGCCGCACCGTTTCGCCGTTGGGCATCGCTCAAATCAAAGTTCATGAAGGTTTCCGTGAGACGGCGGCCGCGTTGCCGGAAGGCGGCTTCGTCGTCGGGTACGGCCATGCGTGCGCGGAAGCGCCGGCGGCGCCGCTAACCAAGGCTGAGGCCGGCGCGCTGCTGGAAGCCGATCTTGAGCCCGTCGCAGATGCGGTCTCGATCTGCGCGCAACGGCCGCTTTCGCCGACCCAATTGGATGCGCTCGTCTCGTTCGCATTCTCGATCGGCGTCGATGCATATGAGCGCAGCGCCGTCGCGCGGCGAGTGCGGGCCGGCGACTTCGCCGCCGCTGCGTGCGCCATGGAGGCGTGGCGCAAGACGGCGGTCGGCGGCAAAAGCGTGGTCTGCGAAGCGCTGGTGCGGCGCCGCGCCGCCGAGAAGGCGATGATGCTGTCGGAGGGCGCCGGCGCCCCGAGCGCATGGCTCAAGCCTGAACTGGATCACGCCGCCTCGATCCTGGGTGCGCCATCGGTGGTGGCGGCAACGCCAATGCTGGGCGGGGCGCTCGTTCCGGCGTCAACGGCCGTCGATGCGGCGCCCGCGCCGTCTCCCGCGCTCGTCGACATCGGCCCGGTGCGCAGCTTCAAGCTCAAGGCCGCCCCGCGCGTGGAAACGCCGCTCTGGCGCCAGATCGCGTTCGCCGGCCTTACCCTTGTCGGCGTCGCCTTGGCGGCGACGGCGGCGGCGGCGTACCTCCGCGGCGCGCCGTTCGCGGCGAACCTCTCCGCGAGTTTCTTGCTCGGCGTGCCCGGCGTCGCGGCTGCTCTTGCCGGGCTCTTCTTCCTGACGCGGCCGATGCGGCCGGTTTTTGCCCAAGTTTGAGGCGGACGCGAAGCGGCCTACATCCCCATGATGATCCGCAACGCAGCGCACCTCGACTTCGATCTCGGCGAAGACGCTGACGCGATCCGCGACCTCACCGCCCGCTTCGCGGCCGAGGAGATCGCGCCGCGCGCCGACCAGATCGACCGCACCAACACGTTCCCCCGCGATCTCTGGCCGAAGCTTGGCGAGCTCGGCCTGCACGGGATCACGGTGGAGGAGGAATTCGGCGGCGCGGGCCTCGGTTATGTCGAGCACGTGGTGGCGATGGAGGAGATTTCGCGCGCGTCGGCGAGCGTCGGCTTGTCCTATGGGGCGCACTCCAATCTCTGCATCAACCAGCTGCGCCGCTGGGGCACGAAGGATCAGAAGAAAAAGTATCTGCCAAAGCTGATTTCGGGCAAGCATGTCGGCGCGCTGGCGATGAGCGAACCGGGCGCGGGCAGCGACGTCACCGGCATGCGGCTGCGCGCGGACAAGCGCGACGACCATTTCGTGCTCAACGGTACGAAAATGTGGATCACCAATGCGCCGCATGCCGACGCTGTGATCGTCTACGCCAAGACAGACGCCGATCGCGGACCATACGGCATCACCGCGTTCATCGTGGAGAAGGGGACCAAGGGGTTCTCCGCGGCGCAGAAGCTCGACAAGATCGGGATGCGCGGCAGCGACACCGGCGAACTCGTGTTCGAGGATGTCGAAGTGCCGGAAGAGAACATGCTCGGGCCGCTGCATGACGGCGTCACCGTGCTGATGAGCGGGCTCGATTACGAACGCGTGGTGCTCGCGGCGGGGCCGCTCGGCATCATGCAGGCGGCGATCGATATCGTCGTGCCGTACCTGCGCGAGCGGAAGCAGTTCGGCAAGCCGATCGGCGAGTTCCAGCTGATGCAGGCCAAGATCGCGGACATGTACGTGGCGCTCTCCAGCGCGCGCGCCTACGTCTATGCGGTGGCGAAGGCGTGCGACGCGGGCAAGACAACGCGGCGCGACGCCGCCGGCGCCATCCTCTACGCCAGCGAGAATGCTGTGAAGGTGGCGCTGGAAGCCATCCAGGCGCTCGGCGGCAACGGCTACATCAACGACTACCCGACGGGGCGCCTCCTGCGCGACGCCAAGCTCTATGACATCGGCGCCGGCACCAACGAAATCCGCCGCTTCCTCATCGGCCGCGAAATCGTCCGCGACGATTGAGGCTGTGACGGCCATCTATATCGATGCGGACGCGTGTCCGGTGAAGGACGAGGTCTACCGGGTGGCGCAGCGCTACGCGCTCAATGTGTTCGTCGTGTCGAACGCGTTCATCCGCACGCCGCAATCGAAACTGATCCAGCAGATCGTTGTCGAAGCCGGCGCTGACGTCGCCGACGACTGGATCGCCGATCGCGCCGGCAAAGGCGACATTGTGATCACGTCCGACATCCCGCTCGCGGGCCGCGCGCTCAAGGCCGGGGCGCAAGTCTTGGCGCCGACGGGCAAGCCGTTCACCGAGAGCTCAATCGGCGCAGCGCTCGCCACGCGCGAGATCATGGAGCACATCCGCTCGACCGGCGAACAAACCGGCGGCCCCAAAGCCTTCACCGCGCGCGACCGCTCCCAATTCCTCTCCGCGCTCGACGCCGCCGTCCACCGCGCGAGGCGCGGCTAGAGCAACATCCGACCTACTGGAATCGCTTTGCGATTCCGAGGCCGGATAAGGTTGCTCTATATTCAAATGTGTAGAGCATCTTTTTCCGACCATTCGATCGCAGGGGCGATCGCGTATGGTCGGAAGATGCTCTAGGTCGGCCTCAGCCAGGAAACGTCTGCACGCCGATCTTCGTCAGGCGGCCGTGCTCCAGCACCAGGCAGGCGATGCTCTCCATGCCCTGCACGTAGCAATAGATCGGGAACAGCGTGTTGCGCATGCGGAGATACTCGGTCCGGTCGACGAAGGTCTCAGGGTAGAACGGAAACTCGCCCGCCATCGGCGCCTCGGCGCCTTCGGGCCAATCAGGCAGATCGCGCGTCAGCTTGAGATTGATCGTGTTCGGATCGATCCATGCGGCCATGGCCTGCGCCAGTTCGGGCGAGTTCTGATGGCTGTCGGCGAGGGTCATCACCTGGGCTACGGCGTAGGATTCGGTCCACACCACATCGCCCTGCGGATTGCGCACAGTGAGGATCGCCGTCGCCTGCGGGCAGCTCGGCCCGCGCGCGACGGCGTTGATCGTGAACGGATCGCCGGTGCCGAGCGGGCGCCAGGTCTGCGCAGCTTCTGCGCGGCAGCCCGCAGCCAGAAGACCCGCCGCATCGTCGGGCGTCGCCGGCGCGGTTGTACTCGCGCACCCGGAAAGAGCCAGAAACGCCAGCGCCGCCAGGCCCGTCAAAGCGCGCATTGATCCTTCCCCCGTTCGGCGCCATGGAAGCGCCTCGCGGCGATAGAAGCCGTCGCCACGCGGCTGTCAATTCGCCTCTCTGGGAAAGGCGAAAACATGTCCGCGTCTGCGTATCATGACGGCCAGCGTGCGTTGCAGGACCGCTTCGGTTCGCGCGCGCTGGCGGACCGGCTCTTCGAGATCACGCACCGCACCGTGTTCACGGAGGCGGACCGCGATTTCATCGAGACGCGCCCGTTCTTTTTCCTCGCTACCGCGGATCGCGACGGGCGCCCGGATTGCTCCTTCAAGGGCGGCGCGCCGGGGTTCGTGCGGGTGATGCGCGACGATCTCCTCGTCTTTCCCGATTACGATGGCAACGGCATGTTCCGCAGCCTCGGCAACGTGAGCGTCAACGCCGCGGTCGGCCTGTTGTTCATCGCCATGGACGGGTCGCCGAAGCGGCTGCGCGTGAACGGGCGCGCTGAGATCGTCTTCGAGGATCCGATGATGCGGGATTGGGCAGGGGCGCAGGCGCTTGTCCGCGTCCGCGCCGAACATATCTTCCCGAACTGCCCGCGTTACATTCCCGATTTGAAAAGCGGCGCGGAGTCGGTCTACATCCCCCGGCCGGGCGAAACGCCGGTGGAGCCGGCGTGGAAGGGCTTCGATCCCTTCAAGGACGTCGTGCCGCCGCGCAAGGCGTAGGCCGGCGGCGAACAACCTAGAAAGCGATCCATGGCGGCGTCGATGAATGATCTGATCGATGTGCTCACGCTCGAGCAGATCGAGACCAATCTCTTCCGCGGCCGCTCACCGCCGGGCGAGATGGGGCGCATCTATGGCGGGCAGGTGATCGCGCAGGCGCTGTTGGCCGCGTACGCGACTGTGCAGGATCGGATGTGCCATTCGCTGCAGGCGTATTTCATTCGGCCCGGCGATCCATCCATCCCCGTGCTGTTCGAGACGGAGCGATCGCGCGACGGCAAGAGCTTCACCACACGGCGCGTGATTGCGATCCAGCGCGGCGAGCAGATACTCAATCTCGCCGCATCGTTTCAGATTGAGGAAGACGGGTTCGAGCACCAGGATGCGCTGCCTGATACGCCGACGCCCGATACGATCCCGACGGATGCGGAGCGGTGGGCGGAATTCGTCGAGCGCGCGCCGCAATTCGCCGGGCGACGCGATTTCGCGGATCGCGCCATCGAACTGCGCGCGGTAGAGCATCTGGATTGGCTGAATCCGGAGCCGGCGCCGCCCTATCACCGCGTCTGGATGCGCACGCGGGCGCCTGTCGAAGGGGCGATCATGAACCAGGTGATGCTGGCGTACGCCTCCGACATGTCGCTGCTGGGCACGTGCCTGAGGCCGCACGGCGCGAATTGGTTCAAGGGCGGCGTGCAGACCGCGAGCCTCGATCATATCCTCTGGTTCCACCGGCCGGTGAAGATGCATGAATGGCATCTCTATGTGCAGGACAGCCCTTCAGCGTCCGGCGCCAGGGGCTTCAACCGCGGCAGCATCTTTTCCGCAGACGGCAGGCTCGTCGCGTCGGCCGTGCAGGAGGGACTGATCCGGCCGCGCGCCGAGCGGAATCGTCAGTAGACGGAGCAAGGCTTCGGTAACCTGCAGTTCATGACGATTCATTCACGCACGCGAATGCATGGCGCACGAAAGCCGCACGCCACGCGATTTTGCGATCGCCCTTGTGTTTTCGATTGCGGGAACACGAACGTTTAACCATCTGAGTCGTTCAATCATCGCTGCGGGCTGCAAAAGGGGCGCGCGTAGATGATCGGGTGACGGGATGACGGCCGTGGCCTTTCCATCGCTTCCCTATGCGGCCGGCGCGCGACGGCGCGTTCGCGAATTCCGCAGCATCGAGCGGCTGGTCGTCGCCTCCGGCGCCGCCGCGTTCGGGCTTCTGGCGGGCGCGCTGCTGGCGATGTCCGTCGGGCGCGTTGAAACGCCAGCCGCCATCGCGGCAATCATGCTTTTGTTCGGCTTTGCGTTCCACATGGCGGCCACGAGCTTCGTGGAGATTTTGCGCGCGCGCGCCTGGGGCGGGGCGGGGCTATTTGCGCTACATATGCTGGCGTTCGGGCTGTGGCCGTTCCAGGTGCTGCTGTTTAACCCCGCATCGCTTGAGTTTTGGGTCGGGCTGGGCGCGCTGCTGGCAACCTTGGCGGCGTTCCTCTGGCTTTCGGCTGCGCCGGCGCGCGTCGTCTTCCGCACCAGCGCACAGGCGGCGCTATTGGCGGCGCTGACGGCCTACCAGGGCGTGCTGGTCGCCATCGGCACCTAGCTTACCCGGCGCCCTTCAGCGCGCCGCGGATCATCAGCGCGCCGATGGCGATGAACGCGAGCCCGGCGACAATTTTCAGCGTGGGGCCTTGGACGAACCGCCCGGCAGCGCCGCCAACCAGAACCGCCGCGCCCGCGGACGCCACCAGGGCCGCAGACGTCGCCAGGAAAACGAGCCAAGCGGGGCGATCGCCTTCGGCCGCGAACAGCGCCGCCGCGATCTGGGTTTTGTCGCCGAGTTCGGCGAGGAAGATGGTCACAAAGACGGTGAGGAAGGCGCTCATGGGCCTGGCTTAGCAGCCGCGACCGCGCGCGCGAGACGGTCAGATCAGCGCACGCGGATTGAACACGCCCTTAGGGTCCAGCGCCGCCTTCACCGTCCGCATCACCGCCAGCGCCGCCTCGCTCTTGTAGCGCGGGAGTTCGCTCTTCCGCGTCACGCCGATGCCGTGCTCCGCTGAAATTGAGCCGCCAAGGGCGTGCGCTGCATCGTGCGCGGCCTCCGAGAGCGCGGCGGCGGGAAAAGCGGCGGCCGGCGCGCCCTCCGGCTGAACCAGCGAATAGTGGATATTGCCGTCCCCGGCATGGCCGAAGGCCACGATCCGGACGCCGGGGCAGAGGCGCGCCGCCGCTGCGCCGGCGGTCTCCAGGAATTGCGGGATCCGGCTGACTGGAACCGAGATGTCGCAATTGATCTGCGCGCCCTCGGGCTTGTGGCCCGCGCTCGCCATCTCGCGCAGGAACCAGAACGCCTGGGCCTGGCCCTCGCTCTCCGCGATGACCGCGCCGTCGGCGACGCCGGCTTCCAACGCCTCGCCGAGCGCCGATTCCACCGCGTCGCGCAGCCCCTCGGCGGCGGCGGCCTCAAACTCGATCAGCGCCAGATACGGAAAGGCGCCGGGGAGCGGCGCACGCGCGTTGGGGACGTTCTTGAGCGTCATGTCGATAATGCAGCGGTTCATGATCTCGAACGCGGCCAGCGCGCCAGTCCGCGTCTTGACGATCTCCAGAAGCTGGAGGGCCCTCGCTGCGCTGGCGACGGACGCTGCTGCGAGCGCGCGTCCCCGGGGGCGGGGAAAGAGCTTCAAGCTTGCCGCCGTAATGATCCCCAGCGTGCCCTCCGCGCCGATGAAGAGCTGCTTCAGATCGTAGCCGGTGTTGTCTTTGCGAAGCGCCTTCAGCGCGTCGAGCACGCGGCCGTCGGCAAGGACGACTTCGAGCCCGAGCGTCAGGTCGCGCATCATGCCGTAGCGGACCACATGGACGCCCCCGGCGTTGGTGGAGAGAAGGCCGCCGATGGTGGCGCTGCCTTCGCTGGCGAGGCTGAGCGGGAACCGACGATCCGCTTCGGCGGCGGCGTCCTGCACGTGCGCCAGCACCACGCCGGCTTCGGCGACGAGCGCGTCGTCGATGGGATCGACGCTGCGAATTCTGTTCAAGCGCTTCAGCGACAACAGCACCTCGCCCTGCGGGATCTGGCCGCCTACGAGGCCGGTGTTGCCGCCTTGGGGGGTGATCGCCGCGCCCGCGTCAGCGCAGAGCTTCACCGTGGCGGCGACTTCCTCAGTCGTCGCCGGCAGGGCCAGAAAGGGCGTGGCGCCGGGCGGGCGTCCGCGCCAGTCGTTCAGGTGCGGCGCGATGATTTGTGCGTCGCGAGTCCAGCCTTTGGGCCCGAGGCGCGCGGCGAGGCGGTCGTAGAGAGCGGCGCTCATCGCTTCCATCTCGGCATTTATCCTAGCCCAACGCGGCGCGGGCGGCGACGGCGTCGTCCGCGATCTGCGCCTTCAGCGCCTCAAAGCCTTCGAATTTCCGTTCCGGACGAATAAAGCGGATCAGGGCCGCCTCGATAGTCTGGCCGTAGAGGTCGCCGGCAAAGTCGAAGAGGTGCGCCTCCATGAGCGGCGCTGGAGCGCCGACCGTGGGGCGCACGCCGACATTGGCGACGGCAGGGTGAACATCGTCGCCGACTTTGATCCGGGCCGCGTAGACGCCGAAGCGCGGTTGAACGTAGTCGCCGAGCGCGACGTTGGCGGTTGCGAAGCCGATCGTCCGGCCGCGCTGCTGGCCGCGCTCGACGACGCCTTCGATCGCCCAGGGCCGGGTCAGGAGCGCCGCGGCCGCAACAATATCCCCATCCGCAATCAGCCCGCGAATCCGAGTGGAGGACACCTTGGCGCCGTCGCGCTCAAGGGCCGGCGTGGTGGAAACACCGAACCCACACTGGGTCCCAAGCGCGGTCAGCATCGCTGCGTCGCCGCTGCGGGCCCGTCCGAACTGGAAATCAAAGCCGACCGCCACGTGCGCCGCGCCGAACCGGGCCGCCAGTATCTCGTGCGCGAACGCGTCCGCCTCGATCTGCGCGAGGGCGCGATCGAAGGGGAGCTCGATCACCGCGTCGACGCCCAGGCCGGCCAGCGCCCGGGCGCGCTGGGCGGACGTCTGAAGCCGGAAGGGCGGCGCTTCCGGCTGGAAATGACGGCGCGGCGGCGGCTCGAACACGGCGGCCAGCAACGGGCGGCGCTGCGCTTCCGCCGCCATCCGCGCCGAGGCGATGACCGCCTGGTGCCCCAGGTGCACCCCGTCCATGACGCCGAGCGCAAGTGCGCCGCCGCGATAGGCGGCGGGCAAAGGACCTGCGCCGTCGAGAACGCGCATCGCCGTCAGGCGCCGCGCCGCGGAACCATGATCACGGCTTCGCCTTCGACCACGCTCTTGCCGTCGACGCTGCACACGCATGCCAGCGTCGCCCGCGCCTTTTCCGCATCGAGGGCTGCCACCTCGACCCGGGTGCGAACCGCGGCGCCCAGCTTCACCGGACGGCGAAAAGACAGCGTCTGGGACACATAGATCGCGCCCGGCCCAGGCAGCTTCATGCCGATCAGGGCCGAGATATAGGCGGCGCTCAACATGCCGTGGGCGATGCGTTCCTTGAACGGCGTGGACGCCGCGTAATCCGCATCGAGATGCACGGGGTTCGCATCGCCTGACACGTCCGCGAAGGCCTGAACGACGGATTCCGTCACCACCACTTCGGATTCGGCGGCCATGCCGACCGACAAATCTTCGAAACAAAGTCCGGACTTGCTCATTTAGTACGCATGCCTTCCAGCGATTTTACTGAATGTTATGGCCCATTGGGTTATTACCGGAACTGCGCTGGCGCGCAAAGGCGCCGCCACGCACGCGCAGACAATTCGGGTTGTGGGGGATACCGGACATGATCGCGCCGGCGCCGTTGACGATGCCTGTCCTTGTGGTCGACGACTACAACATCATGGTGCGCATCGTGCGCAATCTGCTGCGACAGCTCGGATTCCAGAACATCGACGAAGCCTCGGACGGCAAGACCGCGCTCGCCAAGCTGCGGCAGCGTCGCTACGGGCTCGTGATTTCCGATTGGAAGCTGAAGCCGATGGGCGCCCACGACCTGCTCGGCGCGGTGCGCGCGGATGAAGCGCTCAAGAATACGCCCGTCGTGCTGATGACGCCCGCGGCTGGAAACGCGGTGGCGCGGGACGCCGGCGCCGATTCCTATCTGCCGGCCCCGTTCGACGCGGCGACGCTGAAGCAGCGGCTCGTCGCCGCGCTCGGGCGCGACTTCTGAACGCGCGTCAATTCTTCGACTCCTGCACGATCGAGGTGGGTTCCGGCGCCATTGTCTCCAGACGCACGCTCGCTTCGCCAGTCTGGCGCGTCAGCGTGAAGGTGAACCCGCTGATCCGCCAGCCTTGGGGCGTACGCGTGAAGCGGTGTTCAAACCGGCCCCAGCCCTCCCACACATTCATGTCCGTGCGCGCGGGAATTTCGTAACGCACATGGCCCTGGGAGGTCATGGTCGCTTCATCGCCGTTCACCGCCACCACTTCGCCGCTGCGCGAGCGGGTGCTCACTTTCCCAGGATGTAGATTCAGCCGCCAATTCTCGATCAGCTCGTCGGCTGAAACCGTGCCCGCGTTCTCAGCGTCGAGCGAGGTGAAGTCGGCCTGAACTTCATCGGTGAACAGGGCGCGCGCGCGGCCCCAATCCTTCGCGTCGACGGCCTCGTCCAGCGCGTCGGCAACGCCCATCACGGCGCGCTCATCCTCCAGCACGCGGACGCGGGCGGTGAGTTCGTCGGTCTTCGAGTTGGGCGGCGGCGCGCCGCACGCGGTCAGCGCCGCAGCCAGGATGATGATGAATAGCTTCATGGACGACCCGGGCCTCATTGTTGCGGGCGGGATGTTTCGCGCGCGGCGCGGAACTCCGCGTTAGCCGCCCATGCCGGCCACATATCGCTCTCCGCCAATTGCCGACCCACGGCGTAAAGCATCTGCAGATCCTGAACGCCGCCGATCAGGTTCCAGTCGTCAGTGACCTCGTCCTGAGGCTTGTGGTAGCGGTTGGCGATGTAGTCGCGCGACAGCGCGGCGCCGCGTTCGGGCCCGCCGTCGACCATGTCTGTTCCGCTCGAGGCGTAGAGCACAGGAACACCGATCCGGGCGAAGTTCACATGGTCGGAGCGATAGAAGCTGCCGTGCTCAGGGAAGGGCTCGGGCACGACGCGCCGGCCCTGCGCCTGCGCGGCGGCGCGCAGGAGATCGTCCATCTCACTCTTGCCGAAGCCCACGACCGACACGTCGCGTGTCGGGCCGCGGATGTTGAGGCCGTCCATGTTGATCGCCGCGACCGTGCTCGCCGGGGGGAAGAGCGGGTTCTGCGAATAGTAGAGCGAGCCGAGAAGACCCTGCTCCTCGGCGGTCACAGCCATGAATGCGATCGTGCGCTCGGGACGCCCGTGGTTCACGAAGCGTCGCGCGAGTTCGATGAGGCCGGCCGTGCCGGTCGCGTTGTCGAGCGCGCCGTTGCAGATGTCGTCGCCGTTTACCGGGGGACAGCGCCCCAGGTGGTCCCAGTGCGCGACGTAGATGATCACTTCCTCCGGACGGGTGCGGCCGGGCAGCACGCCGATCACGTTCGATGAATTGATCTCCTCAATCTGGGTGTTGAGCGTCAGCGAGCCAGTCAAGGAGCCCATATCGACCGGGGTGAAGCCGGGCTGCTGCGCGCGCGTCTTGAGCTGTTCGAAATTGAGCCCAGCGCGGCGGAACGTCTCCAGCGCAACCTCGTTGGTGATCCAGCCCTCGAAGGGCGCGCGGCCCATGCCGCGATCGGCGGTCACAACGTCGAACCGGGGGCCGCCGGTGGCGCTTTCGATGACGGCCCATGGATAGGCCGCCGGCGCGGTTTCGTGGATGATGATGGCGCCGGCCGCGCCTTGGCGGGCGGCTTCCTCGTACTTGTAGGTCCAGCGCCCGTAATACGTCATTGCACGGCCGCCGAAGCCGCGGTCATCGCCGGTCTCGAAATCGGGGTCATTGATCAAGATGACGGCGATTTTTCCGGCCATATCGATCCCGGCGTAGTCGTTCCAGCCCAGCTCGGGCGCGACGACGCCATATCCGACGAACACGAGCTCGGCGTTCTCGACGGTCACGACGTCCTGAAGCCGCTTGGTCCACGCGCTGAATTGCGTGCCGTACGCGTAGGTGCGCCGCCCATCGCGCCCTCCGATCGTCAGCGCCGGCGCCTCCGTCAGCGTGGCGGAGATCAGCGGCGTCGCCTGGCGCCAGCCGCGGCGGCCATCCGCCGCGACAACGCCGGGGATCAGGCCTGCCTCGCGGAACGCGGCTTCGAGGTACTCCACGGTTAGGCGCTCGCCATTTGTGCCCGGTTCGCGGCCTTCGAATTCGTCGGAGGCGAGCACGCGGACGTGCGCCATCACCGCGGCGGGCGCAAGCGGCGGGTGCTGGAAGGCCTCCAGCTGGGAGAGCGGCGCCGCCGCGGGGGCCGGCCCCGGCGGCGCGGGATCGGTCCGCGCGCCGCCCCAGGAGCACGCGCCAAGCGCAAGCGTCGCGGCCGCCAGTGCGGCGATCCCTGCGAAACGGACCATGATACCCCTCCCGAAGCGGCTTCGCTTCGGTCTACGGCCTTGGCGCGATGGGGTCAAAAGATGCGGTTGGAACGTTCCGTGCGCCCGCCCGAGGACGTCGAAACGCTAAACCCGGGTGCGCGGCGCGCGGCCGTCATCGCGAAGGCGCTGCACGAGCGTGGCCTTGGCGGCCATGGCGCCGGCGTCATTCAGGAACGCGACCTCCATGTGCGTCTGCGTCCGCGTGCGGGTGACGATGCGCGCTTCGAGGCCATAGCGTCGTTCCGTGAACGGACGGAAATAGGAAACCCGCAAGTCGGCGGTGGAATAGACCTGCCCATCCTCCAGGATCGTCATCATGCAGAAGTGCGCCACAGCGTCGGTCACCGCCGCAACATAGCCGCCGAAGATGAAGCCGCCAGGGCCGGGGATGGAGAAGTCTTCGCTCGGCGTCCATGCGGCGCGCGCCAGGCCGGGCTCGAACGCCAGCAGGCTCAGCGTGTCGTGGAGCCGCAGATTGCGGATGTGCTGCGGCGTCATGTCGGACATCGCGCCGTCGCGGATCGCAGCGAGGATTTCGGCGTTGGTCACGCTGCAGTCCGCGCCGCCTCCTGCAGGCCCAGCCGCTCTGCAAGCGCAGCGATGGTGAACGGCATCTCGACCACGTCGGCGTCCATGAAGGCGATGAGCTGAGATACGCCTCCAAGCGCGGCCGGGAAGCTCGTCGTGACGATGACGCGTGCGCCGCGCGTCCAGCACAGCAGCGCGATGGCGCGGGTTTCGTCATCGGGCATGGGGCTTTGAACGAGCGCGACGTCAAACGCGGTGCGCGCCCATGCGGCGTGCGCGTCGCTGAGCGTTTCGGCGACGACCGGCGTGCAGGCGGGCCCGGCGATGCGCTTGGCGACGGCGTGGGCGAGCGCGGTGTTGTCCATCGCGATGAGCAGGTTCATGGCGCGGCCTCCCTCAAACCACGGTCTGGCCGCCGTCGATCACGATCGTCTGCCCGGTGGTGAACGAGCCGGCCGGCGAGGCGAGGAACACCGCCATGCCGGCAATCTCGTCCGGCTCGCCGATGCGCTTGAGCGGCGCGCGCTCTGTGGAGGCCTTGAGGATCGCGGGGTTCTCCCACAGCGCGCGCGCGAAATCGGTCTTGATCAATCCCGGCGCGATCGTGTTGACGCGCACATTGTCGGCGCCGAACTCGAGCGCGAGATTGCGCGCCAGCTGCATGTCGGCGGCTTTGGAGATCGCGTAGGCGCCGAGCACATTGGTGCCGCGAAGCCCGCCGATGGAGGAGACGATCACGATCGCGCCGTCTTTCCGCTCGCGCATCTGCGGCGCGACCATGTTGATCAGCCAATGGTTGGATACGATGTTGTTTTTCAGGATCTTGTCGAATTGCTCATCCTGCATGCCGCCCATCGGCCCAAAATAGGGATTGGAGGCGGCGTTGCAGACGAGGATGTCGATCTTCCCGAACGCTTTGTTGGTTTCCGCAACGAGATGCTCAAGCGCCTCCTTGGAGGCGATGTTCGCCGGGATCGAGATGGCGGCGTTGCGGCCGACCAAGCCGTTTATCTCATCACGCACCGCGTCACAGACGTCGGCCTTTCGCGACGAGATCACTACGTTCGCGCCATGTTCGGCGAGGCGGTGGGCGATCGCCTTGCCGATCCCTTTGGAAGAGCCCGTGATCAGGGCGGATTTGCCGGTGAGGTCGAAGAGATTGGCCATGGGCGTTCCTCCGCGGTGTTGTATCGTGTGTGCGGCGCAGGCGTTTGGTAGCGACCAAGGCGGCGGCGCTCAAGTCCGAGAGGGAGGAAGCAGGCGATGGGCAAGGCGAACGGGCGCAAGGCCGTCTTCATCACCGGGGCGGCGTCCGGCATCGGCCACGCGACGGCGACGCTGTTTGTGGAAAAAGGCTGGTTCGTCGGGGCGTATGACCGCAACGGCGAACTCCTGTCGGCGGCGGCGGCGAAATGGGGCGCCGAGAATTGCATGACTGGGGTGCTCGACGTGACCGACCGCACCGCGTTCGCCGCGGCGCTCAAGGCGTTCGCGGCTGAGACCGACGGGCGGCTCGACCTTTTCTACAGCAATGCCGGGATCGGGCGCGGCGGCCCGTTCGCCGATCAGCCGTGGGAAGAGGTTGAGGAGGTCGTCCGCGTCAATCTGCTCGCAGTGCTCTCAGGCATCCATCTCGCGCTGCCTTTGCTCAAGGCGACGCCGAACTCGCTGTGTTTCTCCACGTCCTCTTCGTCGGCGACGTACGGCATGGGCGGCATTGCGGTCTATTCCGCCACCAAGCACGCGGTGAAGGGATTCACCGAGGCGCTGGCGGTGGAGTTGAAGGGAACGGGCGTGCGCGTAGCGGACACCTTGCCCGGCCTTATCGACACCCCGATCCTGCCGCCTGGCGCCGCTGCAGGCGCAGAGCGGGAGGGGATGTGGCGGCTCATGCCGCCGCGCGCGGTCGCCGAAGCCGTGTGGAGCGCTTACCACGAAGACAAAATACACTGGTACGTGCCGCCAGAGCTCATTGAGTTCGACACGCTGGCGACGACCGCGCCGGAAGCGGTGCGCGATCAGATGGCGGCCGCGCTCGCCGCGCGGGGCGGCTTTTCACTGCCGTCCAAAGACTAGGCGCGCGTGCACGCGCTTGATCGCCCGGTCTGGGAGACGCTCACGTCGCATCATGCGGCGCTCTCCGAAGGCGGCGCGCTGGCGCGCCGGTTCGTGCGGGATGTGAACCTGTTCGCCGCCGCGCGCGACGATGCGCCGGAGAGTCTCGCAGCGCTCGCCGATCTGATCGCGCCTGGAGAGACGATCTTCATTCTGCAACGGCCTGAGATCGTTATCCCGCCGGGGTTCGAGGCGCTCAAGCAGGCGCACGGCGTTCAGATGGCGGCGGGACGCGCGGTCACCGTAGCGGCGGCGGACATTCAGATCGACGATCTGGGCGACGCCGATGCGCCGGAGATGTTGGCGCTCGCCACGCTGACGGAGCCCGGCCCGTTCCTCGCGCGCACGCACGCCATGGGACAGTTTCGCGGCGTGCGTCTCGACACGCGCCTGGCGGCGATGGCGGGCGAGCGGATGCGCCTTCCCGGCTACACCGAGGTCAGCGGCGTGTGCACGCATCCGGATTTTCGCGGGCGCGGGCTGGCGCGGCGTTTGTCAGAAACCGTCGCCGCCGCAATTCAGGCGCGCGGCGACACGCCGTTCTTGCATGCATGGACCACGAATACGGCTGCAATCGCGCTCTATGAAGCGCTCGGGTTCGTGCATCGCTGCATCGTCAATGTCGCGGTGCTGAGGCGCGTGGGCGACTAAGCGAGCTCGGCCATGACGTAGCGCGCCGTCGCGCCCTCCGACGCCAGCGCGTCGGCGGCCTTCGCGGGGTCGAGCGCGCCCTCGGTCATCAGCGCTTCACCGTGCATGCCGCCCGCGATGAAGAGCGCGTCGAGCCCCTGCACATTGGCGCCGCGCACGTCCGTGGGGACGCCGTCTCCGATCGCGAGGATGCGTGCGTTTTCGATGTCGCGACCAGCGAGCGCTGCAAGCTCGTGGCGCGCCAGATCGTAGATGGGCGGGTGCGGCTTGCCGGCCATCACCACCGCGCCGCCGAGCGCTTCGTAGTCGCGCGCCAGCGCGCCTGCGCACCAGATCAACCGATCGCCGACGCGCACCACGATATCAGGATTGGCGCAGAGCAAGGTGAGATTGCGCGCTCTCGCCGCCTTCAGGACGCTCGCGTAGTCGCCAGGCGCCTCGCGGCCTTCCATGTCGAGGCCGGAGACGCCGAGGAACGCCGCGTCTGCGATGTCGGCGGTCTGCGTGATGCCGAGGCCGTCCCACAAGGGCGCGTCCCCCTGCGGGCCGATCTTGTACATCGGTCCAGGCGCGCGCAGCGCGAGTTCGGCGCGGATCGCGTCGCCGCTGGTGACGATGGCGTCCCAGGCGGCGCGCGGCACGCCGATGCGTTCGAACTGGCCGGGAATCGGGCCGCGCGGCTTGGGGACATTCGTCACGAGCACGACGATGCCGCCGCGCGCTCGATATTGCGCCAATGCGGCGCATGCGGGCGCATAGGCGCTGCGGCCGTTGTGCACGACGCCCCAGACGTCGCAGAAGACGGCGTCATACTCGGCGGCGATCTGATCGAACGAGGAAAGGGCGCGCATGGGTGCGCTGGGTGTCATGCGCGGGGCGCGGGCGCAAGGCTTGCGGCGCCGCCGCGGCAATCGGCGATAGACGGAGGCGGAGGAACCGCCATGGCCATCGAGATCAACGGCGTCGCCCACACCTTCATCACCGCAGGCGATTTTCCGCGTGCGCGTGAATTCTACCGCCAGCTCCTCCCCTTCCTCGGGCTGAAGGAAGTGATGGACAATGCGTTCGCGTACTATTGCGTCGGCGGGCGCACCGGGTTCGGCATCGAGCCGCCGGCGGACGAATACGCGGGGGAGCGGTTCGTGCAGAAGCGCGTCGGGCTCCATCACATCTGCTTTCGCGCGCGCACACGGGCAGATGTCGATGCGGTGCATGCGATGCTGGTCTCGATCGATGCGGCGATCGTCCATCCCCCGCGCGAGGATGGATTTGCGCCCGGATATTATTCGGTGCTGTTCGAGGATCCCGACGGCGTGCGGCTTGAAGTGAATCACGTTCCAGGCCGCGGCCTCCTGACGGAGGATGGGGCGGCGCGCCCGGTCGGTTCAGGCGCCTGAGCGGCGGCGCGCTTCCGCAGCGATGTGCGCTGCGTGCACGTCGGCGCGGATGAGGTCGTGTTCTTCGGTGGTGTCGATCACGACGTCGGCCGTCTCGCGCTGCGGCGCGACGCTGGCGCGGTGGGCAGGGATCACGGTGCGTGCGAATTGCGCGCGCACGAAGGCTTCGGAGCGTCCACGCTCACGGACGTCGCGTTCGATCCGTCGCTGCAGGCGCACGGTTTCCTCAGCGTCCACATAAACGGCCAGATCGATCGCCGCGCGCAGGTCCGGCGATGCGAAAGCATGCAAGCCCTCGATCAACAGAAAGGGCGCGGCCGCGATTCTCTCGACGTCGCCGCGGCGCGCGTGGCGGGTGAAATCGTAGAGCGGCTTGGCAAAGCTTTCCCCGCGCCGGGCGGCGGTGAGATGCGCGACGAGCAGCGCCTGATCCTTCGATTCGGGAGCATCAAAATCATGCGTCGCCTCATCGAACGCAACGAACGTCGTGCGGCAATGATAGTAATCGTCTTCCGCAATCAGGGGCGCTGCGAGCAGGCGCGCGGCGCGCGCGGCGATCGTGGTCTTGCCGGATCCCGATCCGCCCGCAATGCCGATGATGAACGCCATGCGTTCACTTTGGGGGGCTTCACCGCGAACGCAAGCGCCCTATCCGCCAGCGGGTGCGGGCGCCGCGCCCGCGCCTTGACGGCGCCGGCCGCGCCAGATTTTGCCCGCCGCGCGATGCACCGCGCGGATCTGACCGGGCTGGAGAAGCCCGACCTCGTGGGTCTCGGCGAGCGCGCGCGCGTCGCCGACTATGGCGCCGCATGAAACGATAGCAGCGAGGTCGGCGCGCATGTGGGCTTTAGCGCGCAGCGCCCGTTGCACATCGCTGACCTCCACCGGGCCGTCGGCGACGCAAAGCGCCGACAGGCGAATGCCGTAGCGCTGCGCGGCGATGAACGGATCAGCGCCGTTCCGGCCCGGCATGATCTGCGCGCTCCATCCCATCCTCATGAGCGCGCCCGCGATCCGCCGCGCGAGGGTCTCGCGAGGCGACGCTGGTGTGTCCGGCGCCCGCGCTGCGATGCGCGTCGTCACGATCTTGAGCGCTGCGCGGTCGCTGATCAGCGGCAGGCGCTTGGGCATGTTGCGGCGGAATTCCCACACCTCATCCGACCAGCGGCGCCCTTCGATGACGGAGGGGCCTTTCGGCGCCGTGAGTTGTTGGTATCGCGGCGCGAGCAGCGTGGCGCACGCGTCGACATAGCCTTCAAGGGTTCGAACCTGACGGGTGCGGATCATGGCCAGGATCGTGATCATCGCCGGCAAGGCGAAGAGCGCCAGGAACACCTGCCCGATCTCGCGTGCGTTTTGCGCTTCTGGGAGGCGCCCGGTCGCGGCCAGCACGGGGCTCGCCAAGAGCGTGCCCAGTCCGGCTGCAGCAAGAGCCAGACACAACCCGCCGATCAAATGATGAAACCGCATGAGAGACCCTCCAGCGCATGCGCGAACGGCCTCAACTATGGAAAGAGAATGTTAAGAATGCACGTATAAGTTGTATGTCGATGCGGCGGCGCCAACCAGTGCTCCGGGGCCGTCTCATCGTTAGCCTCGAAGCCGTGCGCGTCCGCCCATGCCCCGGGCGGGCGCGCATTTCGTTCAGCGATCTTGTGCGTGGAGGCGCGCCGCGTGGATGCGCGTCAGGCGACTTTGTTGCGGATGGAGCGGAGAAAGTCGGCCGGCGGCGCGGTCTCTTCCATCAGGCTCTCCTTGATCGCGCGCGGCGCGCCGAACAGGTGCCCTTGGCCGTAGGGGATATCGAGTTCAAGAATTTCCGGAACGATGTCTTCGCTCTCAATCCGCTCGGCGATGATATCGACGCCGTAGCGCATGCACACCGCAGCGACATCGGCGGCGTCGATCTCACGCGTGATGTTGGAGCGAGGACGCGCGCCTTTGCGCACCACATCTTCCAGAATCATGCTCGCCGGAATCTTGAGGTAGCGCACGCCGGAGCGTTCCAAATCGGGAAGATCAATGTCGATGCGCGAGATCTTGTCGACGGAGAAGCGGAAGCCGAGATCGGCGAGCTTGGCCATGGCGCGGGCTTCGATCGCGGTGCGGGCGTCGAACGCGGAGAGCGGGATCTCGAAGATCACCGCGCCGGCCAGGTCCGTGTGGTCGCGCATGAAGTCGAGGAAGTGCGGGAAGAAGGCTTCGTCGGCGAGCGCGGCGGGCGCGATATTGCAGAAAATGCCGATGCGGCGGTCGTTCTGCTGCAGCTTGCGCACGATCTGCACGCATCTGAAGAGCAGCATGTTGTCGATCATCGCCATCAGGCCGGCGCGTTCGGCGGCGGGGATGAATTCCTGCGGCAGGATGAGGCGGCCGGTTGGATCCTTCAGCCGCGTGAAGCCCTCATAGAAACTCGTGCGCCGCTGCGGCAGCGAGACGATCGGCTGGAGGTGCAGCTCCACGCGGTTGTCGATCAGCGCTTCGCGGACGATGTCGATGGGCCCATGTGCGCGTGTTTCTGTCGGGCCGGAGATGCGGCGGATGTCCTCGAAGCGCTGGTCCATGGTGCGTGAGAGCTTGTCGACGATCTGGTCGATCATCTTGATCTCGGGGGTGGGCGCGGCGGCGATTGCGGCCGGCGTATCGCCGATCGCGTCGATGCGGCGATCCACGTCCTCCATGCGCGCAGCGATGGCGTCGATGTCGGTGATGATTTCGCGCTGGGCGGCGCGCAGCTTGTCGATGTCGCTGCGAATGCGCTTCTCGGTGCGCCCGATCAATCCTGCCGCAGACGCCGCTGCGATCCCGCCGTGGGTGATGGCGCAGGCGCTGAAAAACGCGATGCCGCCGAGGAACGAGGCTGCGCCCGAGCCGCCGCCGATCTGGCTCAAGGCCAAACCGATGGTGAGCGAGACGAGCGCGTAGCCCGCATAAAGAAGCGCGTGGGTGATGACAGGCATGACCGTGCCCCGAATCCGCCAATGCGGCATTCGACGACCTCGCGGGTTGACAGACGATTAAACCCAGCCGCGGCCGGCTTGACGAAATTATTGTCTTGCGATAATTGAATATCGAGTGACTTAATTTTGCGGAGTGCAGATGTCGAACGCCGTTCTCGCCGATCGCGCGCGCGCCGCCGCTGGCGGCGCCCAGACGATGGCTCTGCTCGCGCTTTGGCTCATCGGCGTGACCTTGGCGATCAATTACGGCGTTTCGACCTTCCGGCTGGTCGCCAATTCCGAGATCGGTTCGCTGCTCGACGTTCTGCGCGCGGTCGGGCCGCATCTCATCACGCTGCTTCCGGCCGCCTTCTATCTCTCGGCGCTCCTTCATTTGCGCCGCGCGCTCTCGGCGTTCGAGGCGGGGCAGTTCTTTTCCACGCCGTCGGCGCATGCCGTGCGCCGCGCCGGCGAAGATGCGACGCTCGGCTTGCTGGCGCAGATCGCGTTCGTGCCGACGCTGATCGTCTGGGTCCGCCGCGAGGCGCCGATCGCGATCGACTTCGAACTCGTCGATCTCGCGCTGCTTGCGTTTCTCGCCTTCATTGCGGTCGCGGGCCGCGTGCTCGACATCGCCGTCGCGGTGAAGGTTGAGAACGACCAGATCATCTGATGCTGATGGAGGGCGCCAAGATGGGCGAAGACACCGGCAACCGCGCTGCGTGGCAGGAGGCGGTGGTGCGGGCGGCGGCGGAGGCGAGCCGGCTGCAGCCGCTGGCCCAGGGCCTGTTCGCGGCGGCGGCGCTGCTGATCATCGGGCAATACATCGTCAGTCCCTTGAGCGATGCGTTTTCCTCCGGGGACGGATGGATGCTGCGCGAAGCGCTGGCCAACCTGGTGGACGCCGCGCCGGCGGTCGTGCTCGCCTGGGCGCTCTGGGAGACGCACGGCTATCTCGGCCGGCTGGCGAAGGGGCATGTCTGGGGCGCGGCGACGACGAGCTTTCTGGGCCGCGTCGGCGATTGCCTCTTGTGGGCGGCGATCCTTTCCGCACTCGTGGCGCCGACCCTGCGCAGCTGGATCCTCGACGGCTTCCACGGATTCGACTGGCGCCTTGAAGCGCCCGATCTGGTGCTTGCGGGGCTGGGGCTCCTGCTCTCGTTGATCGGTCGCGTCGTCCGCAACGTGGTGGAAGTGGCCGCCACGCTCAAAGCGGAAAACGATCAGATCGTGTGACGGGCGGAACGCGCTGGATGCCCGTTATTGTGCGTCTCGACGTTATGCTGGCGCTGCGGAAGATGCGCGCGAAGGATCTCGCCTCCGAGATCGGCATTACCGAGGCCAATCTTTCTCTTCTGCGCACCGGCAAGGTGAAGGGCGTGCGCTTCGACACGCTCGCGAAGCTGTGCGTCGCGCTCTCGTGCAAGCCGGGCGATCTGCTTGATTTCGAAGAGGGGCCGGAAGACGCAGCGACGGCGGACGTAGATTCTTAGCCGGCGTCTGCAAACAGCATCGCCGCCTGGATGAGGTAAACCACGCCAAGCGCTGTCACAATCAGGCGCGTGTAGCGGATGAAGTTGACGTCCGACAACCGGTCAAGGATGCGCCCGCCGACGACGGCGCCCGCGATCGTCAGCGGCGCCGCCAGCGCAAAAAACCACCATGGCGGCAATCGGGTCGCGGCGCTCAACGCCAGAAGCGGCGCGCCGTAGAAGATCACTTTCACGGCGTGGCTGAATACTTGCGTCGCGGCTTTCGTTGCGACGATCTGGTGGCGGGTGAGCGCGGTGCGGACGAAGAACACGTCGAGCAGCGGCCCCGCGACGCCCGCCGCGACGTTGAGGCCGGTGACGAGGAAGCCGCAGGCGGCGCCGTGGGCGGCGCGCGCCGCATCGAGGCGCAGCATATCTTTCGGCAGCCAGGCGAGACCAGGGACGAGGCCCAGCAACAGGTACACCCACGCCTTCGACGGGGCGTAAGACACAAAGGCCAGGAGCGTCGTCACGGCGCCGGAGCCGGCTGCGTACATCAAAATGATGCGCCACTGGATGTGCTGGCGGTGCAGCACAGCGCGGCTGCCGTTGGCGACGATCTGGACCGCGCCATGGGTGATCATCGCGGCCGACACCGGCAGAACCAGCGCCAGCGCGCCCATGAGCATGAGCCCGCCGGCCATGCCGAAGACGCCCGATACGGTCGAGGTGATGAAAACAACGAGAAGTAAGAGCCACGCGATCATGCGCCGCCTCCGAATGGTTGGAGAAAACGGCGCGGCGGGGAGCGCCCCAATCGCTGCAGGTTCGCAGCGTCTCGCGTCACGCCCGATATAGGCCTGTTCGGCGGCAGAGGCCAGCGCCGCCCGAGCGGCTCAACTTTCGCGCAGGTATGCGCCCAGGATGTTGCGATCCATGCCATTGCCCCAGCCGGCGCCGTGGTCGCTGGTGTTGGCCGCGACGTGCTTATCGGTGATGCGATGAGGGCCGTGCGTCAGGAGTTGGAGGATGCGGCCCGGGCGCAAGTGCCAGCTCGCCCAGGAGAGCGGCGTGTCGCCGGCGGCGTCCTTGATCGTCTTGTCGGCGCCGTGCGCCAGCAGCAATTCGATCGCCTCTGCATCGGCGAAGGCCGCAGCGCGATGGAGCGGCGTCTCGCCTTTCGTTCGCACGTCGCGCATGAACGCGCCGGTCTCGACGTTCGCGATGGTTGCAGCGTTCGGATCAGCGCCGTGTTCGAGCAGGAGGCGGACGACATAGTTGTGCGCCGGGCGGCCGGCTTTTGAGAGCGCGTTGTGCAGGGGCGTCTCGCCGGCGTCGGAGATGACCGCGCGGGGGTTGGCGCCTTGCGCGATCAGGAAGTCGGCGACCTTCCAATGGCCGAAAAAGCAGGCGTTGCCGAGTTCATCGTCGAGGGAGATGGAGGAGAGATCGCCGCCGCCGTTGAGGATCGCCTTCAGCGCGGTCGTGTCGTTATAATAGACAAACCATTGCGCAGCCTTCACCGCCCCCTCGTTCAGCGCTGCGCGCCAGTCGGCCAGCTTGAGCAGATCGAACACCAGATCCGTGCGGCCGTCGGCGATGCGCGCGAGCATGTCGGCCTTATCCATTCCGCCCTCCCGCGAGCCGCGCTTCGAGACCCTCTTTGACGGCCGGCCATTCCGCGCGAATGACGCTGTACCATGCGGTGTCGCGGCGCGTCCCATCGCGACGGCGCATGTGGCTTCGGTGAATGCCCTCGAAGGTGGCGCCCATCTTCGCCATTGCGTTGCGGGAGCGCATGTTCAGCGCGTCGGTTTTCAATTCCACGCGCTCGGCGCCGCACGCGAACCCATGGCCGAGCATGAGCAGCTTGCAGGCAGGGTTGACGTGGCTCGCCTGCGCAGTCGGCGCATACCATGTGCCGCCGACCTCGACGCGGTCGTGCTCGGGCGCGATGGCGAGATAACAGGTTTGGCCAACGATCTCTTGGACTGTGGGCGTGGTGTCCGCTGCTCGCTGCGGGCTGGGAGCCCGCGGTCCAAAGCGATCCATCACCGTGAACAGCATCCAGCTGCCGTCGGCGTGTTCGCCAAGCTGGCGATCGAACGTCTTGTCCCAGCCGTCGCCGACGACGTCGCGGGGCCAATGCGCCCAGATCGACGGATCGCGTGCGGCCGCGCGCAGCCCCTCGCGATGCGCTTCTTCTATCGGCGCCAGCTGCACCCAGGCGTTCTCCAGGATTACGGCGGAGATGTTCATAGCTTGTGCGCGCGCAGGCGCTCGTAAAACGGGCGTGCGCGATCCGCGATGCGTTTGAGGCGATCGGGCAGGTCGTCGTCGGCCGCTTCGCGCGATGGCGCGGCGAAGCCCGTGGAGGCGGCGACCGCGTCATACCAGGCCGGCGCCCAGACGCCGTCGGTGGCGTGGATGCCGGGGCGCCACGTCAACATCGCTGGATCGAATTCGACGCCGAGCGCTTCGCACAGTTTCGTCAGCGCGGCGCGCGGATCGGCGAGGACGTCGGGCGTCTCCAGCACGGGCGGCGCAGCGCCCAGCCTCTGCGCGCACATGTCGAAAATCTCCGCCTGGCGCGGCAGGCCGATCATGTCGAGATCGACGGCTTCGTATTTCTTGGCGTAGGACGCCAGCACCGCCTCCGGCGCGCGGATGAGGAACGCGTTGCGCGCCCGCGACGTCCACGAAAGGTCGAACCCGTCGAGCATGTGGTGCGTCATGTGTTTCTGGTAGTGCAGCGTCTTGGCCGCGGGCAGGGGGGCGAACAGCGCCGCAATCACAGCTTCGGGATCGCTCGGCTGCGCCGCGAGCGTCTCCGCCCGCATCGGATGATCGATGCCCGTCCGCGCGAGATAAGCGGCGTAGAAGGGCTCGTCGACGACGTGGCAATCGGCGCGCGCGCCGAAGCTGCGCATCATCGCCGTCGAGATGTTGCGCGGGCCGCACCACATTGCAATGCGTATGGGCTCGCTCACGTGCGCCCCCGCGCTTCCTTCGCCTGCAGGGCTTTGTACGCCTCGCGCAGCATCTGGGTGATCGGCCCGCTGACATCGGCGCCGCTGCGCGCTTCGCCGATGGCGCGCCCGTCGACGTTCACGACCGGCGCCAGCCCCGCGAAGGTGCCGGTGGTGAAGGCTTCGTCGGCGGAATAGACGTCGAACAGCGAGAAATCCTTTTCATACGTCGGCATGCCCGCTTCGCGCGCGACGCGCAGCACGTTCGCGCGGGTGATGCCGCCGAGGCAGTGGAGGCCGGATGAGGTCCAGAGTTCACCGCCTCTGACGATGAAGAAGTGCGTTGAGTTGCACGTCGCGACGGCGCCGCGGTCGTCGAGCATGAGCGCTTCGTCATAGCCGGCTTCCGCCGCCTGGATGCAGGCGAGGATGCAATTGAGCTTGGAGTGGGAGTTGAGCTTCTGATCCTGCTCGGCGGGGCCGGTGCGGCGGACGTGGGTGGTGAAAAGGCGCATGCCGCGCGCGAGGAGTTCGGGCTTCGGCGCCTTCCACTCGGCGATGATGACGATGGTGGCCGGGCCGATTGTGACGCGCGGATCCTGGTAGGGCGTCTTCTTGCGACCGCGCGTGACCATCAGGCGGAAGTGCGCGGCGTCCATCGCGTTCGCCTCGGCGACGTCGAAAAGACGGTTCGCCACGTCAGCCTTGGAGAGCCCAATCTCGATCCGCAGCATGTGTGCGCCCGCGTAGAGCCGGTCGAGGTGTTGATCGAGGAAGGCCAGTCTGCCGTCCACCAGGCGCAGGCCTTCCCAGACGCCGTCGCCCAGGATGAAGCCGGAATCGAAGACGGAGATCTTCGCCTCGTCGCGCCGGACGAGTTCGCCGTTGATGGAGATCAAGACGTCGGCATTGCGGGGGTCGTCGACGTAATCGTGGGCGCCGAGGAGTGCGTTCATCCGCCGTGCATAGCCGCTCCGCCCGGTCGGCGGGAGGGGCGCCGGCGTCCTTCCCCCAAGGGACGCTTGGCCGCGCTGAGGCGGGCCGCTAGGGTGCAACCGTTACCTTGATCAGGCCCCCCGGGAGAAACGCCCATGCAATTCGAGCATTCCGCCGAGACCAAGCAATGGCTCAGCCGCGTCCAGTCGTTCATGGACGAGCATGTCATCCCCGCCATCCCGACCTATCAGAAGCAGGACGAGGAGGGCGAGCGCTGGAAGGTCATTCCGGTGGTCGAGGACCTGAAGAAGAAAGCGAAGGCCGCCGGCCTCTGGAACATGTTCATGCCGCCCTCGCACGGCGCCGCGCACGTGGACGACAGCTTCGAATTCGAGGGGCCGGGCCTCTCCAACGTCACCTACGCCGCGATCGCTGAGCTGCTCGGGCGGGTCGGGTTCGCGTCGGAGGTGTTCAATTGCTCCGCGCCGGACACCGGCAACATGGAGGTGTTCCACCGCTACGGCACGCGCGCGCAGAAGGAGCAATGGCTCCGCCCGCTGATGAACGGCGAAATCCGCTCGGCGTTCCTCATGACAGAGCCGGCGGTCGCGTCGTCCGACGCGACGAACATCGAAACCCGGATCGTGCGGGACGGCGACGACTACGTCATCAACGGCTGCAAATGGTGGTCCTCCGGCGTCGGCGATCCGCGCTGCAAGGTCGCCATCGTCATGGGGAAGACGGCGCCGGAAGAGCGCACCTACACCCAGCAATCGCAGATCGCGGTGCCGCTCGATGCGCCGGGGATCAAGATCGTTCGGATGCTGCCGGTGTTCGGCTATGACGACGCGCCCCACGGCCACGCCGAGGTGATCCTGGAGAATGTGCGCGTCCCGGCGGAGAACATCATCTGGGGCGAAGGCAAGGGCTTCGAGATCGCGCAGGGCCGCCTCGGACCCGGCCGCATCCACCATTGCATGCGCACGATCGGCGTCGCCGAGTTCGCGCTGGAGAAGATGTGCAAGCGGCTGCTCTCGCGCAAAGCCTTCGGCAAGACAATCGCCGAGCACTCCGTCTGGGAAGAACGGATCGCGCGTGCGCGCATCGATATCGAGATGACGCGGCTGCTTTGCCTCAAGGCCGCGTACATGATGGACACGGTCGGCAACAAGGTCGCCCGCGCCGAGATCGCGATGATCAAGGTGCAGGCCCCGATGATGGCGCTGTCCATCATCGACGACGCGATCCAGGCGCACGGCGGCGGCGGCGTCACCAGCGATTATGGGCTCGCCCGCGCCTACGCCAGCCAGCGCACGCTGCGCCTGGCGGATGGGCCCGACGAAGTCCACGCCCGCACGATCGCGCGCCTGGAGCTTGGCAAGCATGCCGGCGCCCATGCCCGCGAAGCCGCGGAAGAAGAAGCTCGGCGCCACGTCGCCGGCATCCGCTGAGGCGCGCGGACCACTGAGACGGACCGAGGGCGCAGATGTCTCCAGCCTGGATCCTCTGCGCGCTCGGACTGCTTGCGGGAACGGGGATTGGCGCGCTTGCGCTCGCTGCGCCGCAGCGGGCGCTGCGCATGCTCGGCGTACGCGTCGAAGGCGGTCGCGGGGGCGAGGGCGAGACGCGCGCGATCGGCGGCCTGCTCGTGTTCATCCATGCGCTGCCGGCGTTCGTTGCGCTGTTTGCGGCGGCGGAAGTCATGGGCGTGCGGCGCGGTACGGTCTCGCAATTCTCCGGGATGATCCTGATCGCGCCGGTCGCGCTCGCTTGGTTCGGCGCCGGGCTCGGCCGCATGCTCTCCATCTTCGCGGACGGCACCGACCGGGTCCTCAACTGGCGGCTTACGTTCCTGGACCTCGTCCTTGCGTTCATGATCGCCATGCCGTGGACGACGACGCTGGTCCGTTGAGCGCGGTCTGGCGTAGAAAAGATGATGGACATCGATTGGATTTTGGCCGCCCTCGCGCTCTTGGGCGGCGCGGGGATGGGCTTGTACGCGCTCATCGATCCGGCATGGGCGGCCAGGCTCGTGCGGCTTCAGGAGGCCGCGCCGGGCGGCGCGGCGGAATTTCGCGCCACGTATGGCGGGCTCTTCTTCTTGTCGCACCTCGTCTGTCTTGGATTTGTGTGGGTCCAGCATCGCGCCGACAACGCCGCGATCTCAGCGATGGCGGTCGGCGCCGTCACGATTCTGGCGGCGGCGTGGGGCGGGTCCGCGATCGGCCGGCTGGTTTCGATCTGGCGCGACAAGACCGGAACGGCGTTCAATTGGGGCAGCGTCGCGTTTGAGGCCGCGTTCGCGCTGATGATCGCGGCGCCGTGGATCTTCTGGATCGTCGAAAGCGTCTCGCGCTAAAGCATCATGCGTTAAATGCGACCTGCGATTGGGGTCGAACAGGGTGTCGCATTTAACGCACCAAAGATGCTTTAGAAGCATAAAGTCATAGAGCCGCTTTTTGGACTTTAAATGCGCTCTCCGCCTGCCAAAAAAGTGCGTCGCATTTAAAGTCGCTCTAAGCGACGGCCGTGGCCTCCAGCTCCACCATGATCGCTGGATCGTAGAGGCGCGTAACGCCCAACAGCGTCGACACCGGCTGCGCGCCGTCCGCCGCGAAGATCGGGATGAGCTTGTCGGCCGCGGCCATGAACGCGTCGACGTCGGTAGTGTACATGTTGAGGCGCACGATGTTCGCCGGCGTCATGTCGGCCGCCGCCAGCGCGTCCTTCAGGTTGGTCCAGGCGGCCGCGAATTGCGCGACGAGATCGCCGGCACACATCGCTGAGCCGTCCGCGGCGCTGGCTGTCTGGCCAGAGAGATAGAGCGTGCGCTCGCCGCCCTTCACCTCGATCCCGTGGTTGAGATTGAAATGCTGCAACCAAGGCGTTGGGTTCACCACGCGCTTTTCCATCGCGATCTCCTCCATCGCTCGACCCTGCGCCTGGCGCGGGTCGCCGGCAAGCTGACGCAGCGGCGCCGCTGACGCGCCGAGCCTTGCGCGCTATGCTTCCGGCAACGAAGGAGGCGATCATGGACGGCGCTACCGCCAGCGTATTTCCCGGCTATTCCCGCGACACGCTCGACGACGCCATCGTCAATCCCGATCTCTACGCGGAAGAGGACGCGATCCACGCGGTTTATGCGGCGCTGCGGCGCGACGATCCCGTGCGCTTCATGGCGCCGGCGGGCTTCCGACCATTCTGGGCGATCACCAAACACGCCGACATTCTGGAGGTCGAGCGGCGCAACGACGTGTTCGTCAATCGCTTGCGCACGTATCTGTCGCCGATCCAGGGCGAGGAATGGGTTCAATCCGTCACCGGCGACACGCATCTCTTCCGCACGCTCGTCGATCTCGACGATCCCATCCACATGAAGCTCAGGACGCTGACGCAGTCCTGGTTCATGCCGCCGAACCTGAAGAAGCTCGAAGCGCGGATCGCCGCGATCGCGAAGGAGCATGTCGATCGCCTCTCCGAACTCGGCGGCGAATGCGATTTCGTGCGGGAAGTGGCGGTCTGGTATCCGCTGCGCGTGATCATGGAGATCCTCGGCGTGCCCAAGGAGGACGAGCCCTTCATGCTCAAGCTGACGCAGGAAATCTTCGGCGCCGGCGATCCAGACGTCGTCGCGGAGAGCCAACGCGTGACCCGCGGCTCGACCCTCACGGCGGCGCCGGACGAGGGGGGGCAGACCGTCGATCTCTTCCAGACGGCGCAGGAGTATTTCAAGTATTTCGGCGCGATCACCGAGGATCGCCGCGCCAATCCGCGGGACGATCTCTCTTCCATCATCGCCAACGGCATTATCGATGGGGCGCCGATCGATCCGTTCCAGGCGATGAGCTATTACATCATCGTCGCCACCGCCGGGCATGACACGACAAGCTCCACAGCCTCCGGCGGGCTGCTGCAGCTGATCAAGAACCCCGATGAGATGCAGAAGCTGAGGGCCGATCTCTCGCTCCTGCCCAATGCGGTGGAGGAGATGATCCGCTGGGTGACGCCGGTGAAGCATTTCATGCGCACGGCGATGCAGGACTACGATCTCCGTGGGCGGACGATCAAGGAAGGCGATGGTCTCTGCCTCTTCTACTGGTCCGGCAATCGCGACGAGGAGGTGTTCGAGGATCCCTTCAAGTTCCGCGTCGATCGCGACGTGAAGAAACAAGTCGCCTTTGGCCACGGCGTGCACTTGTGCCTCGGCATGCACCTCGCGCGCATGGAGATCAAGGCGCTGTTCGCGGAGCTGCTGCCACGGCTGAAGGAGATCGAGCTCAACGGCGCCCCCGCCAACACGCGCTCGGCCTTCGTCTCGGGCCTGAAGCGGATGCCGGTGCGCTACACGATGGCGTAGCGGCCTAGCGCTGGAACACAAACCATGCGCCGAGGGCGATGAATCCGAATCCGAGCAATTGCTTCAGGCTCATCGGCTCTTTGAGATAAAGCGCCGTGAAGGCGGCGAACACGATGAGCGTGATCACCTCCTGCATCGTCTTAAGTTCCGCAGGCGAGTAGAACGCACTGCCGATGCGATTGGCTGGGACCGCCAGCCAGTATTCGAAGAACGCGATTCCCCAGCTCGCCAGCACCACGAGCCAAAGCGCGTGCTCCTTGAACCGTAGATGACCATACCAGGCGAAGGTCATGAAGACGTTGGAGGCCAAGAGCATCAGGATCGGCAGGACGGCTGGGGAAGCGAGAGCAGGCATGCGTGCTCACTATGGCGATTTCCCCCCGGCCGAAAGCGCCGCGTTAAAGTCGTTGAGGCTCATGTCCGCGCGCCGCGGCCAGGCGCCCGGCGCGATCAGCGGGTCATCCGCGTCGAAGCTCTCTCGCCCCACGCATACGGCGTTCGTCGGCGTCTCCTCCACCCGCACTGCCGCGACCGAGAACGGCAAGGCGTCCGCAGCGAGGAACGCGGACAGCTTGAGGAAGAAGCACGCCGCGAGCGCTTCCGTCGTGGGGTCGCCCGGGAAGGTCATGATCCGCGCCAGCCGCGCCGTTTCCTGGGCGCGAAAATACTCGATCAGCGGATCGGCGGCGTTGAGCATCAGCGCATGATCGACGTGATCGTCGATCCATGCGTGCCAACGCCGCTTGACAGCGTCGAAGGGCGCAACAGCGTTCGCGCCGCCGAAACGGAAGCGCGCATGCGGCTCCAAGCGCACGCTGACGATCTCGTTGTGTCCATGGGGCACGGCGCATTTCGATTGCGGGTCGGCGAGCAGCCGATGCGCCATCGCGTAGCGCCGCGAGAATTCCAACGCGGCCATATCTTCCGTCCCTGGCTCTCCCGCAGCACAGACGGGCGCCGAAAGCGGCTGGTGCTTTAGGGCGGCGGGCCGGCGATGTCTATCAATCGCGCCAGACGGGCTTGCCGAGGTCGACCTTGTCGGACGGTGTGAGGACGCCGACGCCCGCGCCAACGAGCGCGCCGGGCACGACTCCCACGCCGCCAAATACGACGCCTGCACCGCCGCCGATCATCGCGCCGGACGCCGCCCGGTCGCCCATGGTCGTGCCGCAGGACGCGAGCGCGCTCGCCGCCGCCGCCGCCAGGATCGCCTTGTTCATGTGTTCACTCCCCGAATAACGCTGGGTCCGACGCCCTCGACGTGCGGCCCCCGCCGCCGGTTCCCGTCCTTAGCAGAGTCGGCTGCGGGATGGATTAAGGCTGGGACTCGGCGCTGGGATTAGGGGCGAGCGGGACGTTCGCGGCGCGCTTGGCGTCGATCTCGTCCTGTGCGGCCGCAATCGCCAGGAAGCGCTCGCCTGCGGTCGGATGGGAGCGCGTCAGATAGGTGGACGCTGGATAGTCCGCCGCGAAACGACGCCAGAACGTCTCCACGCCTGCGGTGTCGAACCCGGCGCGGGCGGCGTAGTAGAGCCCGACATAGTCGGCTTCGCGTTCGAAGGTGAGGCGCATATCCTGGCTGCCGCGGGCCGCCATGGCGCCGAAATCGATGAACACCCCGGTCGCAGCGCCGAGGATGAGGCCGGCGGCGGTTCCGCCCCAGCGGCCCGGGCGCGTCGTATCGCGCTGACGGTCGCGGTGCGCGAGGGTGTTGTGCGCGAGTTCGTGGCCAAGCACGACGGCGAGTTCGGCGTCGGTTTCGAGGTAGCGCGCCATGCCGGTGGTGATCGCGACGGCGCGGCCGTTGGCGGCGGCGTTGACGCGATCGTCGCGCGCCAGGATGAGCCGAGAGGCGCATGCCTGTTCGGGCGTGAATGCGATCGTGCGCGTCTCTCCATCGCGCGCGATCTCAAGTGTGATCGGGGCGTCTCCTTCGAGCGCCTCGCCGAGTTTCTCCGCAGCGTCCGCCACGGCGCGGTCGCGCTCGCGCGTGCGCCGATTCAGGCGCGCCTGGCGGACGGATTGGCCATTGACCGACACGATGGCGTCGCCGTCGCGCAGTCCGGCTTGCGCGGCGGCGGAGTCAGGCGCGAGGAACGCTGCTGCGGGGCGCGCATCAATGGCAAAGCGCCGCACGGCGGCCTCGCGCATCTCGACGGGGTAGGAATTCAGCGAATGGAGGGTGAAGCCGGCGTCACGCGTTGTCTCCGGGCAAAGGTCGGCGTTGGCCAGGATCAGGCGGCGCCAGACGCGCTGCACGCGGGCGAAACGCGCGTCGTCGGCCGCGAGCGCGGCG